>JBDKUC010000132.1:0-1554 GCA_039679885.1 Thermoguttaceae bacterium | reverse complement strand
CCCTTCAGCGTGGCCCTCTGGCTCGCCGCCGCCGCCCACGCCGTAGCCGACTGCCGGTCGCGGGGCTGCCGCATCCTGTTCGTCGGTGGCTCGCCCCGCTACCTGCGGGCCCTCCGCGACGGCCTCGCCCCGCTCCCTCCGGCGGACGACGAATTGCGGCAGCGGCTGGCCGACGAAGCCGCGACCCATGGCCTCGCCGCGCTCCACGCCCGGCTCGCCACGATCGACCCGCCCGCTGCGGCCCGGATCCATCCCCACGACGCCAAGCGGATCATCCGGGCCCTCGAGGTCGCCGAGACGACCTCACGGCCGCTCTCTCAGGCCTTCGCACCGGCCCCGCACCCGGTCTTCGATTCGCAGTTCCTGGTCCTCGACATCCCACGGGCCGCGCTCCGCGACCGCATCGACCGTCGCGTCGAGCAGATGTTCGCCGCCGGCCTCGTCGACGAAACCCGCGCCGCCCTTGCGGCCCCCGGCGGCATCGGCCCCACGGCCCGCCAGGCCGCCGGCTACACCGAAGCCATCGACCTCATCGAAGGCCGCATCGACCGCACCGAAGCGATCCGTCGCATCCAGCAGCGCACCCGCCAACTCGCCAAGCGACAACTCACCTGGCTTCGCAGCTTCAAGCACGCAGTCTGGCTGGCGACGTGACGCCGTTGCGTGACGCCGTGGGTAGTGCACGAGGGGCTGGCCGTACCCACTCGCCGGACGTTCGCTGCGCCCATCCTGGCAATCCTGTTCGGCACGGCAGGTTCCGCCAGCCGGCGGCAGGCGTTTGTCTACAGCTTCGGCACGATATCCGGCCGTCGTGTGGGTCGGGGGTGCCCATGCCCTCCCGGCGGACGTTCGCTGCGGCCCTCCGAGGCCTCCGCTCACTGCATGTCCGCTGCGCTTCGGCATCCATGCCTGCGCTTGCTTCCATAGCCCGCCGAGAGGGCACGGGCACCCCCTCCCGATGGAACGTCGAGGAAGGCCTCCACTGCGCAGCGACGAACCCCACGTGCCGACGAGACCGTGGCTGCGCCAGCGCGGATTACTTGCGTGATTTGATGAACGCCTCGAGTTCTTTGAGGCTGGCGAGTCCGATCAGGTAGTACCAGACCATCTGGTACATCGCCCGGTTCGGCCGCTCGCCGGTGTAGATCAGGATCAGCATGCAGACGATCATGGCGCAATACGCCTGAATCTCCACGCCGTTGTGCTTGTCGGAGAACAGATGCCTGCAGCCGAGGAGCTGCTTGAACGTGCGGAAGAACATCTCGATCACCCACCGCAGGCGATAGATCTCGGCAACAAGTTCGGCCGGCAGATCAAGGCGATTGGTCACCAGACGGAGCACCCCGTCGCAATGGGGCCCCTGCATGCCGCGGTAGCTCTCGTGCGGCTTGACCGCCACGCAGATGAGTCGCACGGTGTGGTCGGGACGCGTGCGATGCCGCGACCTCCATCCCAACTCCACGATCTCATCGCTGATCACGCTTGCGACGCGATCCGCTTCCGTCAGGTCATTGACCTCCCTGACCGTCGTAGCCGTCTTGTCCCGCACCCTGC
>JBDKUC010000447.1:0-8017 GCA_039679885.1 Thermoguttaceae bacterium | reverse complement strand
CTGCAGCGAGACCGTGTACATGCCCAAGTCGAAGGTCTCGGCGGAAGTCGTGATGCGGTAGGTCGCCACGAAGGACTGCGCGTCGGAGTCCGGCAAGACGCTGACCAGCGTAGCGTGTTGGCTGAAGCCGTTGGGGCCGGTCACCACGATGTCGTTGTCGTCGATCGTCGAGCGCGTCATCGTCGCCGCGGTGACTGGGGTGTTGTACGTCACCTTGAAGGTCGCTTCGTTTCCGCTGATCCCTACATTGGCCAACTCCGACTTCGCCTTTGGCTGTGTATCCACGGTGAACGTGACGGTGCTTTCCGAAGCGTCGCTATAGAGCTCGCCGGCCGCGACGGTGCGGGTGTAACCGTACTTCACTTCGTTCGACGTGCCTTCGTTGAACGTGATGCCGATGGGCGTGTCGTCGTAGTGCTTGTACTGCTTGACCGTAAAGGTGTGCTGGCCGTCCGTCACCGCCACGGTCGTCTGAATGTCAATCGTGTCGCCGGTCGCCACGGCCGTGCCGATCGGCGTGGAGCCGTCGTCAGCGAAAATCCCCACGGTCATGCCACTGGTGACGCCGGTGACATGGAAGGTCAATCCATTGCTGATCGCGGTCGTGCAGCCATTGGTGACGTCCGCGGTCGTCACGCTCAGAGAGGTGGGCGTCGTCGGCGCCACAAAGAGGGCAACGCATTGCGTATCGAAGTTTGTGCTGCCCGAGGTGGAGCTATCGCGCCGGACGCCGACAAGTACGGTGTAGACGCCGACGACGCTGTTGTTGACCTGGATCGTCGCGACGCCATCGGTGGCGTTCGTCCCGGACGCGGAAACGGTGATGTTGGTGCTGTCCGAAACGACTGCGTCGTAGGCCAGCGCAACGCCCGCGTCCCCTTCCTGGACTGGGATCGGGACGACATCCCAGGAAACCGGATGGGCTGTGGGCCCGGTGGTCGCCATACGGATGTCCGGCATCGTGTCCTCGATGAACGCCGGACGGTCGTTGGTCGATGGCGTGTCGCTGGTCAGCGAGGTGCTGACCGACGTCTGGGTGCTCCCGTCGCTGGCCATAATCAGCACGGCCGAGCCGTCGCTCGCCGTGACGGTCACATTCGCCGTCTGGCCGGCCGTTGCGTCGGCCGCCGACTTGAGCATCAGCACGCCGTATTGCACGTCGGTGACAATGCTCACGGAATCGATCGTTACGGGATTGACCGGCTTGCTGGCTTCGCCGGAATCGTTGTTCTCGACCGGGACCGCGGCCAGCGCTTGGCGGATGTCGTCGCCTGCGACCAGTTTGCCGATGATCGTGTAGCCGTAGTCGAGCGAACGATAGGCGTCGTTCATGACGAAGAACTGGCAATCGTTCGTATCCGCTCCGTGGTTGGCCAGCGCCAGGATGCCGGAGGAGGTGAACCGCAGGTCGACGTCGAATTCGTCGTCCTGAGTGTCGCCCTCCGCGCCGTTCGTGCCGCTGCCGCCGCTGCCGGTGCCCAAGGGGTCGCCCCCTTGGTCCATGAAGTCCTCGATGATGCGGTGGAACGACCCGTTGTTGTAGAAGCCCTGGTTGACCAGCGTCGTGATGTGGGCGATGTTGTTCGGCGCATAGTCATCCAAGAGGAGGAAATCCATTTCGCCGCTGACGGTCGAGCCGTCGGCGCCGACGAAATGGACCTGCATTTTCAACATTTCGGTGGTTTTCAGCACGGTGGCCGTCAAGGCCGTGTTGTCGCTGTGGGCCGTGTAGGTCGTTCCGGCGGCCGCCGTCGGATCCTCAAACGCAACGAGGACCGGCGCTCCGATGCCGACTGTCGTCGGGGCCACGGAGAGTACCCACCGCGGCTCGAGCATTTCGAACCTTCCCCGCGAGGGCAGCCGAGTGCGGGAGGAGGAACGCGAAACCTTGGAACGCCGACCGACGTGGGATCTGTGCATTGCTGTGTTCCGGCAAGGGATTGGAAGAGTGGCGAGAGGGCGGCTCGTGTCGCGTGGCCCTGCGACAGGAGCGATGCTGGCCCAGAGCATCGCGGGCCCTCCCGAAGCGTTGCATAGTCTCATATATGCACGGCTTCTGCAAATACCGCAAGCAAAATCCATGCCCGAGGCCCGCCATGCCCCGGAAAACAGCCCTGCGGAGGGGTGGTCGCGATCGCGAGTAGAGCCACTCAGGGGGCGGCGAGGCGGCCGACACGGCTCGTAAGGACGAAAAGTGGACAGGCGAGGCCACTTGAGCCGTACCGCCTTCAGGCCAGAAACGAGAAGGACGGAGGGCGTTTTGGAAACAGTCCGTTGACGATCGTAAACGTCTCGCCGAGCCGGCCAAGCCAGCTCAACGCGGTCCTACTGACCGGCGTCGCTCGAGGTGAGCTGGTCCGTCGGCAACGCAACGCCCTTGAGAATGCCTTCGCAAACCAAATTCTGATTCACGAAGCATTGGAATTCGCAGGTCATGATCGAGCGGCGGAGTTTCAGCAGGCGGCAGACGATAATGAAGCGGTCGCCGGGACGAACGACGCCGCGGAACCGCACGTCTTCCAGCCCGCCGAAGCCGATCAAGCCCTCCATCAGCTTGTGCTTGTGGCTGTAATAGCTCGACAACTGGGCGGCCGCCTCGCACATGATGACGCCGGGCATCAGCGGCATGCCTGGCATGTGGCCGCGCACCCAGAACTCATCCGGGCGGAGGTCTTTGTAGCCGACGCAGATGTTCCGTTCCCGGTCCTCAAAGCAGATCGCCGTGAGTTGCTCCATCTCGAAGCGCTGCGGGTTGTAGCTGCGGATCGTCTCGACGTCGGCCACGAGGTGGTTTACGTCATACTCGCCGAAATCGAGGATCAGGTTTCTTGCCACAACCGGGACTCCACAGGAAATCGGGACACAATGTTGGCCCACGGCCCTCGGCCCGATCGCTGCGACCTGCGTCGACAGGGAACGAGCTACTGCCGCGGCCCGGGGAAAAATGAGGCTTAGGTGCGAACCAAGTGACGCCGCGTCTTGCGACTGCGGGCATTCGCCGGACGCTTGCCGTGGTTGGCCTTCTTCACAGGACGGTGCGGTTTCGCCATCGCTCTTGAACTCCAGCGGGGGGACATCAACTTACGCGAATCCCTGAGTGTACCAAGTCACCGCGCGTATGGGAAGCCGGAATATGTTACAGGCGCTCCCCGCGGAGGGCTAGTGTGAAGGCACCGAGTCGGCCGCGGGCCGGCCGCCCCGCTGGAATAGCGCCGGAAACCCTGTTACACTGAATCTATTCACGATGTGCACTCCCCGAATGTCCCCAGCGTTCCCACGATACCTCGTCCCGTTCCACCCGAAGCGGGTGCCGCACTTCTTCACCGACGTGCTCGTCGTGGGGAGCGGGTTGGCCGGTCTACGGGCGGCATTGGCCGTCGACCCGTCGTTGTCGGTCGTCGTCACCACCAAGCAAGAAGCCCTGCAGTGCAACAGCGCGTATGCCCAGGGCGGCATCGCCAGCGTCCTGGCTCCCGACGACAGCGTGGCTGAGCATGTCGCCGACACGCTCGTCGCCGGCGGATCGCTCTGCAATCGGGCCGTCGTCGAGCGCGTGATCGCCGAGGGCCCCGGCCGGATCGCCGAACTGGTCGAATGGGGAACGCAATTCGACCGCGAGGGGACGCGGATCGCTCTGGGACGCGAAGGCGGGCACCGCCGCGACCGCATCGCCCACGCTTTCGGCGACGCGACGGGCAAAGAGATCATGCGGGTGCTGGTCGAGCGCGTGCGCGGCGCGGCCAATATCGATGTCTGGGAGAACACCTTCACGATCGATCTGTTGACGCTCGACGGCGTTTGTCGCGGCGCGCTGGTCTGGAACCAGCAGCACGGCAAGACCATGATCTGGGCCAAAGAGACGATCCTCGCCACCGGCGGCGCCGGCCAGCTCTATCGCGAGACGACGAATCCGGCCGTGGCCACCGGCGACGGCATGGCCTTGGCCTATCGCGCCGGCGCGGAGCTGCGAGACCTCGAGTTCGTCCAGTTCCATCCGACCGTGCTCTACATCGCCGGCGGCAGCCGCAGCCTGATTAGCGAGGCGGTCCGGGGCGAGGGCGCCTGGCTCGTCGACCGCTACGGCTACCGCTTCATGACCGACTACGACTCGCGCGGCGAACTGGCCCCGCGCGACGTCGTCAGCCAGGCGATCGTCCGGCAGATGGAGAAGACTCGCCACCCGAACGTCTATCTGGTGCTCAACCATCTCGATCCGGCCAGGGTCCGCAAGCGGTTCCCCAGCATCGCCGCGGTCTGCGCGGAGTTCGATCTGGATATTACGCGGGACCGGATCCCCGTCCGGCCCGGGGCGCATTACATGATGGGCGGCGTCTCGGTCGATTCGGAGGGACGGACGGCGGTGCCCAGCCTCTGGGCTGCCGGCGAGGTGACAGCCAGCGGCTTCCATGGTGCGAACCGTTTGGCCAGCAACAGCTTGCTCGAAGCGGCGGTCTTCGGCGTCTCGGCGGGCCAAGGGGCCTCGCGGGCGGCCGCCGGCCGCAACGACGATTTCACGGCCTCGATCATCGAAAACCCCTGGCCAAAGCCTCCGGCCGAGCCGCTCAATGTGGCCGACATCCGCAACTCGCTCCAGAGCCTGATGTGGCGGAATATGGGCGTCCGCCGCGACAAGGAATCGCTCGACGACGCGCTCGAGACGATCGATCGTTGGTGCCGCTACGTGCTGCCTCGGCCGCTGGTCGATCCGGCAGGCTGGGAACTGCAAAACATGCTTTCCACCGCCCGCCTGATGATTCAGGCCGCGCTCGATCGGGAGGAGACTCGGGGGGCCCATTGCCGCATCGACTTCCCCGAGGTTGACGACGCTCACTGGCATCGGCACATCACGTTTCGACGCGTTTCGTGATTCCATTTGGCCGCCGGCACGGCGGCCCCGCCACAAGAACCGGGTCGCCGTGCCGGCGACCGCTAAACACGCATGGTCGCTCGTACCGGCGTCCGCCGGATAAGCGTTGCTTCACTCTCGCCAATGGTCTCGACATCATGCTGAATACACCACCCAACGAAGCGGCCGTTCGCGCGGCGCTCAACGAGTTCAAAGACCCCGAGACCGGGCGCAGCGTCGTCCAACTCGAGCAGATTCACGGGCTGAAGCTGGATGACCGCGGGCTGCGGGTGACGCTCGGCCTGACCACTTGGTCCGCGCCGTTGTGGAACGAAACGCGGGACGAGTTGCTCGCCCACCTCCGTACGCGCTTCCCCGGGCTTCCCATCGACGTGGAACTGACGTCGCATGATCGCCGGCCGGAGAAGGTGGGCGAAATCGGCCTGACCGCCAAGACGGTCGTCGCCGTCGGATCGGGCAAGGGAGGCGTCGGAAAGAGCTCGATCGCGGCCTATCTGGCCCTCGGCCTCCTGCGCGCCGGCTGCCGCGTCGGACTGATGGACGCCGACCTCTATGGCCCGAGCATCCCGCACCTGCTGGGCTGCCACGAGCCGCCGCAAATGATCGGCGACAAGATCGAGCCGGTGACGGTCGACGGTCTGCGGATGCTGTCGATGGGGCTGCTGGTGCCCGAGGGCGAGGCGGTCATTTGGCGCGGCCCAATGCTTCACAACGCGCTGACGCAGTTCCTTCGCGACACGGCCTGGGGAGACCTCGACTACCTGATTGTGGACATGCCGCCCGGCACCGGCGACGTGGCCATCTCGCTCTCGCAACTGCTGCCGTTGGCCGGCGCGGTGGTCGTCTGCACGCCTCAGGACGTGGCCTTGCTCGACGCCGTGAAGGCCGTGGCCATGTTCCAGAAGGTGAACATCGACGTGCTCGGCATGGTCGAGAACATGAGCTACTTCGTGTGCCCCAACTGCGACGCACGGCACGATATCTTCGGATCGGGCGGTGCTCGCCGCCGGGCGGGCGAGCTGAACGTGCCTTTCCTGGGCGAGCTGCCGCTCCGAACGGAACTCCGCATCCTGGCCGACCAGGGCCGCGTCGCCGCATCTCTCGATGACCCGATCGCGGGCCCGGCGGTCACGTCGATGTGCCGCGCGCTGGTCGCCAACCTGGCCGCCCAGCATCGCCGCCACCCCACGCTGCCGACACTGCCGGTGCTGGGGTAGCCGATCAGCGTAGGACGGGTTTCCCAACCCGTCCCGTTCGGCGACGAAGAAGTTCTCCGATGCCGCCGCTTGAAAGATGGACGGATTAGGAAATCCGTCCTACCGTCCGGTGCAGCCGCCTACACGGCGAAGGGCGGCATGGGGGTGCGGATCCGGCGGTGCGCGCTGGAGATGTCGGAACGGACGTGGCCGTCCTGCATATGGATGATCCGCTGCGCCCGTTGGCCGAACTCCTCGTCGTGCGTGATCAGGACAATGGTCATGCCCTGCTCGCGGTGCAGGTGGGCGAACAGCTCGAACACGCCCTCGGCCGAGACCGAATCCAGGTTGCCGGTCGGCTCATCGGCCAACATCACGATCGGATCGTTGACCAGCGACCGGGCGATGGCCACCCGCTGCCGCTCGCCGACCGACAGCTTCTGCGGCATGTGGTTCATGCGGTGGTCCATGCCGACCAGTTCGAGCAGCTCCTTGGCCTTTCGCACGCGGGCGGCGGCGCCCAGTCGGCCCTCGAACATCGGCACTTGCACGTTCTCGAGCGCCGTGAGGATTGGCAGCAGGTAGAAGGACTGGAAGACGAAGCCGAACTTCTGCGACCGGATGCGGTCGAGGCTGCGAATCTTCGAGTAGGGTTGGCCGTCGAAAAAAATCTCGCCGGAGGTTGGCCGGTCCAGGGCGCCGATGAGGTTGAGCAAGCTCGATTTGCCGCTGCCGCTGGGCCCCATGATCGAGACGTACTCGCCGCGGCGGATGCTGATCGAAACGTCCTCGACGGCATGGACCTCGCCGTCGGGATACAACTTGCAGACGTTCTCGGTGCGGAACAGGGCCGTTTCGTGGAAGTGATTATTCATGGCGAAGGGCCTCCGTCGGCTGGAGTTGCGCGCCTCGATAGGCTGGATACATGGCGCCGAGAAGGCCGGTGACAATGGCCATTGCGATGCCGAAAGCGATGATGCCGGGGTTGGCGATATTCGCGTCGATCAGGCCCGACACGGCTGGGAGCCTGCCCAGCAGCGGCGTGAGGACGACGGCGCAGACGGTGCCCACGACGCCGCCGATGATGCTCAAGCCCATGGATTCCATCAAGATCATCCGCATGATGCGTCCCTTGCGCCAGCCGATGGCCCGCAGAATGCCGATCTCGCGGGTGCGCTCCGAGACGGACATGACCATGGTGTTCAGCACGCCGACAGCGCCGATGATGATGGCGATGGCGGAGATGATCCAGGACATCGCCTGAATAAAGCGGATTTCGGTCGTCGAGGTGACCGATTCTTCGGCGTCCCGGGCGTCGATATTCTTGCCGAGAGCGGCGATGGCGCCGCGGACCCGCTGGACTTCGGCCTTGTCCTCCGGGTGATCGACGACGATCGTGTAGCCGGAGACCTGTCCCTTCCGGCCCATGAACCGTTGAAGGTCGGGCAGCGCGACCCACATCGCGCTCGACTCGTAGGGGTTGGAACTCTTGACGATTCCGACGACGGTGAACTTGCCGTCATCGAACAGGGGAAGTTGATCGCCCACTTTCTTGTTGAGCGAGCTGGCCAATTCTTGTCCGAGCAGCACCGCACGCTTGTCCTGGGCGGTGATCCAGTGCCCGCCCGGTGCGATATTCAGTTGCCGCATCATGGGCGAATCGGGGATCCAGCCTTGGACGACCAAGGCGCTGATGCCCAACTCCTCGAGCGAGGTGTAGTCGACTAGGCCGGGATTCACTTGTTTGACGCCCGGAATCTTCGCGATCTCGAGCCCCAAGCTTTCGGGCAACGCGCTGGTGAGCCGCTGCTTGGCGCCCTTTTGCTGGACGACGATCGAGACCTTCATACGCTGGTAGATCGCCTTGAACGAGCGGACGGAGCCGCTGGACACTCCCACCAGAGCGACGACGCCGCCGACGGCCACCGCCATGCCGATCGCGGTCAGGGTGGAC
>JBDKUC010000453.1:0-1974 GCA_039679885.1 Thermoguttaceae bacterium | reverse complement strand
GACTTCCGTACAACGAAAGCGACTCGCAAGCATTGCGGACCGCTGTTAACCGGGACGTCTTGCGGCTATATTGGCACGGACGGGCTGTCGCTGGCCCGCCACGCATGCCCGCAGAGGTCCCCGATGTTCCGTCGCCCTGTCACGGTGGTGTTGAGTTGTTGGATCGCGGCTGCGGCTGGCCAGGTCGCCGCCCAAGGGCTTCTGTTGGCCGACGCCGGGCGGACGGACTACCGAATTGTCGTGGCCGACGACGCCTCGTCTTCGACGAAGCACGGCGTGGAGGAGCTTCAGAAGTTCCTTGAGCAGATCAGCGGGGCGAGGCTGCCGATCCTCTCCGACCGCGAGCCATTGTCCGATCGGGAGATCATTCTCGGCGACAACGCCCACCTGAGGCAACTGAATCTGGCCGGGGAAATCGCATCGCTCGGTCCGGAAGGCTACATCATCCGCACCAACCGTTCCCGGCTGATCATCGCAGGCGGGGCGGTGCGGGGAAACCTCTACGGCGTCTACGGATTCCTGGAAGACCATCTCGGCTGCCGTTGGTTCACGCCGGAGGTGAGTCGGATTCCCAAGCAACCCCGGCTGATCGTCGCGCCGATCAATGACCGACAGGTGCCCGCCCTCGAGTATCGCAATCCGCTTCTGGCCGATTGTCTCGACGGGGACTGGTGCGCCCGGAACCGGATGAACGCCGCCAGCGCTCGTCTCGACGCGCGGCACGGCGGCAAGATTCGGTTCGCCGACGGATTCTTCGTTCATACGTTCAATCGGCTGGTTCCGCCCGAGAAATACTTCGACGCCCATCCGCAGTATTTCTCGATGATTCTCGGTCGACGAAAGAAAAATCATTCGCAGCTCTGCTGCACCAATCCCGAAGTCATCCGCATCTGCACGGACGAAGTTTTGCAGGCGATGCGGCGGCAACCGGATGCGACGGTGTTCTCTGTCTCGCAGAACGATTGGTATGACTGCTGCCAGTGCAGGGAATGCCGTGCGCTCTCAAAGCGGGAAGGGTCCGAGATGGCGCCGGTGCTGCGACTGGTCAATTGCGTTGCAGAGGCGGCCGAGAAGCAATTTCCGGACAAGAGGGTCGAGACGCTTGCCTACCAATGGACGCGGCGGCCGCCGAAGACGATCCGGCCGCGGCGGAACGTCATCGTCCGATTGTGTTCGATCGAGTGCTGCTTTTCACACCCGCTGGCGACCTGCGACAGCAAGCAGAACCGTGAGTTCCGCGAGGACCTCGAGGGGTGGTCGAAGATCGCGACTCGGCTTTGGGTCTGGAACTACACGACGGACTTCCTGCAATACCTGCTCCCTTACCCGAACATGCGAGCGAGGGTGGAGAACGTTCGATTCTTCGCCGCGCACAAGGTCACGGGCGTCATGGAGCAGGACACGCACGACACGGCTGACAGCGAGTTGGCGGCCCTCGGCGGTTACGTGTCGGCCAAGTGCCTTTGGAGGCCGAACTACGACGGGAACGTCGCCATTTCCGAGTTCCTCGAAGCCTACTACGGCGCCGCCGCCGGGCCCATTCGGCGATATCTCACGCTGATCCAGGATCGCGTCGATCGCAAGAACATCCACGTTGGCTGCGGCGCCGACACGAACAGCCCCCACCTGACGAACCAGTTGCTCAATGCGGCGAATCGGCTTTGGCAGGAGGCCGAGACGGCGTCGGCGGGCGACGCCGCGCGGTTGCAGCGGGTGCGAGTCTCGCGGCTTAGCGTTGACTACGCGATTCTCGAACGGGCCCGATCGCAGATGAACGACAGAGCGCTGCCCGACCTCGAGTTTCGGAAGCTGGCCATCTCGCGATTCAAGCCGTTCTTCGACACGCTGAAGATGAGCCGCCTCACCCGCCTGCACGAATCGCAGGTCTTGGACAAGGAAACCTACCGCAAGCAAGTAGCTCGCGACCTCCGTCTCGCGATCTGACTGGGTCAGTTGTCAGTTGTCAGTTGTCAG
>JBDKUC010000289.1:0-17564 GCA_039679885.1 Thermoguttaceae bacterium | reverse complement strand
GTGCTGGGTCGCGTGATCGACCCGCTGGGTAATCCGCTGGACGGCGGCGGGCCGATTGCCACCACCGAGCGCCGCCTGGTCGAGTCCGACGCCCCCGGCGTGGCCGGCCGCCAACCGGTCAATGTCCCGCTGGATAACGGAAGCGATCTCGTCGGCTTGGAATTTCATGGGCAGTGCTCTGATGAATACTCTGGCGCAGGTTTTCGAGTTGGTTGGCGACCGAGCCGTCGTAGATCGTATCGCCGATGCGGAGGACCGCGCCGCCGATCAAACTGGGATCGATCTGCTGTTTGAGGATCGGCTCGCCGCCGACTTTGACGCGGAGTTGGGCCATAATCTGTTGGACCATCTCGGGCGATAGTGCGGTGGCGGTCGTCAGCGTGACGGGGATGCGGTTCCGCAGGTGATCGTGCAGCAAGCGGGCTTCGTAGTGGATGGCGTCCAGACAGTCGAGCCGCCCGTGCCTCGCCACGACCTTGAGGAAATTGAGCAACGTGGGCGAGACGCGGCCGCCGAGCAGCCGTTCGAGCATCGCCTCCTTCTCCTCAGGCAAAACGAGGCCGGAGTCGAGAACGGCTTTTAGCTTGGGATAGCGGTCGACGACGTCTGCCATCACCGCGTCGAACTCCTCCATCACGTCCGCGGTCTGACCGGCCGGCTCGGTGGCGGCCAGCAGACCCTTCGCATAGACGCCGGCGATATGCTCGACGCCGACGTCGGCTTCGATCTGGGCCGCCGTGCGGGCGTCGCGAGCGGTGATGTCGGTGGATTCAGGCATGAATGGCTAGTAGTCAGTAGTCAGTTATCAGTTGTCAGTTGTCAGTTGTCAGTTGTCAGTTGTCAGTGGGCAGTTGTCAGTGGGCAGTTGTCAGTTGTCAGTTGTCAGTTGTCAGTTGTCAGTTGTCAGTGGGCAGTTGTCAGTTGTCAATGGGCAGTGGGCTGTCATCTAGTCCCTCTCCCCTCTCCCCTCTCCCCGCTCCACTCTCCACTCTCCACTCTCCACTACTTCACAAACCCCGCCACCGCCGTTTCAATCAGTTGGGCGTGGTCGCGGGCGTTGAGCTTGGCGTGGACGATTTTGCCAGCCAGTTCGACGGCCAACTGTGCGCTGCGGTCGGCCACTTCCTTTACGGCGGTGGCCGTCGCCGCCTCAATCTGCTGCTTGGCCCGCTCGTGTTCGGCCTTGGCTTCGGCTTTGGCCTTTTCGAGCAGTTCGCGGCCAAGTTGCTCGGCATCGCGGCGACCTTGGTCCAAGATGCCGCGGACTTCGTCGCCCGCGGCAGCCAACTTTTGCTCGTGCTCGGCCAGCAGGTCCTTGGCCTGCTGATTGGCCGCCTCGGCCTGGGCGATCTGGTCGGCGATGCCCTGCTCGCGGTCGGCCAGCCCTTGGGCGATCGGCTTCCAGGCGAACTTCCCAAGGACGACGAGCACGCAGAAGAAGACAACCGCGGTCCAGATGGCCAGATCGCCCTGGATATACTGCCAGGAGAGAGGGTTCAGCGAAACGCTGCCCTCCTCGTGGCCGGCGGCAAACGTTGCGCCGGCGGTGGCCGCAAGGACCACGCCGGCCAGCAAGCATGGAACGATTCTACGGAACATCGTGCAAAGCCTTTCGACTCGGCGGTTGCTACTTCGCAATGCACACGATGAGTGCGAAGAAGGTGGCTCCTTCGATCAACGCGGCGGCGACGATCATCGCGGTCTGGATGTTGTTGGCCACCTCGGGCTGCCGGGCCATGCTTTCGACGGCCGACGAGCCGATCTTGCCGATGCCGTAGCCGGCCCCGACCATGACCAGGCCGGCGCCAAAGGCCGCTCCGGCCAGAATCGTCAAGGCGTTAGCCGGAGCGGGCGCGGCCGCCTTGGCCTCGGGGTTCGCCGCCTTCTCGCCGCCGGCCTTGGCGTCAGACGCGGCCGACTTCTCGGTGGCCGGCTTCTCGGTCGCGGCCGCCAGGGTCAAGGCCGGCGCCCCAAGGATCGCGAACACAACAGCGAACGTGGCAACAATCTTCGTCAACTGGCTCACAGAACGAATCTCCTTGTGAAAGAAATTGAGGTCGTTGTAGCTTAATATGGCCGCGAAGGGGCAGCTCATCGGTTCCTAGTGTTGATGGATGCTCATGCCGATGAACAACGCCGTCAGGAAGGCAAAAACGTATGCCTGCAGGAAGGCGACGAACAGTTCCAAAAGGTTCAGGGCCGTCGCCCCGAGGACGGCCGCCGGCGTGACGCCGTACCAGAGCGTCGATCCGACCACGACCGGAATGAACGCGACGATGACGCCCACCACCAGATGCCCGGCAAACATGTTCGCCAAAAGACGAATGGCCAGGATCGTGTGGCGGATGACCAGCCCGAGAATCTCGATCGCCAGGATCATCGGGATCAGAACCACGGCCATCACTTTGGGCACGTCCATCGGCGGACACAGGCCCGCCCAGTACTTCGCGATGCCATGCTTCTTCATCCCCGCGCCGACAACGACCGCGAAGGCGAAGACGGCCAGGACGGCTGTGACGTTGATCGAGCCGGTCGGCGAACCAAGCCAGGGGAACAGCCCCAGCAGGTTGCAGAACAGGATGAAGAAGAAGGTCGTGAGGATGAACGGGAGAAACCGGTCGGCGTCGCGGCCGCCAATGGCGGGCCGAACCATTTCGTTGCGAACGAACAGGATCGTGGCCTCTAGCGCGTTCCACCATCGGCCCCGCGGCGGTTTGCCCGTGCGAATCTTTCGGGCAAGCGGAATGAAGATCAGGACCATCAGCAGAGCGGCCACCACCTCCAAGGCCATGAGCTTCGTCACCTGGAAGCCCAGAATGTTTGGCAGCGGGATCTTCAGCCCGAACGGCAGAACGATTTCTGCCGCGTCCTGGACGTGATGGGCCGCGATTTGGACCGGATCGGTAGGCATCGTCATCCTTCATCGGCCGTCGGCGGGTCGGTCCGCGGGGTAACCGCAGACCCCGCAATCGGCAGAGACATGGCGATCTCCGCAGTTAGCGCGGCCGGGTAAAACACCACAAGATAATACAATAACCCGGCTTCGGCCAGAGGACCTCCGCGGAACTGGATCGCCAGGGCCAAAGCTAGGGGCAGGCCCATGCGTGCGGCAATGCCCGTCACCATCAGGGCCGCCGCCTGCCGTTGTTGCCGAAACAGGCCGCTCAGCGCTAAGGCCGAGGCCGCGCCGGCGAGACACGCCCCGGCCGCCGCCGCCGCGGCCGCGACGCCAACGGCCCCGCTCAATCGCCACGCGACCGGCGCAACAACGGCCAGCAGTGCGAGAACTGCCGCGGCCAGGACGATCCCACGCGTAATAAGGCCTCGCGTCCGTAGATTGACCAGCCACTGGACCATCATTCGATCACCGGTCATGGGAATCGTCGGGCGGCTCCCGCGTCAGCCGTATCAGACTCAGGATGCCCGTCGCGAAACCAATCGCCACGCCCACCAGGAGCAGGACCAAGCCTGTTCCAAGCCGCCGATCGAGCCAATAGCCGAGCAGCCCTGGGACGGCCATCTCGAGCGCGATGCTCGTGATCCGCGAGGTCCACAGCATCGCGGCCACAAGGGGGGGCATTCGATCGCGTGGTTTCGGCACGGCCGGGGATGCTCCAACGGGTGCCAGCAGGTCCAGTGTATCGACCGAACGGCTAGCTGTCAATTGTTGGGCGGCAAATCGTTTCAAGTGTTGGTTGTTAAACGAGTTGTGTCCATGGCCGGGCCCCGGCCGGAGTGGCGGAATCGGGCAAAATGGTTGCGTTTTAGGGCGGTTTTGGTTACAATCAACCTTAGTCAGTTCGCCCGCTTCGCTCGACCCGTGGTCGAGTGCCTGCCCCGGCGGGTGGAACCACGGCAGCCGCAGACTGTCCGTGCGAGTCAGTGACGAAGCCTGCCGGTCACGGACGACGCCAGTACGCGACGGCACGCGGCTACTGATGGCCGCGCCAGTGCCAGCGTGTAGATGAGGGTCGCAATGACTACAACGACAGCAGATCTCAAGAGTCGAACCGTTCGAGACCTGGCCTCGATGGCCAAGAAGCGAAAAGTGCCCGGTTGGCACGCCATGACCAAGGACGAGTTGGTCCGCGCGCTGGTCCGGCGTGGCCGGGCTGCGGCAAACCGGAAGACCAACGGCCACGGCAGCGGCGACCATGCCAAGCCGCGGAGCGAGGTGGCCGAGCGGCTGGCCGAGATCCACGCAAAAGTTGCCGAAGCCAAGGACTTGGCCTTCCGAAGCGTCGACGACAGCGACTCTCCGTCGAAAGACCGGCTGATCGTCATGGTTCGCGATCCTTATTGGCTTCACGCCTACTGGGAACTGGGCCGGAAGACGATCGAGCGGGCGAAGGTCGCCCTGGGACAGCATTGGCACGCGGCGCAGCCCGTCCTTCGGCTCTACGAGGTCCCGCACGACGGAACGACGACTTCCGCCCGATTGGCCGTCCGCGACGTCGAGATCCACGGGGGCGTGAAGAACTGGTACATCGACGTCAACAGCCCCCCCAAGAGCTACCAGTTGGACATCGGCTATCGGGCTGGCGACGAGAAATTCTATTGTTTGGCCCGGAGCAACGTTGTGACCACGCCCCCGGCGACGGAGGCAGACACTTTCGACCGGAATTGGGTTGAAGTGGCGCAGGATTGCGACCGCATCTTTGCGATGAGCGGCGGCTATAGCCAGCCCGAGGCCAACGGCGACCTGAAAGAAGTGCTCGAAGAGCAGCTTCAGCGGCCGATTGGCGACTCTTCCGCCCTGCAATTCGGCCCGGGCGCGGCCGCAGCCAACAATCAGGCCGCCTTCGACTTCCAGGTCGACACCGAATTGATCGTTCATGGGGTCACGGACCCCGGCGCGCATGTCACCCTGCGAGGCGAGCCCGTCCGGCTGCGGAGCGACGGGAGCTTCGCCGTCCGTTTCAACCTGCCGGACCGGCGTCATGTCCTTCCGGTGGTGGCCAGCAGCCACGACGGTGCGCAGCAACGGACGATCGTCCTGGCCGTGGACCGGAACACGAAAGTGATGGAGCCGGTCAGCCACGACGCCGCGGAATGACGGCGAAAGCCCCAAGCCCGAAATCCGAAGCTCGAAGTCCGAAGCTCGGATTTAGGATTTCGGATTTAGGATTTAGGGCTTCGTGCTTGGGATTTCGGGCTTCGGGCTTTGTTCTCCCTTGTCCCCTTCCGCCCGCCCCCGCCGTGCCGGTACAATTTCGGCATGTCAAACGACCTTTCGTCGATCCTCGGCCAATGGGAGTTCAAGCCCGACGGCGTGCTCGTGCGCGTCATCGACGGCGATGACGGGCGCAAGAAGATCCAGTTGCGCTTGGACTTAGGCATTCTCCAGATGGAGATGGACGGCCGTCCCGACGGGCTTCGGCCCGAGGGTTTCGAGTCCTGGCTCGACTATTTCGAGCATCGCGAAGCCGAACGCGAGGAAAGCCGTCCGGACGAGGACCCGCTGACGCTGAGCGAGCAGGATTGCCTCCAGCTCTGGCGCGAGGCCGTCCAGTACTACCATCGCTACATCAGCTTTTGGCATTTGGAACGCTATGAGCTTTGCGCCCGGGACACGGCGAGGAACCTGCGGCTGTTCGGCTTCGTCCGGGACCACGTCAGCAACGACCGCCACAAGCTCCAGTTCGACCAGTGGCGGCCGTATGTCCTTCTGATGCATAGTCGGGCCGTGGCCACGCCCTTCCTCCAGCAACGGCTCTACGAGGACGGCCTTCGGGCGATCGAGGCCGGCATCGATGGCATCCGCGAGTTCCTCGACGAATACGACCAGGGCCGCCGGGCCGACGAATGCACCGAGCTGGTGACCCTCGAACGCTGGCGCGACGAGATCATCAGCAAAGAGCAGCAAGCCGCCGCCCGACGGCCAAAAACGGCCATCGAGATCCTCCGCCAGAAGCTCGACGCCGCCGTCGCCGCCGAAGAGTTTGAGGAAGCCGCCCGGCTGCGCGACCAAATCCACGAACTTGGCGGTGTCGATCAAGAACGCCGTGAGGAAGAATGACCAAGCTCGAAGAACGAATGAACAATACAAGTCCTTTGCTCGAACTCCGAAGCTTGAACGTCGGACAACGAGCTTCGGATTTCGGTCTTCGGATTTCGGATTTCTTTCGTCATTCGTCACTCGGGTTTTGTCATTCACCGTGATCACGCTTCACAGCATCGCCGACTTCCCCGACTTGCTCCGCGGCGGCGCGGTGGCGATCGGCAATTTCGATGGCGTTCATCGGGGCCATGCTCGCCTGGTCGAACGGCTTCGCGCGATGGCCGATCGGGTCGGCGGGGCGGCGGTGGTCTTCACGTTCGACCCGCCGCCAACGCGAATCCTGCGCCCCGAGGCGGCGCCCGAGCCGCTGGTCTGGCCCGAGCGGAAAGTCGAAATCCTGGCCGGCCTGGGCGTCGACGCCGTGCTGGTCTATCCGACGGATCGCGCGCTGTTGGAACTCGACGCCCGCCAGTTCTTCGACCGGATCGTCCGGGGCCGGCTGGCCGCCCGGGCGATGGTCGAAGGGCCGAACTTCTTTTTTGGTCACAACCGCTCAGGCAATGTGGAGGTCTTGCGGCAGTTCTGCGCCGAGACCCGGATGCCGTTCGAGGTGCCCGAGCCGGTCGAGATCCAAGGGCAAATCGTCTCGAGCTCTCGCATCCGCTCGCTCGTGGCCGCCGGGCGCATCGACGAGGCCGTTGCGATGCTCGGCCGCCCCTATCGCATCCGCGGCGTCGTCGTCCGGGGCGCCGGCCGGGGCGCGAAGATTGGCTACGCCACGGCGAACCTCGATCAGATCGATACCTTGCTCCCCGGCGAGGGAATCTACGCCGCTCGGGCAATGGCCGAAGGTCGTTGGTATCCGGCGGCGGTCAGTCTCGGGCCGAATCCGACCTTTGGCGATGGCCGGCTGAAGGTCGAGGTCTATGTCGTCGGCTTCGAGGGGGACCTCTACGGAGACCGGGTCGAGGTTGACTTTCTAGCCCGCTTGAGGGACATTAAACGATTCGTCTCGGTCGACGAGTTGCTAGGCCAGATGGCCAAAGATGTGGCCCGAACGGTCCAACTTCAATCCGCCACTTTGTAGGACGGGTTTCCCAGCCCGTCCCATGACAACCCGCTTCCCCTCCGCTTCCTTCATCAACACTGATCCATGATTCCTTGGCCCCGTTTCGTTGAAATCGTCCGCACGCACCAACGCTTCCTCCTGACCTCGCACGTCCGGCCGGACGGCGACGCCCTGGGAAGCGAACTGGCCATGATGCGGGCGCTGGAAACGCTGGGCAAGGACGTCCGCATCTGCAACGCCTTCGCTACGCCGCCGAACCTGCGATTCATGGACCCGGATCACGTGCTCAAGCAATTGGGCGAAGACGTGGCCGCCGACGCATTCGATGATCGGGAAGTGATTGTCATCCTTGATACGACCGCCTGGGCTCAACTCGGCGCGATGGGCGACGTCGTCAAGCAAAGCAACGCCGTGAAGGTGGTCATCGATCATCACCAGGGCGGCGACGATCTGGACGCGGAGCTGTTCAAGGACCCTGAGGCCGAGGCGACTGGCCGGCTCACGATTGAAGCGATCGACCAGTTGGGCGTGCCCCTCTCGGCTTCGATTGCCATTCCGGCGTTCGTCGCTTTGGCCACCGACACCGGCTGGTTCCGCTTCGTCTCGACAACGGCCGACACCTTGCGGCTGGCCGCGCGTCTGATGGACGCCGGCGTGGCGCCCGCCCAGTTGTACAAGCAGCTTTACGAGATGGACACCCTCGGCCGGCTGCAACTGATCGGCCGGGCGTTCAACCACGCCCGCACCGAGCTCGGTGGCCGCCTGATCTACTCCTGGCTCGAACAGGCCGACTTCCAGCAGGCCGGCGCGGTTCCGCCCGACAGCGAGGACGTGATTAACATGACCCTTACGGTGGGCGGGACCGAAATGGCCGTGATCTTGGTCGAGCAGCCCAAGGGCGGGTTCAAGGTCAGCCTGAGGAGCCGCTGCGAGGTCGATTGCGCCAAGGTGGCGGCGCAATTCGGCGGCGGTGGCCATCGTCGCGCCGCCGGGGCCTTCTTCGCTGAACCGCTCGACTCGGCCCGGACGAAGATTCTCGACGCCGTCCGCGCGGCCATGACCACTAACGGCTAATAGTTGCACATTGGGCACGATCATGCAGAAAAAGCTCCCTGCGTGTTGCTCCGGCGAGGTAACCGATCGCCGCGGCTTTCTCCACAAGTCGCTTGCGGTCGCCTCCGCCGGCCTGGCGGTGCTCGTTCCAACGGCCGTCGGCGTCGCCACGTTCCTCAATCCGTTGCGGCAGAAGGGCCAAGCCGGGCAGTGGAAGCGGTTGGCCACCCTCGACACCCTGCCGTCGGACGGCACGCCGCAGCGAGTGCCGGTGATCGCCGACCGCACGGACGCGTGGACCCGTTTCCCGGCCGAGCCGGTCGGCGCGGTGTTCTTGCGACGCATCGGCGACGGCGCCGTGGCCTTTCAGGCAATGTGTCCCCATCAAGGCTGCCCCCTGAGTTATGATTCGGAGGCCAAGTGCTTCGCCTGCCCCTGCCACTTGCAGCCGCGGTTTCATCTGTCGGGCAAGCGAATCGACGGGGAGAAGTCCTTTAGCCCTCGCGACATGGACAGCTTGAAGGTTGAAATCCGCAACCGTAACGAGGTCTGGGTCGACTTCCGGACCTTCCGCGGTGGCATCAGCGAGAAGGTTGCCCTCGGATGAAGAATATCTGGTACTGGTTCAATGACCGGACGGGCTTGGGCGATGCGTGCGGCCGGCTGGCCAACCTGCCGGTGCCCGGCCGCGCCGGCTTTTGCAAGGTGTGGCCCTGCGCCATCACGTTCGCGTTCTGCATCGAAGCCATCACCGGCTTCTTCCTTTGGGTCTATTACAGCCCGAGCGCTCAGACCGCCTGGGAAAGCGTCTACTACCTGCAAAACCACGTCACCGGCGGCTGGCTTTTGCGGGCGATTCACCACTACACGGCCCACGTGCTGCTGGCGATGTTCCTCCTTTACATCGTGCAGCAGATTTTGACGGGCGTCTGCCGCGCCCCGCGCGAGCTGGTGTTTTGGGCCAACGTCGGGCTGGCGTTGTTCGCCCTGGCGGCCATCCTCACCGGCGATCTGCTCTACTGGGATCAGAACGGCTACGCCGCAACCAGCACACGGACCGGCTTCCTCCCGCTGTTGCCTTGGATCGGCGACAGCCTCCAGCAACTGGCCAACGGCGGCCCGGCGATCGGCAGCCTTGCGCTCACGCGTTTCTTTGCCCTGCACGTCGGCCTGTTCTCCGGCGGATTTCTGTTGTTGTTGGTCATTCGCAGCGTCCTGGCGCACCGAGCCAACGCGACGCTGGCGGCCAGCCGCGGCGTGGCGACGCCCTATTGGCCCGCTCAGGCGTGGCGCGCCGGCGTGGCCTGCCTCATCGTCCTGGCCGTCGTTCTCGGACTGTCGTTCCAGCATGGCGTGAAGCCGCCTGCCGCCGGCGTTCCGCTCCTCTCGCCGGCCGACGTCGATCCGGCCCACATCTACTCGGCGGCCAGACCGGAATGGTTCCTCGTGGGCGTGTTCCAGTTCTCGCAGCAGTTCCGCCACTGGGAGATCATCCCGATCTTTGTCGTCACCGGAATCCTGCTCTGCATCGTCCTGGCCATGCCCTTTCTTGGGCGACGCCCGCTCGGGCAGGCGTTCAATATCGTCTTCACGCTGGTTGTCGTGGCGGCCCTGGTCGGCTTGACTTACGCTTCGTACAGGAGAGACCGAGAGGATCCGACGTTCCAGCGAGCGGTCGCGGTCGAACGATGGCAGGCCGCGCGGGTCGCCCAGCTGGCCGAACACCAGGGCATTCCGCCCACCGGCGCGCTGACGCTCCTGAAGGCCGACCCGAAAACGCAGGGACCGTGGCTCTTCGCCGAGCAGTGCACCAGTTGCCACGTGCATGACCAAACGTACGAAGGGCCCGAGTTCAAGACCGACAAGCCCACCGCACCGGAGCTGACCGGTTACGCCAGCCGGCAATGGCTCGCCGGGCTGCTCAATCCGAAACAGATCAACGGGCCGAAGTATTTTCGCAACACGAAGTTCCGCGGCAAACGAATGGCGGATTGGGTGAAGCAAAACCTGAGCGAGCTGGAGGGAGAAGACAAGGGTAATCTGACCAAGGTCATTGCGGCCGTCTCGGCCGAGGCCAAACTGCCAGCCCAACGCGAGATCGACGCGCGCGACGCCAAGATGATCGAGGAGGGAAGGAAGCTCCTGCTGAGTGGAGAATCGACCTTCACCTGCACCGACTGCCACGCCTTCCGCGGCAAGGGGCGAGCCGGCGATGCCCCGGTCCTGACCGGCTACGGTTCGGCGGCGTGGATCTCCGGCATTATCAGCAACCCGGCCGACCATCAGTTCTATGGCAAGAACAACGATCGGATGCCCGTCTACGCCCCGAGCGCAAAGCCGGCCGAGAATACGCTTAGCCCCCGCCAGATCGACTTGTTGACCGACTGGCTCCGCGGAGACTGGTACGAGCAGAAGCCCAAATAACGAATGACGAATGACGAATAAAGCCCGAAGCTCGAAATCCGAAGCTCGAATTCGGATTTCGGATTTCGGACTTTGGATTTTGTGCTTTCTTCGTCATTCGTCATTCGAACTTCGTCATTCCCCATGATTTCCCCCGAAACGGCCCACTGGATCATCGTTCTCTGGTTGACCGCCATTGGCGCGTCGATCGGGAGCTTCATGAATGTGGTGGTCTACCGCCTGCCGTTGGGCCTCAGCTTGAGCAAGCCGCCGTCGCATTGCCCTCGCTGCAAGGAGCGGATCCGTTGGTACGACAACGTGCCGGTGTTCGGCTGGATCAAGCTGCGTGGGCGGTGCCGCAACTGCCATTGCCCGATCTCGATTCGTTATCCGGCGATCGAGGCGCTGGTGGCCGCCATGTTCGGCGTCTTGGCCTCCTTCGAGCTTTCGGCGGGCGAGAGCCTGTCGCTCCGCGTGCTGCCGGTCATCGCCGAGACGCCCTTCTACGTCCAGTATCCGTATCACCTCGCGCTGCTGTGTACGCTGCTTTGCGCCGCGCTGATCGAGTATGACGGCGAGCGGCCGCCGCTGCGGCTCTACGGCTTCGCCCTCCTGATCGGTCTTGGCCTGCCGCTGGTCTGGCCTGCGTTGCGGCCGTGGGGGATCCGCTGGCCTTGGGCCGTGCGATCCGAGTTGTCCCCTTGGCTTGTCGGCGTCGCGGACGGCGTCGCTGGCGTGGCGGCTGGAGTCCTGCTGGCCGGCCTTTGGTCGGTCGTCGCCCACTGGTGCGGCAGGTTGTCAACCTGCCAAGAAAACCAAGCAGACTCGCCGAAAGGTGAACATGGCAAGTCAGCCCCCGGCCCGACCGTTGGCGCCGCCCTGGTCTGCGTCGGGGCATTCCTCGGCTGGCAAGCGGTCGCGTCGCTGGCCGTCTTGACGGCAGTGCTGACCGTCGCGACGCTGCCCCCCCGGCGCATGTGGCCGAAGCTGCACGTGCCGGCCACGGCGGTGCTGATGGCGCTCACGTTGGGACTGATTCTTCTTCGGGTGAGTCTTGCCTCGCCCTAGAAACCGTGATAGGTTACGAAAATCCGCTTCGTTAGATGCGTTTCCGCGTATTCTCCTCATGCTCCGCGCGAGGTCGTGTTTCGGCCAGCCTCACGCGCGGGGCGCGAGACAGATGATCGTTGCAAACGCATCGCGCAACAAGGACCCCGCCATGGCCGACGATCCCACCGGCAACCTTTCAAAACTCCTTCAAGCTCCCAGCTATCGCGTCGCCTACAAGGACGTCGACTTCTTGAACCAGCCCGAGATGCGGGCGGCGCGAATCGAGCTGGAACTGCTCAAGCCGGAGTTGTATTTTCAGCAGAATGGCGTCCGATCGACGATCGTCGTGTTCGGCAGCACGCGAATCATCGAGCCGGCTCAGGCGCGGCAGCAACTTGAACAGGCCGAGCAGAAGCTGGCCGCTTCGCCAGACGATCCAATTCGGCAGCGAGCCGTAGCCCGCGCGAAACAGCTCGATCAGCGAAGCCACTACTACGACGCCGCGCGGGAGTTCGCCCGGCTGGTCGCCAGCAGTTCCCAGGGCCCCTCGCCCTGCGACTACGTGGTTGTCACCGGCGGCGGGCCGGGCATCATGGAGGCCGCCAACCGCGGGGCCTATGACGCCGGGGCCAAGTCGATCGGCCTGAACATCCGCTTGCCGCACGAACAGCAGCCGAACCCCTACATCACGCCCAACCTCTGCTTCCAGTTCCACTACTTCGCCATACGGAAGTTGCACTTTGTTCTTCGGGCGAAGGCCTTGGTGGCGTTTCCCGGCGGATTCGGCACGTTGGACGAAATCTTCGACGCCCTGGCCTTGCGCCAGAATGGCCGGATGCAGGCGATTCCGATCATCCTCTTCGGCCGCGACTATTGGCGCCGCGTGATCGATTTCCAATTCCTCGCCGATGAAGGAACGATCGACGACGAGGACCTCGACCTGATTCATTATGCCGAGACGCCGGCCGAAGCATGGCAGATCGTTCAGGAAGGCGGCAACGGGCATCAGGAGATCGGCGGCCTCCGCGCGCCCGAGCGAGAGCTAAGCCTGACGCCGATCGGCTCCCAAAAAAACCACGTGAAAACCGCTTGAGAGGGCCCGCGGGTCCTCGTCAATCCC
The DNA here is from genome assembly GCA_039679885.1 of Thermoguttaceae bacterium. GTDB lineage: Bacteria > Planctomycetota > Planctomycetia > Pirellulales > Thermoguttaceae > JAJFUI01. The sequence continues at coordinate 4,868 of JBDKUC010000289.1, read as the reverse complement.
CAACCATTCAGTCCCGCAGGGGTGCGCCGTGATTCTCATGATGCGAGGAATTCTGCTGACCGTTGTTTGCCTTGCCGCGTCGGCCGCCTGGCCGGTGATGGCCGAGGATCGCCCGGCGGCGTCGAAGGACCGGCCGTCGGCGAAGCCTTCCGCGGAGAAGGCCGGAGACAAGTCGGCGGACAAGAGCGATCCGTTCGTCGTGCCCGAAGGGACGGAAAAGGAGTTGGCGGCGTACATCCGGCGGATCGGTCCGCCGCCGGTCCACGACCAGGCGACGATGGAGCGTAAGCGCAAGGCGATTCTGAAGGCCGCCGAGAAGATCCTGGCGGGAAAGCCCAGCGATTCGGACCGGGAGCTGGCGGTGCAGGCGAAGACGTTCTTGCTCGACGACCCGGTCACGCTCGGGGCGTTTGCCGACGAGTTGAAGAAGGCCGGCCAGCCGAAGCATGCCCGGTTCGTCCGCCGCTTCATCGTCGTGCGGGGCCTTCGCCTCGCGGGATATCAGTTGCAGAGGGAAACCCGGTCGGGCACGCCCTCGGCCGAGTTGCAGAAGCAGGTGAAATCGGCGGTTGGGGACGTCGTGAAGTACCTCGAAGAGTCGCCGCCCGTGTTGGCCGACAAGAACGTGGCTCTCGTGGCCGGCCAAGTGGCCGAAATGACCGGCGACGATCGTCTGGCGATTGCCACCTACTCCGCCATGGCCAAGGCATTGGCCGCCAGCAAGGAGCCGCAGTTGGCCTTCCAGAAAAAGATCTTTGAAGGCATGGCGCGGCGGTTGGATCTGGTCGGAAAGACGATGAAGATCGAGGGCAAGCTGATTGACGGGACGCCGTTCGATTGGTCGAAATATCGGGGCAAGGTGGTGCTCGTGGACTTCTGGGCCACCTGGTGCGGCAGTTGCGTCGCCTCGATGCCGCGGCTCCGGAAGTACTACGACGCCTATCACAGCAAGGGATTCGAGATCGTCGGCGTCAGCGCCGACCACCGTCTGGCCGACGTTCAGTCGTACGCGAAGGAGAAAAAGGTCCCCTGGCCGATCGTCTACAACGGCGACCGGCCAAGCCCCGCCTTCGATTACTATGGCGTTCGGATCATTCCCACGATGATCCTGGTCGACAAAGATGGAAAGGTCCTGTCGCTCGACGCGGATGGCCCCTATCTCAAGCAGTGGCTGGCGAAGCTGCTCGGGCCGATGCCCGCTGCGAAGAAAGCGACGCCGGACAAAGCACACGAGCTGGATCGAGGAGAGTAGCCAGATCTGCGGAGTCCCCTCTCCCGCCGGCAGAGGGCTAGGGTGAGGGCCCCCTCGCCCCTAACTCCTAACTCCTTAATTCCTAACCCCTAACTCCTTAATCCCTAATCCCTAGCCCCTAGCCCCTAACCATGCGTCGACACTTGTCACGGGCGTTGTTCTTCGCCACATCTTTTGCCCTGCTCGCCGCCACGGCTTCCGCGGCCATTCGTCTGCCGGCCATCTTCGGCGACCATTGCGTTTTGCAACGCAATCAGCCCATCCCGGTCTGGGGCTTGGCCGAGAAGGGTGAGGCAATCACCGTGACCCTGGGCGACCAGACTCAAACGGCCAAGGCCGACGACAACGGCCGTTGGCGGGTCACGATGCCGAAGCTGGACGCGTCGGCCAAGCCGCTGACCATGACCGTCAAGGGTTCCAGCGGCGACTCGCTCACGTTCAAGAACATCCTGGTCGGCGAAGTCTGGCTCTGCTCGGGCCAGTCGAACATGGAGCTGGGCGTCGCTACCTGCAACGACGCAAAGAAGGAAATTGCCGAGGCAAACTACCCAGAAATCCGCCTGTTTGACGTCCGGAAGGTGAAAGCCCCCGGCCCGGTCCACGACGTGTGCGCGAATTGGGCCGCGTGCCAACCGCAGACGGTCGCCAACTTCTCGGCCGCGGCCTACTACTTCGGACGAAAGCTGCACAAGGACCTGGACGTACCGGTCGGCCTGATCGGCGCCTATTGGGGCGGCACGCCGGCCGAGTTCTGGACGAGCATCCAGGCGTTGACGACGAAGCGCGAGCTGAAGCCGCTGGCGCAGAACGAGTCGGCCTGCCTGTACAACGGCATGCTGGCCCCGATGGCCCCGTACGCCATCCGCGGCGCCATCTGGTATCAGGGCGAGTCGAACGCCAGCCGCGCGTATCAGTACCGCACGCTGCTGCCGGTGATGATCGCCGACTGGCGCAATCTTTGGGGCCAAGGCGACTTCCCGTTCGGCATCGTTCAGATCGCCCCCTTCCGCTATCCCGGTCAAAACCCCGAGTTCTGCCCTGAACTGCAGGAAGCGCAGGCGATGACCGTCAAGTCGGTTCCGAACACCGGCCTGGCCGTCACCATGGACATCGGCGACGTGAAGAACATCCACCCGACGAACAAGCAAGAGGTCGGACGCCGGCTCGCCCTCTGGGCCGAGGCCACGGTCTACGGCCGCAAGCAGGTCTATGCCGGGCCTGTCTACAAGTCGATGACGGTCGAGGGCGACAAGATCCGCCTCGCGTTCGACGCTGTCGGCGGCGGGCTGATCTCGTTGGACGACAAGCCGCTCAGCGACTTCACGATCGCCGGCGAGGACAAGAAGTTCGTGCCTGCAACGGCCACGATCGATGGCGTCACGGTTGTCGTCCATGCGGACGCCGTCGCCAATCCGGTCGCCGTCCGCTACGCCTGGCGCGACGACGCAACGCCCAATCTGGCGAACAAGGAGCGTCTGCCCTCCTCGCCGTTCCGCACCGATTCGTGGAAGGGCGTCACACAACGCTAGCCGGCCAGCGGGCGTATCGCGGACGTTCGATCGGAGCCATGCGCGACTGAGGAGGCCACACAAAACAAGTTGCGCATTTGCACCGTAGGACGGACTTCCTAGTCCGTCCAGTTCGGGGCACGGAGTACAGCGACTGAGGGAACCCAGCCGAGCCCCGCAAGGTCGGGGCGCCACCGGAGGATACGATGAGCACAGAGCGGAATCGCCTTTTCATTACGGACGATGGAAAGAACGTGATGTTCACGTTCTTGTTGGTCAGCTCGCTGTTCCTCCTCTGGGGAACGTGCAACGGCATGATCGACGTGATGGACAAGCACTTTCAGGAGGAATTGAACCTGACGCTTGCCCAATCGGCGAATGTGCAGTGGGCGCACTATCTGGGCTACTTCTTGATGTCCATCCCGGCCGGTTGGTTAGCCAGCCGAATCGGATACCGGGGCGGCATCATCATCGGTCTGATGATGGTCGCTGCCGGCGGTCTGTGGTTCATTCCCGCCACGCATATCGCCCAATTCTGGGCGTTCCTGCTCGGCGTCTGCCTGATCGCCTCGGGCCTAACCTTCCTCGAAACGATCGCCAACCCTTACACCACGGTCCTGGGATCGCCCCGCTTCGCGGCGTCGCGCATCAACCTCGCCCAGTCGTGCAACAGCGTCGGCTGGATTTTTGGCCCATTCATCGGAATGGCTTTCTTCTATTCCACCGATGACGCGGGCCAAAGCACCGGCAGCGAGACGCTTTGGATCCCTTACGCGATCATCGCGGGCGTCGTCACCGTCTTGGCAGTGGTCTTCTACTTCGCCGACATGCCCGACATCAAGGCGAAGGACGACTACCATCTCGACGACGCGACGCCGGGCGCGTCGCGCTCAATCTGGTCGCACCCGCATTTTGTCATGGCCGTTGCTGCGCAGTTCTTTTACGTCGCCGCCCAGGCCGGCATTTTCAGCTTCTTCATCAATTACATGACCGGCGAGATTCCGGCCATCCCGGCCTCTTGGTCTTCCGTCGCGCCGGCCCGCAGCATCGAGGTCAACACCACCTTCTCGAAGGCGCAAATCAATGAGCTGCCGTCCTTCGTCGAGAAGCTCAATCAAAAGTCGGACCCGGTTTCCGCGTTCATCGCCGGTCAGTTGTCCGAAGACTCCCGCGCGGCCTTGAAGAGTTACCGACGCGACGCCGATTCGACCGCGATCCGCATCGCCCTGGTGCAAGACCTGAACAAGATCGTCCGGCAAAATCCCAAGAAGAAGGGCCAGCCGGTCAAGGTCATCGGCAACGCGGAGCTTTTCGCCGGCGTGAGACTGAAACCCGATACGCAGGCGATGCTGACGGAGCGGATGAAGGAAATCCAAGGGGGCGCAGTTGCCCAACAGACACGAGTGGATGGCAAGTCGGCGGCCGCAGCCCCCAAGCGAGTCAACCTGGCGATTCTCAATCGGAAGTTGCTGCAAGACGCCTATCCCGAATCGCTCCCGTTCGATGAAAGCTTCCATAGCATCAGCAATAGCTGTGCCTCGCTGCTCGTCGCCATGGGATTCGTGCTGTTCCTCCTGGGGCGATACACCGGCGCCAGCATCCTGAAAAAGTACGCCGCGCACAAGGTCCTCGGCCTCTACGGCCTGCTGAACGTCGTCGCGTGCCTTCTGGTCGTCGCAAAGCTCGGCTGGCTCTCGGCCGTGTGCGTCTTCGCAAGCTACTTTTTCATGTCCATCATGTTCCCGACCATCTTTGCCCTGGGCATTTTCGGCCTCGGCGCCAGGGCCAAGAAGGCCTCGGCGTTCATCGTCATGGCGATCATGGGCGGAGCCGTTCTGCCGAAGCTGATGGGCGCCGTCGCCGACCAGTACGACATGTCCCGCGGCTTCCTCGTGCCGATGGTCTGCTTCGCCCTGGTCGCTTGCTACGGCTTCGCCTGGCCGCTGCTGAGCGGTTCGAAATCCTTGAACGCGGCGGACGCGGCCGGCGCGTGAGCGGCACGCTCCTTGTGTGGCACGCTCCTTGGGTGGCACGCTCCTTGGGTGGCACGCCCTGAAAGGGCGTGGTTGAATCGGCGAATCACGCTGCAACGCTCAGCTCAACCACGC
>JBDKUC010000320.1:0-2338 GCA_039679885.1 Thermoguttaceae bacterium | reverse complement strand
GTCTTGCCGGCGACGTAAACCATCACGTCGAGCGGGTTGCTCACGACGATCACCGCCGCGTCCGGCGAGAGCTCCGCCACCTTGCGACTGACGTCGCGGACGATCCCGGCGTTGATCGAGAGCAGGTCGTCGCGGCTCATGCCGGGCTTTCGCGGCACGCCGCTGGTGATGATGACCACGTCGCTGCCGGCGGTCGCGGCCCAATCGGTGGTGCCCCGCACGTCCTGCTGCGACAGTTGGATCGGGCTGGCTTCGGCCATGTCCAGGGCCTTGCCGTCGGGCAAGCCCTTCACGATATCGAGCAACACGATTTCGCCCAGCCGGCGATTGGCGGCGATGAACGCGGTCGTCGCGCCCACGTTGCCGGCCCCGACTACAGTGATCTTCTGTCTTGCCATCGGCAGTTCCCCATTCCTTCCAGACGCGCCCGGGCGCGGCCGCCAAACGGACTCCACCGTCGCGGGCCTTGCCGGGAAAGCCGCATATTATAGTGAAAGGAATCACATGTCAAGGAACCACACGCCGATCTTTTGTACTTTTTGGTGCGATGTTGTGAATTGCCGCGTCTATTCACCGCCCATCGACGTCGGATCGACCACGCGTCCCAGGAACAGGATGCTGCCGGTTCGGTTGTCCTGGATGAAGAACAGAAACGGATGATCGGCTCGGAACTCCGGAGGAGGAGGCGGAGCGCTGCTTGACCTCACAGCCACCGCGGTGGCCGCGGCCGCCTCGGTGCCCTCCTCGTTCACGTCGACGAAGGCCTTGTGAATCACCGCGTCGAGGGCGAAGGATCGCGGATCGCCGTCGAAACCGGCGAGGTTCGCGCCCGGCCAGAGGAACGCATCGACCATGCCCATGGCCTGCAGGACCGGCTTGAGCTCCGTCGCGAATGTGATCTTGAATCGAGGCAGGAAGACCACGACATGCTCCTGTCTGACGTTCCGCCTCCATTGATCGATGTCCTGAACGGTCAAGCGGGCCGAGAGCGATGCCAGGCCGTCGACCGCCCTGGGCAACAGCACCAGCATCGACAATTCGTCGCCGCGATAGGGCAGCCGGAGGACCTGGAGGTCCGCGGTCTCCAGGTACTCGAACGCCGCGACGCGATTCATCATCGCCGCCTGCACGGATCGCTCGGACGTGACATGGAAAGGCGCGTCTTTCGTCTTATTCGGATCGAACGGGCGGGCCCAGGCCCCTTTGAAGTAGATGGCGTTCGTCAGCACCAGCCGCGTGAGATCCGTGAAGTCCGAGGGCCGAACGATGTCCCGGATGACGCCCTGTGTCTTGTCGGCGACCCAGTCGTTGATGCGGCCGCACGCGGCTTCGCGAGCGGGCTGCGAGCTGTAGTCGACCGGGCTGAGGGTGGCGCGGTAGTGGGTCTCCACGAGCGAGAGATAGTCGCGTCGAAACGGATGACCCTGCTGCGGCCACAACGCGTTGGCCGCTCGAAGCGTGACGTTGCCGCCCTGCTCGATCGCGTCCAGTGCGGCCTGGAGCGAGCCGAACGCCGGATGCAGGTCGGCTTGGCCGAGCGACCAGTGAAGCGTGTCGGCCATCTCTTTGGCCGTCTTGCCGCGGGCCGCCGCATAGATCGGGGCCAAAGCCGTCGAGATGCTGTGCGGCGAGAAGAACACGTTGCCGCTCGTGGATCGCAACTGCCGGTTGAGATCGAGGGCGAAGGCGGAATTGTCCCGGACCAGGATCGTCACGTTGCGTTGGATCCGTGCGGCGTCCGACAGATCCACGTGCAGATCGTCGGCCTTCGCCTGGCTGGATGGAAGTGCGGCCGTCCCTTCGTTCTTCGCCGGCGTCGCGGCGAGCAGACCCGCGATTTCCGGATGATTGCGGAGTCTGGCCACATCCGCGGCAGTCCTGCCCTCGCGATCCTTCGCGCCCGCGTCGCCGCCGTTGGCCAGGAGGAGCAGGACGAGTTCTCTGTGGCCGAAGCCCGCCGCATAATGCAGGGCCGTCATGCCGATCGAATTCGTCGCGCCGGGGTCCGCGCCGTGAGCCAGGAGCAGGCGAGCCACTTCGACGTTTCCTTTGGCGACCGCGGCATGCAGAGGCGTCTGCCCTTTCACGTCCCGCCGCTCGGCATCCGCGCCGTTGTCCAGAAGCAGGCCCGCCAACGCCGTATCGTTTGCGTCGATCGCCGTGTGAAGCGTGGCGTCGTGCGGCCCGTTCGGCAACTTCACCATGCAGGCGCCCGCGGCCACCAGCAGTTTCGCGGCCTCGGTGCGTCCCTGGCAGAGAGCCAGAAGCAGCGGCGTCGCTCCTTTCGCATCCTTCGCGTTGACGTTCGCCCCGTGGGCGAGGAGACATCGAGCCACGT
>JBDKUC010000123.1:0-2942 GCA_039679885.1 Thermoguttaceae bacterium | reverse complement strand
GGGCTTTGTCCTGCAATCCGCCGATAACACCACGCCCTTTCTGGGCGTGCCACCCCGGTGCGTTCTATCAGGCTATTCTTTGACGGACCCTAACCCAACTCGCGGTGCTTCGGCTTCCGTAACCTAGAGTTGGGTACTGAGATGAGGAGGCAGATTAGCGAGGCGCCCTTGTACGGAGGGATGAGAGGCTGATCGTCTGTCATGAAGTCGTTGTTCGCCAAGATTGCGCTGAACAAGACCATCGGCTTGTACCTGGGAGAGCATGAAGTGGCGATGAGCCAGATGGCCGCCACGCTCCTGGGGCCCGTCGAGGCAATCTCCGCGCGCGCGCCGTGCGTGGGCGACGATTGGGCGGCGTCCGTCACTGAATTGCTCACGCCCTTGCTGAGCCGGCGCCGCCGCATCTCGGTCGCCATCGGCGTGCCAACCTCACGGCTCTTCTTCGTGACCCGTCCGCTGATCGGCGAGCGTCCGGCAACGCCCGAGGATTTTCTCCAAAAGGCAATCAGTTCGCCGAACATCAACGTCAAGGACCTAACCGTCGACCTGCACTGGAACGAGTTCAACAAGTCCAAGGCAGCGACCATGGCAGCCTGCCGCAAGCGTTACGTCAACGGCTTGTTGAGCTCGTTGAGCCAGTGGAACGTGCGGCTGCAACGGATCGAGCCGGCGCCGTGCGCGCTGGTGCGGGCGGCAGCCATGCAGCGCCGCTTCCCGCGAGGTGCGAGAAAGCTGGTCTGCATATTCCTTGGCGCCGCCGAGGGGCTGGCCGTCTTGGTGTCCGACCGACTTCCGGTCGCGTGGCGGGCTTTCGCCTTGCCCGAGGGCGGCGAGACCACGGCGATCGTCTCGGCCGCGCGCACCCTTCGGACCCAACAAACCTTCTATGGTTTGGAGGTCGTGCCGCAGTACGCGATCGTTTGCGGCAGGCCGGAACTGCATGAGCGTTTGAAGGATGAGCAACTCCCGTCAAGCGTCGAGACACGCGTTCTCTGGCACGCGGGGCCGGCGTTCGAGCCGGCCGCGATCGCCCAAGGGCTGGCCTTCGGCTGTATGAACCCCGAGTCGAAGGCGTTCGACCTGTCACGCGGCGTGAAACCACCTCTGTCGTTCCTCGACATCATCCCGTGGGGCGACGTGGCGTTCACCTCGATCCTAGTTGGCGTTGCGGGCCTGGCCTTGGGGGCGCACGCAACCAAGCTCGATGGGTCGTTTGCCGTCGCTCAGACGCAACGCAGCCGGTACAAGTGCGCCACCAATGTCGGGCCCGAAGTGTTGGCCAAGGAAGCGAAGGACTTGAAGGAAAAGCTGGATACGGTTCACAAGTTTGTCGACAGCCGGGTGGCGTGGAGCGCCTACACGGCCGACCTGGCGGCGCGGCTTCCGAAAGACGTCCTGTTGGATTCCTTTAGCGCCCGCAGCGGACTTGGGTCGGCGGGACGCGGCGGAACGAAGGGGCTAACGCTGGCCGCTAATGCGCCGATGAGCGCCGACGGTTCGGCTCCGCGCGAGATCGACACGTTCCTCAACTCGCTGCGGAACGATCCGGTGATCCTAGCGGATTTCGCATCGGCGGAGCTCACCGGAATCAAGCCGGGCCGCGCCGTGCAAAGCGGCGGCGGGGCGAGAGCCTCCTTTGGCATCGTCGGCGTGCCCAAGCGCAAAGGCGCTGCCAAGGCTGCCCCAGCAGCAAAGGGAAAGAAATGAGTACGCCAGAAAACCCCGAACGCCGGACTAGCAGCCTGAAGGCCCAACTGGTCGCCGCCTTGCACGACCCGGCGAAGCTGCGAATCGCCATGATCGCCCTCGTGCTGGCCGCCGGCTATTACTTCGTTTGCCAACCGCTCGAGGACCGGATTTCCAAGACGTCAAAACGCCTCGATCGCGAAATGAAGATTACCGAGTTGGCGGCGGATGCAACGCGATTGCGGGACACATACGCACAGATTGCGCCGCGTGTGCCCGGCCAAACCGATGCGAAGGAGTGGGTGCAGTACCTGCTCAACGGCATCCGGCGGCTGCCGCTGCAATTGCGCCGATTCGATTGCCGCGAACCGAAGCCGTTTGGGCCACTGAAAGTCATTGCCTTTCAGGTTGATCTGGAGGGGACGTTCTTCGACCTGGACAAATTTCTGCGATGGCTGGAGACGGACAAGCGATTCTTCCGGGTGGACGACATCTCACTCTCGCCGTTGCAAGGCGACAGCCTGACGATGAGGCTGACCATCTTAGGACTGAGCGGATAGCATGGAGATTTCGACTGCAAAATGGTTGCCTCGGGGCGTTGCGCTGGCCGTGGCGGGCTGCGTTGCGTGGCCCAGCCTATCGGCGCTGCTGCCCGAGAGCGCGGCGAAACCGAGGAAACCGCCCGATGCGGTTGCCCTCGTGGCCGCTCCTGCGCAGATGCCGCATCCAAAGCGGAATCCCTTTGGCGCCCGGGGATCCAAGAAGCAGTTGCCCAGATCGCAAGGCAAGGTGGACGGAGTCGGTTCGGCTTCCTATCCCAAGTTGGGCGCGAACGGTAGCGATGGGCTGGACGCCTTCCGCCTCGAGGCGACGTGCATCGTGGGCGACCGCCGGCTGGCCGTCATCAACGGGCGGCTTTACGCACCGGACGAGCCGCTCATCGAGCCCCCGAGGGCCGACTCGAAGGCGGCCCCGAAAGGCGTGGCCGCCGAGCCGCTGGTCGTCGGCAAGATCGTCGATGTCATGCCGTACAAAGTGCTGCTGGAGTGCCAAGGGAAAACCCTGGAGTTGAGCTATTCGGACATTCCTGCGTCGTCGCGTTCGGGGACGCCGAACCGCAACCACTCGGGCTCAAAGTCGAGCCGGGCCCCAAAATCCCGAAGATGAGAGAGCGTCCGACGATTTTCGGACGCCGATCGCAACATGCCGAGCACCGCTGAATTAACCGCCGCCCAACCGCTGCTGATCCAGCTCCT
>JBDKUC010000376.1:0-3468 GCA_039679885.1 Thermoguttaceae bacterium | reverse complement strand
CGACATAACTCAATTCCAGCCGACGCCACCGCGGGGCGAACGCAAGACCGCCGACGCCGTAGATCGCTGAGAGGATGGCCGCCCGAAGAGCGTCGGGGCCACCGGCAAGACCGTGGGCGGTGGCCAGCGAGAGCCCCAGCGCGGCCATGACGCCTGCGCCACCAGCGTACACCACGGCATGGCGGCGGCGTCCCCAGCGGACCAAGGCTTCGGAGACGGCCGCGTAGGCGATGAACAGGCCGACAATCGCCGTGCCGCTCGACGCGCTCTTGAGCGCGTTGAACATGGCGGCCGCATCGCTGTTCATTGCGTGCAGCCCGCTATAGATCATGTGGAAGCCGGTCAGGTAGGCCAACGTTGCGCAGGCGATGGCTCCGGCGTGCAGGGCTGGCAGCCGCCAGCGGAATGCGGCCAGCAACAAAGCGAGGCCGTCGATCGCAGCAACCGTCATGATGGCCATCGGGTGCGGCCAGGCGAAGCCCAGGGCGGCAAGCATGACGGCCATGCCGAGCAGCGTTACGACGGTGCCCGAAACGTGCCAGGCAGCGAGGGCCGCATTACGAGCGACGCCACGCCGCACCGCCAATCCGCAGGCGACGATCGGCACGGCGGCCAGCCCGACGGGCACCGCCAGCCGCCCGAGCGCGGCCGCGGCGCTGCCGGCGCAGACGGCCATCATGCCGAGCGCGACCGACGTCGCAAACAGCGACGTGCCCAGCAGCGTATAGAGCGCGGCCACGCTCGCCGCATCGAGTCTCTTTCGCACCGGAGTCCATGCGAGATAGACGCCGATGGCCGCGGAGAACAGGAGGACCGGGATCAAGGCCGCGGTGATGTACCACCAATCGGGCGACGCTGCGCTGACCCAGCGAGCAGCCACCAGCACCCAGGCGGAGCAGCCGACGACGGCCAGCACTTGCAGCCACCGCCCACGGGGCGCCAACACGCGACCGGCCAACGCGCCGAGCCAAGTGAAGATGCCCAGCGAGACCAGATCGGCAGCCACGGCGCCCGGCCCCCAGTCCCCTTTCCACACGGCGGCCATCGCTAGGAAATTGAGCGGGACCAACAGCATGGCGATGATCAGGAGTCCCAGGCTCGTCGAGCGGAGCTTCCATCGATGATGCGCATACAGGCCCACTCCAAACACGGCCGAGCAGATGGCAACGAACGTGGTCAACTGGAGATAAGGGTTTGCCGCCAGTTTGTTCCAGAAGGTGATGACCAGGGCGATCGCGGGGCCGACGATCAGCAGCCCGCCGATCAGTTCGCCCCAGCGGATGTTCCGCTCTTCCATGAAGCCGGCGAGCATCTCGCTCCAGGAACGCCGCGGTTCGGGCGGAGGCGCGGGGGGCTGCGGTTTCGGAAGCTCTCTGGGGACCGATTTCGCGACCTCGTGCAAGATCGCATCGCGCCGCGCTTCCCGCGGAGTCGCCGGCGGCGTCACCGCTCCATCGAGCTTCGCTGGAGCAGGCGGAAGCGGTTTGGACGCCGCCACAGATGCCTGCGGGATTGGCTTGGCCGGCGTCACGGCCGCCGGCGTTGTGGCAACCACCGGCGTCACGGCTGGCTTCTGCGCCGGGGCGGCCGATGGCCTCATGACCGGCTGCGGCTTCGCCGCGACTGGCGACACCACTTGGGCCCGCACGGGGTGAAGCAACTCGCTGCGATAGGCTTGCACCCGGGCGAGCAAGTTATCGACCGTTTTCGGAGGCAACCGCCCGTCGGCTCCCCAGTGCCGCAACTGGCGTTCGACCGCCTGAAGGTCCCGAAGTTCATCAGCCAGCTTGTTGTGAAGCTCTTTCGCGCACCACTCGCAACGTGGCACGCTCGCCGAAGTCCGCTTCCCGCAGAAGACGCAGACTGCCGTGGGGCCGGCTGCCGATCGACCGCCGCCGAAGATCATCGCCAGAAGCGACCAGATGCCGTGGCCGACGACCGTCACGATGCCAATCACGACGGCCAAGATAAACAGGACCATCCCCAAGCTGTTCACGGTTCGCCCTCGCGATTAGTGCCAGCCACGCCAGTCAGTACCAGTGCGTGTGGCTACTCCAATATGGGATATCTGATCGGCTTCGCCTAGTCGCTGGCGATGAAAACGCACATTCTCTCCGCTGGCGGACACTCATCCCAGGGTAAGGGCTCCCTCGTCGGGCCGATATAACGCCGCGCCAGTGCGGAAGGACAATTTTGCCAGACACCGCTGTCGCCTCGCAGCGAGCTTCACGGCCGCCTCGCCGCGCACCCCGCACGATCAGCGGCGATCGCGGTCGTTCGTAGTTCCGGCCTTAGCCGGTCCCATTCGGCCTAAAGGCGGGACTACGAACATCCGCGCCCGACTTTGCAGTCGTCTTGGCGGCGAACCGAAATGTTTGACAGTCCGTATTTAACTCTGCTAGAATCAGCCGCGCCCTTCGGATCAGCAGCAGAGGCCGGTTGTTCGAGCCCCGTTCGCTCGCAACCACAGTCCACCTCCTCCATGGAAACAGCAAACACCCTCAGCGGCAACGATGTTCGTGCTTCACAAATTCATCCGTTGGTCCACGCCGTGCGAGGCTTCGTCGCCGAAGTGGTCGTCGGTCAGGACGAGGTGGTCGAGCGGGCGCTGATCGCGCTCTTCACCGGCGGGCATCTGCTCTTGCAGGGCGTCCCGGGGCTCGCCAAGACGCTCTTGGTCAGCGCCCTGGCCAAAGCCATCAACCTCCAGTTCGGGCGCGTTCAGTTCACGATCGATCTTTTGCCCGGCGACATCATCGGCTCCGAGGTGTTCGATCAGGCCAGTTCGACATTCCATGTGAACCGCGGGCCGATCTTCACGAACCTGCTTTTGGCCGACGAGATCAACCGCGCATCGCCGAAGGTTCAGTCGGCCTTGCTCGAGGCCATGCAGGAGCGGCGTGTCACCATCGGCCGCAACACGCTCCGGTTGCCGGCCCCGTTTCTCACCATCGCCACGCAAAACCCGGTCGAACAGGCGGGCACGTTCGAACTGCCCGAGGCACAACTCGATCGCTTCATGCTCTGCCACCGGTTGCACTACCCGACGCGGAGCCAAGAGATGAAGATCGTCGCGCAGAGCCTGGGGCTCGGCCTGACTGAACACGACGGCGGCGCGGTGCCGCAGACGGCGTTCGACTTGATCCGCGACGAGCCGGTCGCCAGCGTCGACGATTTGGTCGAGGTCATGGGGCTCGTGCAGCAGGTTTACGTCAGCCGCGTCTTCACCGATCATTGCCTGGAGCTGGTCCGGCGGACGCGGGAGAATCGCTACGTCGATCTCGGTTGCAGCCCCCGGGCCGGCATCGCCCTGGTCACGGCCGCCCGCGCCCGGGCGTTCATCCACGGCCGCGATCACGTCGTGCCCGAGGACCTGTTCGCCCTGGCGGAAGACGTGATGCTGCACCGCATCCGGCTTACGTACGAAGCATTGGCCGACGGGCTTACCGGCCGCGACGTGCTCGAACA
>JBDKUC010000131.1:0-6000 GCA_039679885.1 Thermoguttaceae bacterium | reverse complement strand
CATTGGACACCCGAGCCATGCCTCCCAAAACGCACCGTTCCACTTCCCATCGTGTTCACCCACCCGATCCCCGACATCTTCGTCTGGTCGAGCGACGGCGAAGCCTCGTCGAGTCGCCTTCCGTGGCTTCCCGCAAATCCTGAATGAACCCCATTTTACGATCCAAGGAATATCCAGCCGCTACCGCGACTCGTACGGCCCGAAGACTTTCGTGACCTGGTGGTTCTCCGACGAGTCGTCGACGATCACCACGCGATACGCATCCCCGCCGGGCGAAACCCGCAGGACAATGTGGCCGTGGGCGCTCGCCAGTTGGTCGATGCCGTTGATGGTCTGCCGTACGGTCGGGTGCAGGTCGGTGGCAAAGACCTCGCGGGGGCCGGGATAGAGCTTGGTCGACTGCAATCGCTCCCACACGCCGGGCGTCGGATGGCCGGCGTCCCAGACGGAAAGCGTCCAGACGCGTGCGCGCAGCGTGGACACGAAGAACTCGTTGTGCGTGTCGAGGTAGCCGTGATGGTTCAAAATGGCCGCGTCGACCGGGCCGACAGCCTTGGCCACCGGGGTTTCCATGTCGTGCCACGCCGGGCGTTTTTTGCCGGGAATCCCCGGAATGTCGGCGCCGTTGAAGAACTGGAACTTGCCATAGCTCAAGCGGAACGACGTGCTCACGATGTTCTCGTGGGGCCAGTCGGCACGCGGGACGTTCTCCAGGGCGGGAATGTGTCGCTGCGTGGCCGTGCCCTCGCCCGTCCAGATCTCGCCGTTGGCGCCCACGTTGCGGAATTCGAAACTGGGATACTTCTTCGGGTCGCGGCACAGGACCACCTGGTCGTTGCGTCCGGGCACGAAGCGTTCCACCTTCAGGCCGTTGTTCTCGGTCTGCCATTTGACGAAGTCGCGATAGTTCTTCGTGCCGGCATCCTTGAGCTCACTCGGATAGCTGTAGTCGGGCCAGCCGCGGTCCATCAGCTTGCCGATCCGAAGGCTCTCGCCGACCTGGGTCAAGCCGGTGAGCTTGTAGGTCCCGGACTTCGACGTGGGCGATTTGCCTGACGGGCTGCCCATGTGGTCGTCGTGAAAGTGGGTGAGCAGCACGTAGTCGAGCGACGGCTGCGGGGCGTGACGCAGGGCGTGGCGGATGTAGCGGACGACCCACTCGCCGGCCAGACGCGTGTTGTCCGGCCGGTCGGGCGTGTGCCGCGGCGTCTTGATCGGCAGTTCGCCGCAATCGACCAGCATCGTCGTGCCGTCGGGGAAGATGTAGAGGCCCGCATTGCCGCGGCCGGAACTGATCTGGTGGATTTCGAGCATCCCCGGCTGCCAGGACGAGATTTCCCGCCCGACAAGATCCTCGGCGCGAGCCGCGAGAGTCATGAGGAGAAGAAGACCGATCGAGAGAGCGAGTTGACGTTTCATTGGCGTGTTCACCTTTTGCGACATTCTCCCTTGGCACATCCTTCGGAGCCGCACCGAGCGACAACACGCCCTATGGTAACAAGGCGACGGCGGAGGTGCCAGCTTCGTAGTACTACAACACTACGTCTCTTTGCGAAACCCGAGCAGCTCACCGCAGAGGACGCGGAGGGAAGGGGGAGAAACAATGGGGCCGTGGCGTCGGGAGAGCGGTCGGCCATGCAGCAACCAACATCCCGCCCCCGATCCTTACCAGGAACAAACGGAGATCCCTACAATAGCTTGCCCGCCTCTTTTTCCTCCCTCTGCGATTCTCCGCGACCTCTGCGGTGAGTTCCTTTCGAAAGCAAACCTAGCGTTATAGTAGTAGGATGGCCCCGCAGGCTCGGCGCCGTCCTACACAACTGCAAGAAGGGCCAGCGGCACGGCGGAGCGTGCCTGCTACTTCAGACGCGCACGACCAGCGAGCCACTCACACGGCGGACGAGGCGACGCATCTCGAGGACGCTCAGCGTGGAGAGGATGTTGGGGACCGAGAGGCTGGTGGCGGCGAGGATCGCGTCGAGCGAGGTCGGGTCGGAGCCGATGGCGTCGAGAATTTTCTGCTCCTGTTCGTTGAGCAGCAGTTCCGCCGGATGATGGACTTCGCGGCCATCGTCGCGCGAGGCGGGCTCGAACAGCGGGCCGAGTTCTTCGAGGACGTCGTCGACGGTCTGGACCAGCTTCGCCCCGTCGCGGATCAGGCGGTGACAGCCGCGCGACGTGGGGTCTTCGATCCGGCCGGGGACGGCGAACACTTCCCGGCCCTGCTCCATCGCCAGCCGGGCCGTGATCAGGGCCCCGCTCCGGTCGCCGGCTTCGACAACGATCACGCCCAGCGACAGGCCGCTGATCACCCGGTTGCGCTGCGGGAAGACGCCGCTGTGCGGCGCGGCCAGGGGCGGGGCTTCGCTCACTAGCGCACCGTGAGCAACGACTTCCTCGGCCAGCGATTCATGTTCGGGCGGGTAGATGCTCAGGACGCCGCTGCCCAGAATGGCCAGCGTGCGCCCGCCGGCTTCGATCGCGCCGCGATGGGCCGCCGCGTCAATCCCCCGGGCAAGCCCGCTGACGATCGTGAGCCCGGCGCGGGCAAGACTCGCCGCCAGACGCTCGGCCTGACGCAGACCGTAGTGCGTGGCATGACGCGTACCCACGACACCGATCGCCATCCCATCTTGCGGCTTCAACTCGCCACGGACAAAGAGCACCGGCGGCGGGTCGGGAATCTGGCGAAGAAGCGAGGGATAGGCCTCGTCCGTCTCGGCCACGATCTCGACATCACGCCGCTGGCAGACGGCGATCAGGCTATCGACGTCGATCTCTTCACGGGCTGCGACGATCCGTTCCGTCAACTTCGGGCCGACGCCCTGAACGCTTCGCAGCTCGCTCGGAGCCGCTGCCAACACGGCCTCGGAAGAACCAAACCGATCCAACAACAACCGCCGCGTTCGCGGGCCGACGCCGGCGACCATCGCAAGCCGCAAGACATGGCGCAAGTCCTCCGAAACGCTTCTCGTCTGCCCCGAGTCGCTCATGATTGCCTTGGCCGCCGTGGCGGCGAGTTGAGTGTTAGGTGGAGGTTGGATCGCGGTCGCCAGTTAGCTATCAGCGGTCAGCGGTCAGCTTTCAGCAATCAGATTTCAGATCTACGCTGCTGACTGCTGATAGCTGACTGCCAATTTTCAATTTTCAATTTTCAATCAGCTCGTCACCACCGCGCGGACATCGTCCGGATCCACGTCGCCGACCAGCTCGCAGTGCCCCATACGGGTCGGCAAGACGAAACGGAGCTTGCCGTGCTGGACTTTCTTGTCGTGGAGCATCGAACGGAGCACGAGGTCGGGGTCCAGCGACGGGACGTCGGTCGCGAGCCCCAGGGCGGCCACGAGCCGCTGTTGCCGGGCGGTGAACGCGGCGTCGACGCGGCCCAATCGCTCGGCCAAACGCGAGGCGCAGAGCATGCCGATCGCCACCGCCTCGCCGTGCAAGAGCGTGCCGTAGCCGGTCAGGGTCTCGAAGGCATGGCCGAACGTGTGACCATAGTTGAGCACGGCGCGCAGGCCGCTCAGTTCCAGCTCGTCTTGCTCGACGACGTCGGCCTTCAGGCGGCAGCAGCGGGCGATCACATGGCGCAACACGCCGGGGTCATGGGCGTTCAAGCCGGCGACGTTCGCTTCCAGGTAGGCGAACAGGTCGGCGTCGAGGATCACCCCGTACTTGACCACCTCGCCCAAGCCCGCGCGGTATTCGCGATCGGGCAGGGTTTCCAAGGTGGACGTGTCGATCAGCACGCCGAGCGGCTGCAAGAACGCGCCGACCATGTTCTTGGCCTGGGGCAGGTCGATCCCGACCTTGCCGCCTACGGAACTATCGACCTGGGCCAAGAGCGACGTGGGCACCTGCAAGAAGCGGATTCCCCGGGCGTACGTGGCCGCGATGAAGCCGGCCAGGTCGCCGACCACGCCCCCGCCGACCGCCACGACCACGCTCTTGCGATCCGCGCCCAGTTGGAGCAGCTTTTCCCAAAGGGCCGTGGCCGACTCGACCGACTTGCTCGGCTCGCCCGGCTCGATCACGGCCAGGTCGACGTTGATTCCCGCCTCGGCCAAGCTTTCGCCGACCACGTGGGCGTGAGGCGTCTCGACATTCTCGTCGGTGATCACCACGGCGTGGGTCGTCCGGCCTCGCTCGGCGAGAAACTGTCCGGCGCGGCCGAGGTTGCCGGCGTCGATCTCGATGTCGTAGCTTCGCTCGCCCAGGTTGACGTGGACGACTTGGGGTGAATCACTCACGAGCAGACTCCTCCGTCAGGCTACTTCAACCGCTCCAGATCCTCGGCGGTGACCGTGATCTGCCGGCAGAAGCCGGTGTGCAAGCGAATATACTCCAGCTTGGCCGCCTGCTGGGGATCCGCGTGCAGCCGCTCTTCCACACACGCTCGCCGCTGCGGATCAACGGCCGCCAACTCCTCCGGCCAGATCGTGTTGGTTTCGACGACCGACATCTCGCGGTGCGGGTCAAATACGGGTTTTGCTTCTTTGGCCATGCTGGGTCTACCGCAGAAAGGGCTCTGGACTGAAGAAGTCTATTCTACCGAAAGGCGGACCGCGCTCCAGTCCCTCCGCCGCCGGAGGTGGGGGGCGGGGAAATGGCGAATGGCGAAATCAGAATGACGAAGGTCACGCCCGATCGAACGGGAAGGCGATCACCTCGTCGAGGCGTTGGGCGCCGGCGGCGAGCATGACGATCCGGTCGAAGCCCATGGCCACGCCGGTCGAGGGCGGCAGGCCGGCGTCCATGGCGGACAGGAGACGACTGTCTTCGGGGAGCGAGGGCTTGCCGTCGGCGCGGCGGAGTTGGTTGCTCTGGGCGTTGCGATCTCGCAGGACGGCCGGGTCGAGCAGTTCGTGGTAGCCGTTGGCCAACTCCATGCCAGCCACATAAAGCTCGAACCGTTCGGCTACCGGCGGATCGTCGGGCCGGACGCGGGCCAGGGCCGCCTGGCTGGCGGGGAAGTCGTGGAGAATCGCCGGGCGCTCTTCGCCCAGACGCGGCTGCACGCGATCGACCAACACGAGATCGAGCCACCCGTCGCGATCGTCGGGCGACATGCTGGCCGGGGCGTCGATCCCGGCAGCCTTGACCGTCGCGACGAGCGATTCATTGGTGATCGTGTGCGGATCAAAGCCGGCGTAGCGACAAAAGGCTTCGCGGTAGGTGAGCCGTTCGGCTGGACCGCGGCCAAGAAGGGTCTCGCCCAGGTCGCTGAGCAGTTGCATCCCTTCGGCCAGACGATCGCCGACGCGGTACCATTCGACCATCGTGAACTCGGGATTATGCAGCGGCCCCTGCTCGTCCTGGCGGAACGCGCGCGTCACCTGGTAGATCGCCGTGGCGCCGGCGACCAGAAGACGCTTCATGCCGAACTCGGGCGATGTCTGGAGCCAGTAGCGCTTTTCGGCGCGGCTGGCCGAGGCCGGCTGGACCACGACGGAAAACGGGTCCAGATGCCGATCGACGACCGTATCGGCCGACAGCACGGGCGTTTCGACTTCGAGGAAGCCACGCTCGTCAAAGAACTCGCGCAGCCGGCGCAGCAGTTGTGCACGCAGGCGCAGGTTCTTCAGACTGGCCGTGGGCAAGAAATCGTCGGCGTGCGAAGCAGGACTCATGAAACGTCAATCGCTAGCCGCTTAGCCCTCTCCCGCTTGGGGAGAGGGCCGCAGGCGCCGGAGCTATTCCTTGACGCGTTCGAGGTATTCGCCGGTGCGGGTGTCGATCTTGATCAGCTCGCCCATCTCGATGAAGTTGGGGACGGTGATCTCGGCGCCCGTTTCGAGCTTGGCCGGCTTGGTCACGTTGGTGGCCGTGTTGCCACGCACGGCCGGCTCGGCGTACTCGACCTTGAGAACGATGTGGTTCGGCGGGGTGATGCCGATCGGCCGGCCGTTGAACAAGAGGATGCTGCAGACGGTCCCCTCTTTGAGCCACTGCCAGGCGTCGTCGATGGTCTCGGCCGACAGCTCATATTGCTCGTAGGAG
>JBDKUC010000067.1:0-2345 GCA_039679885.1 Thermoguttaceae bacterium | reverse complement strand
TTCGTAGTTCCGGCTTCAGGCGGTGTTCCGGGTGAAGTCACCGCTTAAAGGTTAATACCGTTGAATTATCGCCGAAAAACCTTGTTCCCATGCTCCCGCGTGGGAACACACTCGTGGCGACGCTCCTGCGTCGTCGGGATCGCCGACCAGTTTCGAGCCAATACGTTATGCTGAGGACGCCGGAGCGTCCAACCGGTGCGTTCCCACGGGGGACCGTGGGAACGAGATTGTCGGTTGCTTGCCTAATTCAACGGTATTGGCCTAAAGGCGGAACTACGAACAACTCTGCAACCGTCCCGTAACGACTGCCTGTCTTGTAGCGGCCATCGGCGATTGGTAGACTGACGGCGCATCTTCGCTTGCCCACCTTCCATCTCACGCCTTGGAGGTCTCTCAATGCTGCAAGCCACGCGGCGGTTTGCGTTTGTCGCATTTTTTCTGGGAGCGATCCTCTCATCTTCGATGTGGCCGGCGTCCGCCGAGGAGTCTGAAAAGGGATTCACGCCGATCTTTAATGGTCGTGACCTGACGGGTTGGGAGGGCGAGGCCGGCCGCTGGTCGGTCGAGGATGGCGTCATCACCGGCCAGGCCACGACCGCAAAGCCGCTCAAGCGGGCGACCTATCTCTACTGGCGTGGCGGAAAGCCGGCCGACTTCGTCCTCCGCGCCAACTTCCGCTTCGTCTCCGCGGAAGGCAATTCCGGCATCAACTTCCGCAGCCAGGAACTCCCCGGCGGCGACGTCAAAGGCTATCAGGCCGACATGGAAACCGGCCCCGACTGGACCGGCGGCCTCTACGAGTGCAACCAGCGCGAAGTCGTCTCCCGCCGCGGTCAGAAGGTCGTCATCGCCAAGGATGGCCGGCGGCAGGTGACCCAACTTGGCGACGGCGGGAAGCTGCTGAAACTCATTAAGCCACACGACTGGAACCGGTGCGAGATCACCGCTCGCGGGCCGGAAATCACGATCAAGATCAACGACACGCTGATGACCCAGGTGATCGACCAGGAGAAGGGCAAGGCGGCCGCGGCGGGCCTGATTTCGCTTCAGGTCCATCCCGGCCCGCCGATGAAAGTCCAGTTCAAGGAGATTCGCATTAAGAGACTTTAGGACCCATTGAGCGCACGCTCCAGGGTGGCACGCCCTGAAAGGGCGTGGTATGGGGCGTGCAGGATTCCGACACGCCCTTACAGGGCGTGCCATCCAACCGTCAAGCGATTGAATCATCGACCCAAGGGGCTTCCTCCATGAAACCAACCAGCATCAATCGTCGCGACTTTCTTCGCACTTCGGCGATGGCGGCGGCCGGCATTTCGCTGCCCTCGCTGATCCCGGCCCACGTCCTTGGCGGGCACAATCGGCCGGGCGCAAACGACACAATCCGCATCGGGGTCATCGGCTGCGGCGGCCGGGCGCATGGGGTCGTGGGCGAGGGCCGCGATGTCCCGGGCTTTCGCGTCGCGGCCGTCTGCGACTGCTTCCTGCCTCGCGCCGAAGCGTTCGCGAAAGAGCTCGGCGGCTCGACGAAACCCTACGCCGACTTCCGCCAGATGATCGACCGCGAGAAACTCGACGCGGTGATGATCGAAACGACCACGCACGCCCGAGCGTGGATTGCCGTGCTGGCCATGCAGGCCGGCATGGACGCCTACATCGAAAAGCCGATGTGCCTGACCGTTGCCGAGGGGCGGCAGATGGTCCGCGCCGCGCGGAAGTACAACCGCGTGACCCAGGTCGGCACGCAGCAGCGCTCGATGCCGATCAACAACTTCGCCAGCGACCTGGTGAAGAACGGGGCGTTGGGCAAAGTGCTTCGGATCATCGCGCCCAACTTCGTCGGACCGGAGAAGTGGACCAACCAGCCCGCCGAGCCGATGCCCAGCGGCGGCAGCCATTGGTGGGACGTCTGGACCAATCAAGCCGTGCTGAGGCCCTACCACAAGCTGCTCCACTACGGCTGGGACCGCTGGTCGGACTATGACGGCGGCGGCCGCGGCTTCGGCGTCACCGGCTGGGGCGCCCACTCCTACGACCAGGTCAATCGCGCCCTCGGCGCCGACGACACCGGCCCAACCGAAATCTGGCTCGAAGAACCGGTCGCTGTCCGCGACACCGGCAGGTTCGCCGCCAAGATCCGCTCGCCCGGCTTGGTGGCCGAGGAGGACACGGGCAAGGAATATCACGGCATGGCGAAGATCACCGGGCCCCGGGCCAAAGTCTCGATGCAGTTTGCCAGCGGCGCCGTCCTGCAACTCCACCTCGACGGCGATCGTGGTCCCGGCCTCGGCGCGATCTTCGTCTGCGAGCGGGGCAAGGTCGAAATCGGACGCAACAAGATTGCCAGC
>JBDKUC010000427.1:0-5992 GCA_039679885.1 Thermoguttaceae bacterium | reverse complement strand
TGGCTGCCGACGTGACGGAAATTCTTGCGGCCGTTTCGGCACTGGCCGAACCCGAGGCAACCGAGTTGATCGAGCAGGGGCCTCGCGACGTGGCGGCCGTGAAAGACCGCATGGTCGCTGAGGCGATTCGCCTGATCTGGCGGCAGGGCCAGAATGATCTTTCGGTCGATCGCATTGGGCAGGTATTCCGGGGACACGAACCGATTATGGGTGTTTGAGTAGCTTTGTCGCGCGGCCGGGGCTCTTGGGGCGAAGCCGACGACCGGCAGTTCGTTCGAGGCGGTCGACAAACGCCGCGTCTCCAAGCGGATGCCCCGTGCAACCGTGCTCGCGCATGTCACGCAATTCCTCCTCGCGAATCGCACCGTCCAGGAAAGTTCGCCAGTCGGCGACCATTGCCAGCATCGGAGCAACTCGAACCAGTCCGGTCGTCCCGGCCCGACAAGTGCGATCTTGCGCTGCTCCAACGCCACTGGGCCGCGTCTTCGACCAAGCCAGCCCCACCGGGTTCAGCTCGACCTATCGAGCCGCCGCCAGCAGGTGCGGCTCGTCCATCACGAACGAGGCGAACGGCCCTTGCCACAAAGTATCCTCGCCATTTCTCGCGGAAGGTTGATCCGCCGAGTATAGCGGCGATGAGCCTCGCCGATCGCTCGCGCCAAGCCGTCTTCCGACTTCGGAATCGGAAGCAGGTGAACGTGGTTGGGCATCAGGCAGTATGCCCGGACATCCACTCCGCGCTCTTGGCGCCAATCAGCCATCAGCTCGATGTCGACCGCATCGTCGTCATCGTTGAAAAAGGTCTGCTGTCGGCGGTTTCCGCGCTGGGTCACGTGATGCGGCAAACCGGGCACAACCAATCTTGCCAGCCGAGCCATCCCGGAAGCCTAACGATGATTGCCTATTGTGTCAACATTGGCTCGTATCCCCGGAGTGCCTCGTGTCCCCTGTCCCCTGGGAATGCCTCTGGCGGCGATGCTCAAGGCGATTCACGGCCAGGAAGATCGGCCCGCGGCGCGCGAGAAGGCGCGGCATCCACCTCCACTCCCGCGACCAATAGGTCCGTCGCCTGAGCGAGATCGGAACAGCGGGATTTAGACTATCTCAAACACGTATGCCAGCGAGCAGTAAATGCCTCCCAGGACGAACGCCCAGCCAGTGATTTGACGCGCCCACCATTCGATCTTGGAAAGCATGTTGTACGTCTTGCCGACCGACTTGGCGCTGTAGGCCAAGACGAAGGCGACGAGCAAAACGGGCACCGCCGTGCCAATGCCATAGATGAGCGGAAGAACCACTGTGCCGCCTGGCAAAGACATCTGCGGCAGTGCGATGCCGACTTTGGCCAAGAGAGCCGTGATTGCTCCGGCCTCTGAGCCGAAGATGAGGGCCACAAGTCCGAAGAACCAAGCAGCCGACGTGGGACAAAAGGCGACGGCGAATAAGATGCCAAGCAAGAGCGCGCCCCAGATTCCCATCGAGTCGATCCGCTTCTGCATTCGTTCGCTCATCACGGCCCCACCGCCGCTGAACGTGATTAGCCCGACCAGGAACATGCCTAGCAGGAGGAAGATCGGACCAAGAGCCAGGTGCATGTACTTCTGGAGAAACAGCGAGACGGCTGGGATTGACATTGCCGTGATCGCAAGAAAGATGGCCAACGCCAGATAAGCGAGGCAGCGTCCCAGCGTGTAGAGCAGCCCGGCAGTCATCACCCAGCGCGAATCACCAACCCGGCGGCCCACGTAAGAGACGGCGGCAATGTTCGTCGCCAAGGGGCAGGGACTAATCGACGTTAGTAGTCCAAGATAAAAAGCCGCCCCAGCGTAAAGCAAATAGGCAACCATCGGCGACCTCCTGGCAACACGGCTTAGATCATTGAAGACATCGGCGACTTCACTTGGTCTTTTTGCCGGATTCAGCCGTGTCGGACTTCGCGGCCGACTTCGTTTCGGCTTTCCTATAAGCGGACACATTCTCCCGCACGTACTTGAGGAACTCATCCTTGTCGTTGTTCTTCGTCCAGATTTCGGTCAGGCTCTTGTAATCCTTTACCTTGTTGTCCGCCACTTGGGCGACGATGAGCGTTGGGCCGCTGACGCCGTAGCCCTCGGTTAGGCCGGCGTTGCTCTCGTCCTGAAAGTCAATAAAGTGGAACTCGACAGTCCCTTTCTTGATTTCCTCGGCAAACCCCAGCTTGACCGCTTCCTCCGCATAGCTTCCCATTCGCTTGCACGTCGGGCAGCGCTGCGTGCGGTGGAAGTACATGACGACAACGCGATCCGCCGGAGCGGCGCTCTTGGCCTTGGTCTCGACAGAGGTCTTTTCTTTCTCCGCACTGTCGCGCTTGGTCGAATCGGCCGCCAGCAGCAGGCTTGCGAAGACAGCGGACATGCAGAACACCGATAGAACAGTGAAAAAACGTCTCATCGCCTTGTTCTCCTTGTGAGCGGGTTGGGGTACCTGGTTATCTCTGGGGGACCGGAATCGAAGGGGCCTTCTTCTGCGGCACGGGGATTTGGGTTGCGGGAGATTTGGGCTTCCTGTCGGTCGCGGATGGCTTCTGTTTTTCAGGCGACAACATCCGGTCGATTTCGCCCTGCACGAACTTTGCGAAAGCCGGCTTGTCGCCAACAAGTCCCCATACCTCGTCGAGGCGTTTCCAATCCTTCACCTGTCCCTCTTTCATTCGTGCGAGCACGACGACCGGCATGTGAACGTCAAACTTCGTGGCGAGCGGTTTGGCGGTTGGCTGTTCATAGTTGAGAATCTTCCATGCCAGCGTGCCGTCTTCTAGTTGGGCAGCGAAGTGCTTCTTAACGGCTTCGTGCGACTGCGACTCTATCGACTGGCAGGTAGGGCACCGAATGTTGCCGTGGAAGTAGTAGACGACCAAGCCATCATTGATCGCCTCTGTCCTCGGCGAATTGCTCGTGGAGACCGACATTCTCCCTTGGCTGCGGATGGCCCGAAGCTCCTCGACAATGTTCGCCAACTGCGGCTCAATTCGGGACGCCGCTTGGGAATCCAGCGAGCGGGCGATCAGAACCACCAGCGTTGCCGAGAACAGGGAGATCAAGCAGACAGCAAACGCATTCTTCATGTCCATGCTGAAGGTCCTTCCACAAATGGCCATTGGCCTCCGTCATCGCTCGCAATACGCTCGGTAGGCCAATACAAGCGCGTCTCGATAATCGGCTTCGTCGTCGGCATCGATGCTGTGGTAAATTTTGACGGTCTTGAGCAGTGTACTTCCGCAATCGCCGCCCGGGTGCAGCCCTTTCTTCTTAAGGTGCTGAAAGATCAATGGCAGCCCCGCCACAGCGACCGGCTGGCCTTTAATCTCTAGCCTGCCGTCTTCCGACGGCTTGCTGCAAGCGCAACAAGCGCCGTCCGGTTGGGAAATGTCACGTTGTTCTTGGCGTCCCGTCAAGGCGGCCAGGGCGTCGACTTCGGCCGCAATGTGCTCAGCTACGAGCCACACGGCTTGCTCGTCAGCGTGGTCGGCGTCGCGTAGCGAACGATGGCATTGTCTCGCTTGATCGCCCAGGATGTGGCTGACGACTAACGACGCGCTGACCTTCCCGCTGTGCTTTTCCGTTCCATGCTTGGCGCAGAGCTTCGGGCAACCGTCGACGGTGATGGTGGGGTGTTCGCTGGCAAAACGTCGCTCGCCCTGCTCGCCCGCGAGGAAAAGCGGCAAACATAACGTCACCGTCTGCTGAGGGCGAAGGGCCTCCAGCACGCGACGAACCGCCTGCCGAGCGACAGTGCCTTCGGCGATCTCTTCACCACTGCAGGAAATGATGCCGACCTTTGATCCTTGAGCCATGACGTTATCCTCATTCGGCGTCTGGTTGCTTGACGGTGTGAGCGACCTCGGCCGCAAGTTCCTCAACAACGGTCCATCCAGCCATAGTGAGCGCGGTTGGCGTGCCAAAGTCCGCGCCGCGATGCCGTTTCATGGCGTCGTAGACCCGCAGCTCCTTGCTGATCGTTCCGCCCGACAGTTCGACATTCTTGGAAGCGCATAGCTTTGGGCATCCATCCAATGTGATGCACGGCGTTCGCTGAACCTTCTGAGTGCTTTCGGGATCGCCCGTCACTAAGAGAGCAAGGCAGACGGTATCTGCTCGCCCAGGCAACAGCTTGTCGGTGACATGGTAAACCGCCTCGCGGCTAATCAACCCATGCACCTTGCCGACGCCGCTGCAAGGGATCACCAGGACTTCCGGTTGGCTGATCTCCATAGGAGTCTTCCTTTCGTGCTACCGATCGTCAGGCTGCCCCGGTTGCGACCAAGAGCTTCTTAACCTCATCGAGCTTTGGCACACGACCTGCGACTTTGACTTCGCCGTCGATCACCAAGCCAGGCGTCATCAGAATCTCAAACTCCATGATCTTCTCGATGTCTTGCACCTTCTCGATTTGGGCGTCCACGCCCGTCTCCTCAACCGCTTTGGTGACGATCTCGTGCAGCGTCTTACACCTTGCACAGCCGGTTCCGAGCACTTGAATGAGCATTTCTATCACTCCTCAATACAGATTAGCGGTTCGACGATGATCTCCGACTTCACGGAGTTGGCGACGAGACTGTACTTCTGCGCGGACTGGAGGGCACGCCGCACACGGCCTTCCACACGCTGCCGCTCTTCGCCGTCCGCCGCCACGCGAATGTGCGGCCGGAAGTGCAGTCGGGTGAAGATTTCGGTGCGGTCAAGTTCAACGAGCTTCGTGCCTTCCGTGCGGCACTCGTAGTCCAGCAGATGGAGCTTGAACCGTTCGGCAGCCCAAAGGAACATCATCATGACGCAGGTATTTGCGGCGGCGACGAAGGCATCTTCTGGCGTGAAGACGCCGGCATGTCCGTGGGCGTCGGGCGGGGCCGAGAAATCCATCTCGGGACCGTTCCCCATCACCAGATGACCCCAGTGTTCGCCCTTCCAGCGAACGGTCGTGTCGTAGGTTGCGGTCTTGCCCATCAGCCGTTCAACTCCTGCTGGGCTTGCGACTGAATCGTCGCCAGGTAGGCGTCCGCGTCGAGCAGAGTCGCGCGCTCGCCCTCCCAATCTGTGGCCTTGATCACGGCCAGCCATCCTTTGTCGTAAGGCGAATCGTTGATGATCTCAGGGCTGCGTTCCAGGTTCCCGTTGACTTCCACGACCGTTCCGCCGATCGGACAGAACAGACTCACGTTTGCCTTAACGGTTTCGATTTCGGCAAGCTCGTCGCCAGCGGTCAAGGTCGTGCCAATGGGCTTGATATGTGCGAACGCCACGTCGCCGTTGCGTTGTTGAACGTAGTCGGTCACTCCAACGCGCACTCTGCCGTCTTGTGCCTGCACCCACACGCCATCGGCCCCGTACAATCGATCCGTTGCCACATGGAAGACGAACTTGTCCACCGTCGTTTCAAGGTATTCCGGCATGGCAGCTCCTCAGGATTGTTTGTTCGACGGAAGGCGGCCGGAACAACAGCACGCCCCCGGCTGAGGCCCGGTTTCGCCGGCAGCGGCCAGCTGTTCGCCTGCGGTCTTTAGGATTCGCTCGGCGGCGTCCATCTTCACTCGACGGGCCGTGGCCACTGCTTGCGCCACGTCGCCGCGAGATATGCCACGATCAAGCGCGTTGCGGAGATGGCGACTGAACAGGACATCGCTGTTGCAGGCAATCGCCGCTCCAATGGCCACCAATTGTTCGATCTCAGCGGTGTACAAACCCTGCGATTCCTCGGTGGGAGTTGACATTCGAATCCTTTCCTGGATGGCAGTGCTTTACGGAGATGATGCGGCGGCGTCCGTCGCGAAGAACCGGCGCCGGAATTTCAGCGCCACGTTGACCAGTCCAATCATGACCGGCACCTCGACCAGCGGCCCGATGACCGCCGCGAAGGCCGCGCCCGAACCGATCCCGAAGACGGCCACGGCTACGGCGATGGCCAATTCGAAGTTGTTGCTCGCAGCGGTGAATGAAAGTGTCGCCGTTTTGCTGTA
>JBDKUC010000281.1:0-15034 GCA_039679885.1 Thermoguttaceae bacterium | reverse complement strand
GGCGCCGCGGGAGCTTTCGATGGTGTCGCTGCCCGCCTATCGAATTGAGCCGCCCGACATGCTCCGGCTCGAGGTGATGAAAGCGGTGCCAAGGCCGACGTATCGGATCGGCGCGTTCGATCTCTTGCTGATTCGAGTGTTGGGGACGTTGCCGGACCGTCCGATCGATGGCAATTTTCGCGTCGACCTGGATGGCGTCGTGACGTTCGGGCCGCCGTATGCGTCTGTCCGGCTCCAGGGTCTAACGACGGTCGAGGCGGCCGCCATCATCCGGCAGACGTTGTCGATGATCCTGCAAAGTCCCGAGGTGACGGTGCAAGTGCTCAGTTCGGCCAGCACGCAACAGCTCACCGGCGACTACGGCGTGGAGCCAGACGGCGTGATCCGATTGCACACCTTCGGCGACGTGTCCTTGGCCGGGATGACGGTGACCGAGGCGAGCCAAGCGATCGAGCGGCATCTTGCCCAGTATTTTGACTCGCTGCAGGTGGGCGTCGAGGTCTCGCACTTCAACAGCAAGAGCTACTACGTGATCATGGCCACGGGCCGATCCGCCGAGTCCCTGCAGCGATTTCCGGTGACCGGCAACGAGACGGTGCTCGACGCCCTCGGGCAGATCCAGCAGATTTCGAACCTATCGAGCAAGACCATGTGGCTGGTCCGTCCCGCGCCGGCCGGGCTCGGCTCGGAACAGATGTTGCCGGTGGATTATGAGGCGATCGCCCGGGGCGGGGAGACCAAGACCAACTATCAGCTCATGCCCGGCGACCGCCTTTACATCGTCGAGGACAGTGTGCTTGGCTTGAACTACTACATCGCCACGGTCGCCGCGCCGATCGAACGGCTGCTCGGGATCGGCACGCTCTCGACGAACCTGACTCGCAATTCGCAGACGCTTGGCCGGCGGTACAACTTCCGGCGGTAGACGCTATCGCGGCAACTGCCGCAGCCGCTCGAAGGTAGTCGCCTCGAGCGGTTGGAGCATTTCCACCGTCAGGCCCGCCTTCAGGGCCTTGTCCATTTCGACCCTGGCTTCTTTCGGCTGGCCCGCCAACTCAAGGGCCTGGGCCAGGTGCATCAACCGGACGGGCGTCTCCGCGTCGGCCAGGGCGTCGCGAATGTCCTTCAGGGCATTCTTGGAGTCCTTCTTCGCGATGTAGACGCTGGCACGCGAATCGAGCATCGCGCCGACGCGTCCCGCCGTGTCGACCGCCTGATCCATCAGTTTCAGCGCTTCGTCGAGCTTGACGTTCTGCAGCGCCAGAAGCACCGCGAGGTTGTTCATCACCACGACGTCGGACTTGCTCTTCTTGAGCGACTCACGGTACAGAGCTTCCGCGTCGGCGTAACGGGCCTGGCGGATGCGGATTTCCGCGCCGAGGGACAGCAAGGCCGCAGGCCGATCGAACTTCGCCAGGGCGCGTTCGACAATGGCGTCCATGCGGCCAACCTGCGCCGGCGTCAACTTGTTGCCGCCAGCCCACATCGCGGCGCAAACGCGGATGATATCCTGCTGGGCGCTGTTGTCTTGCACCTTGTCCACGATCGCAAGCGCGTCGTCCAGCTTGCCCTGCGCCCGCAAGAACACGGCCAGAACCAGGTCTTGGCCCGGGTTCTTCGCGGCATATTCCCGGAAGAGCTCTTCGGCGCGGCGGGCGAATTGCCCGGCCAGCGGGTTCTTCTCGCCGCCCGGCAGCTTGATCTGCAGTTGGCGCAGCTTCTCGGCGACGAACCGCCCGCGAATCGTGGCGTCTTTCGGCAGCGCGTCGGATGTCGTGACGTAGTCGTTGAGCAGCGCGAGCGCCTTTTCCGGCTGGCCTCTGGCGACCAGCACGTCGGCCCGGAAGCCGATCGGAACGAATTGCCGCGGCAGAAGCTTTTCCAGGCGGTCGACGTACATTTCGACGTCGGAAATCTGGCCGTGTTGCAGCAGCATGCTGATGTAGGCGATCAGGTAGCGAGGCTCTTGCGGGGCGATCGCCACCAGGCTGCGAAATTCGCCGCTGGCTTTAGCCCAATCCTTCGCAGCCAGGTACATTTGAACCAGGGCATAGCGATCTTCGGGCGTCGCCCACTGGCTCTTCCGCATGTCCTCCAGTTTCCGTGTGGCCTCGCCACGCACCGCCGGATCGGGGTCGGACAGGTCGATCATGTAATCGAGCCGGCGATCCAGCGGCGACAGCGTGCCGCTGGCCAGGTTCTTCTTCATCAACTCGCGGGCCTTCGCCAGATCCGGACGCCGGCCGCGGGTAATCAAAATCATTGAGAGCTTCTGCCGAGCCCACGTCTGGTCGTCTTGGCTGGACGCCAGTTTGCCGCCGAGAATCGTCTCCAAGCGGCCTTCGGCCGCCTCCACTTTCCCGCTGCGAATCTCGAAGTCGACGGCGGCTCGGAGGAAGGCCACGTTCTTGGGATCGGACGCCAACGCCGCCTCGTACTTCTCGGCCGCCTGGTCGGGCTTGTTCATCAACTCGTACATCTGGGCCTGCGTCAATGCGATCTCCTTGGCCGGCAGCTTCGTGGCGGCCTCCTGGCACGCCGCTTCCGCCTTATGCTCCTCACCAAGAGCGACCAGGAGTCGGACGAGCGTTATCCATGTCGGCGGCGACTGTGGTTTCAGTTCCACCGCGCGCCGGGCGGTTTTCTCCGCCTCGGCCAAGAGACGCTCTGCCTTGGCGTTGTCTTGCTCGGCTTTGGCGCGAAGGCTGGCCTCTGCGAGCACTTGCGACATCCAGACAAATTGCGAAGCGTCTTTGCAGTCCGCAGGAATCGCCTTTCGCGCCAACGTGAGCGCACGGCTCACATCGCCCAACATCAGCGACGCATTCGCTCCCATCTGAACGACTTCGAGAGGCAATCGCGCGCCCTGCTCACGTTCCAACTGGCGGAAATATTTGTCGGCCTCGGTGAAGAGACGTGCTTGCAGCAAGACTTGGAGGAACCGCGTGACCGCGCCGGGGCTTCGCTCTCCCAGGTCAATCGCCTCGCGGAAATTGGCCAACGCCTGGTCCAGATTGCCCTGAGTCAGATAGAGTTCCGCCGCGATGAGCGGAAGGCGTTCCCAGTCCTTTCGTTGCTCCCGAGCCTTCGTGACATACTCCAGGGCATCGGCGAACAAATCGCGCTGCTTAATCGGATCTTTTTCCTCGTCCGCCCGCATCATGCATAGCATCGCCTTGCCGTAGAGCCAGTAGGCTTCCTGGCCGCCGACGCGCTCCATTTCGTCCAGGGCCTTTTGGGCGCCGGCCATATCCTTCGCGAAGATCGCCCGTTCGAGAAGCGAAAGACGCACTTGAAGGTTGTTCGGTTGCGTCGCGGCCAATTTCTGCCGCAACTCGTTGGCCAGTTTTGCGTCGCCGGCTTGAGCGGCAAGCGAAATCAGCCCACCCCAGAGACGCGCACGGTCGGCGTTGGCGAACTTGTCGGAGTTCTCGGCAAGTGCGCGGAGACCCGAGGCGGCGTCGTTGCCGTGGCGGCGCACCAGATATTGCCCTTGCTGGAGACGTTGATCCGGCGTATCGCCAATGAGTCGCCTGGAGTCCTCGATGAGTTTCTCGGCGGCCGCCCAATCGGATCGCTTTTCCGCCAGCGCGATCAACGACTGCAGGAAGGCCGGCTGCTTCGGGTCTCGTTCGCGGGCCTTCGACAGCAACGCCTCGGCCTCGGCGTCACGGTCCCGTGCGCGGAGCGATTGCGCCCGCAAAAGCACGAGGTCGGGCGAGCCCGGAAGGGCCTTTTCGGCGTTGTCCAATGCCTTGTCAACCGTCGCCCAATCACGCTCCGACGGTTGCAGCCGAAGATTTCTCAGCAACATCAATCGGACGTACTCGATCACGGCGACGGCCGGCAGTCTGCTTCGCGACCCAAGCTTCCGGTACTGCTCGAGGGCCTCATCGATCCGGCCGGCCGCCATCAAGGCGTCGATCAGAGAGGCTCTCGCCTGCACGTACGAGGGGTCAACGTTCAACGCCTCCTCGTACGACTGAATCTGCCGGGCCGGGTTGCCCAACTGGCCGTAGCATTGACCGATCCACAGGTACATGTTTCGCGCCAACGTCCGCCCCATTCTCTGACGCTCCATGGAGCCCGACGGGTCGATGACCGCCGGAAGGATCTCCTGGAATCCGTCGCGGGCCGCGCGCCAGTTCTGCTTGGCAAGATGAATCCGCGCGGCAAGGTATCGGACATACTCCTTCGGAATATTCTCTTTGCGCAGGCTGTCGACAACCGTCTCCGCCTCGGAGACCTGCTTCGCGTCCAGCAGTGTGTCGCCAAGTGTCCAAAGAAGAAGGATGTCCTCGCCCACGCTCGTCGCGCCCGGCGAATTCGGCTTCCGCCGCGTCGCTTTCAAGCCTTGCCGGAGCACGGAGACCGCGCTGTCCGGCTTGCCGAAACTTCGTTCAATCTTGGCCTTGGTCTGGTAGGTCTCCGGCTTGGTCGGGTACAGCTTGATCGCGCGATCGGCAAGCTCGCGGGCTTTGTCCGGCTTCCCTTGCATGGCATAGCACATGATGGCCAGCATGAGCGCCTCGCGGTCATCCGGCGCCAGTTGAAGGGCCTCGAGCGCCTCCTTCGCTCCCGCCTCGATCTGGCCCGTACGGAGCAGATAATCGCTGCGGAGGTAATGCGCCCGGGCCGCCTTCGGATTGGCGGCGACCATCTTCTCCATCCATTGGTCTGCCTCGTGGGCCTTCGAGAGACGCGGCGAGCGGTACAGCGACGCGAGTTCCTTGTAGGTCGTCAATTGGCTTGGAGCGGCGGCGATGGCTTTCTTGAACGTCTCGATGGCCGCCTCGACGCTGCCGGTTCCCGCTTGGCAGATGCCGAGCTGTTCGAGCAACTCGGCATCCTTCGGCGCATCCCGCAGCAGCGAGCTCGTCAGATGGTCCTTGGCGTCCTGATACCGGTCGCCGTAAGGCGGCAGAGACAACCTGACCAGTTCTCGCCGCGCGTTTTTCCGCGCGGGATCGAAAAAGACGGTGAGTTCCAGCCGCTTGCGGCCTTCGCGAAATAGCAACGGATCTTTCACCTGCGACGGATCCTCGATCTCTTCCGGCGTGTTCAGGTGAGACGCCTTGAGCTGCATCCGCGCAAGGCGCTCCAACTGGTCGATGTCCTTCGGCATCAGGTTGACGTACCACTTCAGGTAGTTGATCGCGCTTCGGCGAGCTTTCTCCTCGTGCGGGCCGTCACCTTGCTTGGCATAGTCGTCGGCTTGTTTCTCCGCCGCGTCGGCCTGATCGCGGAAGGCAGCGGCGTTGTGCTTGATCTGCACGGCGTGCAACACGAAGACGCCGATGCCGAAGACGACGACGGAGGCCAGCAGAATAGCCGCGAATCGGAGATTGAAGGTTCTCATCAAGCACCTCGTTTGGCTCCCGCCCGCTCGGCGGCCGGATGTCGGCCTCGGCGGATCGGCGGAGCCTGGGTAAATCGATCAGTCGTTTGCCCCCGGGGGGCAACCCGCACACTCACGCATCAGACGCCGCCGGGTCCAGCGGCCGGCCAGCCGCATCACGCCCCAGCATAACGCCGCGCCAAGGGCCACGCCCGCCATGTCCTGAAACCAGTCGGCCCAGTCGGGCGTCCGTTGGGGCACAAACCCTTGGCCAATTTCCGTCATCGCGCCATACAGACCCAGCAGGGAGACAACGATCCACCGCGGCGCCGGCCAACGCGAACCCAACGCCAAGATCGCCAAAACGAAGAAGCTTAGCAGATGGGCCTCCGGCATCAGCCGTCGCAGCAGAAGCGGGATGTTCGCTCCCACCACGCGCGACGGATCGGCCGTCAACAGAAGCAGTGTCAGAAACACCAAGTAGGCGATGGAGATGAGCCTCATCAGAACTTGCATCGCCGCTCGTCGTTGCACTTGCAGAGTTCCAACGGGGACTAGGCGGTTGCAGGGACGAACATGCCAAGGGGCGCCGCCATCCCACAAACGCCATGCTACCATCCCGACCGGGCCAACGGATTAGGCAATCGAAAGAGCGCGGCCGAACTAGCGGCACGCCCCCCGCCGCATTCCCCCCCGCCCCATCGCTTGAGGCAGGGACCGGAGAAATACAGTAACTTTATTCTAATCGAGACCCACGGCGATGCAAGCCGACGCCACCGCCCGCCCAGGAGGATTGCGGAGCAGGCCGTAGGCGTTCGGTAGTCCCGCCTTTAGGCGGCGATTTCACACGGAATACCGGCTAAAGCCGGAACTACGAACAACTTTGCCATCGTCCTGACCGCCCCGTGGACAGCGGCAACGTTGTCCGTAGCTCCACCAGCCCTTACCGCTTCCAGCCCTTGGCCAAAGAAAACCAGTCGGCCGTTGGCCCCGCGACGTCTCCCCAGGCGATCTCCGCCAGCAACGGCACGGTGCACCGGTTGGCCAACTCCCGGGCGTTCAGCGACAGGCTGGCGTCATCCGCCGGCGGCGCCACCGGTTCGTTCATGACGATTCCTGCGACCGGCAGCCCCTCGGACGAGCCGTTTTGCCCTACGCCGCCCCAAAGGATCGGGGCCGTCGGGTTTTGCCAGCGACCAAACGTCGCGGCGACGACCAACGTCTGGAGGGCGTGATTCACGCAGCCAAGCACATTGCGGGCCACGACAACCAGCGGGAGCCCAAACGCCGCGGCCAAGTCCGCATTATACTCCCGCTCGCCCATCGGGGAGAGCAACCCCCCTGCCCCCTCGACCAAGAGAACATCCGATCGCTCTCGCCAGTAATCCAGCCCTCGCCGCATCAGTTCGGCGTCCAGGCGTCGGCCCTCGGCCGCGGCGGCCAGGTGCGGCGCCAAGGGGGCCGCGAACCGCTGGGGGCAGACGTGCTCCAAGTCGCCGGGCCGGCCGGCCGCCTCCCAGAGCGCCACGGCGTCCTCCGACACGAGCGTGCCATTCTGTCGCAGGCATCCGCTGGCCGCCGGCTTGTAGACGCCGACCCGATGCCCTTGCGCCGCCAGTTGCCGCGCGATCAGGCCGCCGACATAGGTCTTCCCCACGCCCGTATCCGTGCCGGTGATGAACAGTCCTGGCAAGTCGTTCATCAGAGTCCCAAGAACTCTTCCGCCGCGTCGCGCAACAATTGCCGATCCGGATCGACGCCGGTCCAAAGCTGCACGCTGATGGCGATCTGTTCGACGAACATCGCCAGCCCATCGACCGTCGGGCAACCGCGGTCCCGGGCCTTTTCGAGAAACTGTGTGGGCTTGCGGCCTGCGTCAACCACGAGCAGGTCTGCGCGAAGGCTATCGAGGCGTAGCGGTGGCATACCGTCCGCGCCATCGCCCAGGCTCGTCACGTTGATCAGGATGTCGATGTCCGGCGGCGCCGCGTAGCCATCGCTCCAAGCGACGGTTTCCGCGGGCGTGCCAAACGTGGTCGCCAAGAGCGACGCGAGTTCGGCGGCACGCGACTCCGTGCGGTCGATGATCGTGAGGCCCGCAATACCAGCGGCGGCCAGTTCGATGGCCGTCGCCCGCGCGAGTTGGCCGGCGCCGAACAGCACGGCCCGTCGGCCGGCCGCCCAGCCGTCTCGGGGAACCGCAGTCGGGCTGGAGACGCTTTTCCCCTCTCTCGCTGCGTGAGCGGGGCCGCCACCGTGTCTCCCCTCGCCCGTTGCGGGAGAGGGGCCGGGGGTGAGGGCTGTCTCGCTCTTCGGCTCTGTTTCACCAGAGTTGTCGCCACCACGTGCGCCCGTTGCAGAGGGATCGGGGGTGAGGGCTTCCGCCGCGGGCGTCTCCCCTGCATTGCAGCTCCCCTCGCCCGTTGCGGGAGCGGGGGCGGGGGTGAGGGCCGTGGGTTCGGTCCCAGCTCTCTCGATTTCCCGCTCGGGCATCGTGGCGAGGGCCGCGCGAATCGCCGCGGCCAGCCCTTTGCCTTCCGTGTTGTCGCCGACCAGGGCGTCGCCGTCGCGGAAGATCAGGTTGACGCTGCCGATCATGCCGGCCGTATCGGTCGTCCGGTCCAGCAACGGAATGACCTGCTGCCGATGTGAGCCGACGCAATGGGCGCCGCGGAACCCCAACGCCCTGAGTCCGCGAACGGCGTCGCTCAAGTCTTCCGGCCGCACCTCGAAGGTGAGATAGCGCCAGTCGAGGTCGTGCTTGGCGAACACCCGCTCGATCAGATACTGCGTCGGATTCCCGCCCACCGGATAAGCCATCAAACACAACAGCGGTTGCACAGCAGGACTGGGCATGGCGGGATCGATGATCGGGGAATGATGATTGATGTGACGGGAGCCGGAGCCCAGAGGCAAATCATAAATCATAAATCTACGTGCCAACATCCCCCCTAATTGGCACGCCGACGCCGCCACGCTAACATTGGTTCCATGCGCCGCCGTTCTGTAATGATTACCTGTTTCTGATCGGCTTGCTCCTGGTCTTCCGCCGGGCCGGCTATCGCTTGGCGTTCCGGCAGAGCGCGTAGGGTGGCACGCCCTGAAAGGGCGTGGTAGATCCGCAGACTGCGGCACAACGCCCCACGCCCATTCAGGGCGTGCCACCCGAATGCACAACGCGCACGCCCTTCCAGGGCGTGCCACTCGGCTTGGGCAGCCTACCGGGCGTCCTAGCCCGGCGTGTCGAGATAGGGGTCTTGGCCCATCTGCCGCTGCGCCTTCTTTCGCTCTTTTTCGAAATACATGAGCGATTTGCGCTGCCGGAAGTGGCGGTGCTCGACCTTTCGCTGCGCCCGGCGGAAGAGACGGGCAAGCCCGTCGAAGTTGCCGGCATTCTGCTCGCCGCGTTCCTTGAGCTTCCGCGACTTATCCGGCCCAAGCCCGGCCAGGAGCAGGTCGTCATCGAGGCCGAGATACTGGCGGAACGTGCCTGGATCGCCTTGCCGGCCGCAACGGCCGATCAACTGCCGGTCGATGCGGCTCGAGTCGTGCATCTCGGTGCAGATGACATGCAGCCCGCCGAGTTCCAGAACGCCGTCGCCGAGCTTGATGTCGGTGCCGCGGCCGGCCATGTTCGTCGAGACGGTCACTTCGCCGAGGCGTCCGGCGCCGGCCACGATGTCCGCCTCGGCGGCGATGTGGTTGGCGTTCAGAACGCAGTGCTTGACGCCGGCCGCATCGAGCAATCGCGAAAGCTCCTCCGACTTGTCGATTGACCGGGTGCCAACCAGCACCGGCCGGCCGACGTCGTTCAACTGGCGGATCTCTTCGACGATGGCCGCCCATTTGGCGTCGGCCGCGCCAAAGACCAGATCGGGGAGCCGCTTGCGGATGGCCGGCCGGTTCGTCGGAATCGGCAGGACGTGGCTGCGATAGATTCGCCGCAGTTCGCCCGCGGAACCCATCGCCGTGCCGGTCATGCCGCCGAGATGCTCGTAGCGGAGGAAGAAGTCCTGGACGGTGATGCGCGCGGCCTGGCCGGTGGCGACCGTCACCTCGACGCCCTGCTTCGCTTCGACGGCCTGATGGATGCCGTCGCGCCATTTGCGCCCCTCGGAAAGCCGTCCGGTGAACTCGTCGACGATGACGATCTCGCCGTCGCGGACGACGTACTGGCGATCGTAGTGATACTCGCGATCGACCAGAATCGCCCGCTCGATGTATTGGTAGATGTTGACCATGCCGACGGTGTCGAGCGCTTCGGGCTTCGGCAGATAGCGGACTTTCTGC
The DNA here is from genome assembly GCA_039679885.1 of Thermoguttaceae bacterium. Lineage (GTDB taxonomy): Bacteria > Planctomycetota > Planctomycetia > Pirellulales > Thermoguttaceae > JAJFUI01. Next base: position 5,406 of record JBDKUC010000281.1, on the reverse strand, counting down.
CGCCCCTCGCGTGTTAGTTCGGCAGTCTTCTTCTCGTGGTCGTAATCGTAGTCGTCGTCTTCGACGAACTCGTGGATGACCGAGGCGGCCCACTTGTAGCATTCGACCGCCAGTTTCTCTTCCTCGGTCGGCAAGGCGCTGATGATCAGCGGCGTCCGGGCCTCGTCGATCAAGATGCTGTCGGCCTCGTCGACCAGGGCGAAGTAGGGGTCGCCTTGCACGGGCTTTTCATCCGAAGCCGCATGCCCCTGGCCCAACATGCCGCCCAGCAGGTCGGTCTGGCCCTCGCTGATCCGACGGAGCAAGAGTCGGTCGCGGAGGAAATCGAAGCCGAACTCCTTGGCCGTGCCATAGGTCACGTCGCAGCCGTACGACTTCCGACGCTGCGGCTGCGACATCTGCGTTTCGACCACGCCGACGGTCATGCCCAGCATCTGGTAGATCGGCGTCATCCAGTCGGCGTCGCGGCGGGCGAGATAATCGTTGACGGTGGCCAGGTGGCAGCCTCGGCCCATCAGGGCGTGCAGGTACATCGGCAGCGTGGCGGTCAGCGTCTTCCCCTCGCCCGTCTGCATCTCGACGATCGAGTGGTTGAAGATGGCGATGCCGCCGAGGAGCTGGACGACGAAGTGCCGCATGTTGAGCGTCCGCCGGCCGGCCTCGCGGACCAACGCGAACCCTTCGACCAGCAGGTTGCTCAGAGGCTCGCCGCTCTTGGCCCGATAACGCAGCGAGAGACTCCGCTTGCGGAGCTGCTCGTCGGTCATGGCCTTGAGCCCCGGCTCCTGGTCGGCGATCTTGGGAAGCAGCGAGGTCCAACGCCGCAAACGCCAGCGGTTCATGCCCGCGGCCAAAACCGGTAGATGAGCCTCGACGATGTTGAGCATCAGTTGGTTTTAGGACTTAGGTCTTAGGACGTGGGTCTTAGGACTTAGGACTTAGGACTTGGGACTTGGGACTTGGGTCTTGGGACTTGGGTCTTGGGTCTTGGGTCTTGGGGCGTGGGTCTTGGGGCGTGGGTCTTGGGTCTTGGGGCGTGGGACTTGGGGCGTGGGGTTCGGGTCTCGGGGTTCGGTTGGTCCTCGTCCCTAAGACCCTAAGTCCTAAGACCCAAGACCTAAGATCTAAGACCCAAGCCCGAAAGAGCGCCTTCTACAAAGTACGGCGCTAGCGGGCGGTCGGCAAGTTCGCTGCGCTTGGAACATCGCCGGGCAGACCGGTACTACCGGCCGAACCGGTTGCGGCGGCAGCCGGCTTCCGCTCGGCCAGGCTGGCCTCGGGGCCCGGATCCTCGACCGGTCGAGGATTGCGATCGGCCGGAGAGCCGCCAATGCGGCTTACGGTCACCGGCGACGCGGTCGACGTCGCCGTCTTTCCCGCCGGCAACGCAGTTGGCGCTGCGGAAGGAGCAGACGGCATGGTTGTCGGAGTTGGAATTCCGCCCGGTGACATTCCGTTCGGCACGGTCGCTGGAGGCGTCAAGGTGGACGGCGCCGTGCCGGGCGACGCGGCCGGGTAAGACGGCGCTGCGGGGGTCCACGGCGGGGCCGCGGACGTGCCCGAATTGCTCGGCGTCGGGCCAAATGCCGGCGTCAAGGAGTTCCGCGGCGCCGCCGTCGACAGCGGTCGCGGAACGCTCAACGCCGAATTGGTCGGCAGGGCGCTCGGCGGCGCGGTCGGCGCACTCGGGGGTGTGTATGTGTTGCCAAGCGGCGCGGTGGCCGTACCTGACGGCGTGTATCCGTTGCCAAGCGGCGCGGTGGCCGTGCTCGGGGCGGTGGAGCCGCTGCCAGGCGCCGCGCTCAGGGCGCTTGGTGGCCGATAGCCGCCATTGGGCACGTTCGTTGTTGCTGGGCTGGTGCTCGTGATGATGCCCGGCAGCGAGCCGGTCGCGCCCGAGGTAGGGGGCGACGTCGTAACGGCGGGCGGTGCAGCCGTTCCCGGCGGCGTCTGCGGGACCGGGGGCGTCTGATAGGCCGGGTCGGTTGCCCGAGCCGAGATCGAGCCGGTCGGCGGCGGCGCTACCCGCGTTCGCCCGAAGAACGGGTCGTCACGCGTGTTCTGATTCGCACAGCCGGCAAACACCAGCCCGATCAATAGGAGCGCAGAATAGCGGTACATCGGGGCGATAGAGTACCAATTTCCGCCAGCGTGTCCAGGGCGATTTCCACCGTCTTTGCCGTTTCGCCCTCCAGTGGCCGCAACCGGTGGCGAACGGGGGCCGCTGGGGGGAATGGGTAATGCGCACCGCCGTGGGACGGACTTCCCAGTCCGTCCAGTTCAGGGACGGAGTCGGATTCCCGCAGCCGCCGGTACGGCGGCTCTGCGGCGGGAAGAGTATACTGAGGGCAAATGAACGCTTCTTCGCTCACTGCCGCGCTGAAAGACGAGTCGCTCCGGCTCGGCTTCGATCTGGTCGGGGCCACGGCGGCCGGCGAGCCGCCCGACGTGGACCTGCTCGATCAGTGGGTGGCGGACGGCTGCCCGGGCGAGATGCGTTATTTCGCTGACCGGCTCGACGCCTACCGGCATCCCGACCGCGTGCTTCCCGGCGCCAAGAGCGTCCTAATGCTCGGCATGAACTATCGGACGGTTGAGCCTGTCCCGTTGGCGCAAGGCGGCGACCGGCCGTCACGCCATGCCCGCGTGTCGCGCTACGCCTGGGGGCAGGACTATCACGAGCTGATGCGCTCGCGGCTGCACCAGCTTGCCGATTTTCATCGCCAGCTCGTGCCCGGTGGGCAGGTTCGCGGTGTCGTCGATACCGCGCCGTTGCTGGAGCGGCGCTTTGGCCAACTGGCCGGCCTCGGCTGGATCGGCCGCAACGCCTTGCTGATCAACGAGCGATTCGGCAGTTGGTTCTTTCTGGCCGCGCTGCTGACGACCGAAGAACTCGCGTATGACCCGCCGGCCGTCGACCGTTGCGGCTCGTGCCGGGCGTGCCTCGACGCCTGCCCCACAGGCGCGCTCGGTGGGGACTGTCCCGATTTGTGTGTCAGCAAGAATGGGACTGTCCCATTTGACGGCGGTCGTGATGCAGGTTGTCAACCTGCCGGCAAAACGACGGACGAAGCAGGTTGCCAACCTGGCCCACGCTATCGCATCGACGCCCGAAAGTGCTTAAGCTACCTCACGGTCGAGTCACGCGGCCCGCTGCCCGCCGGGTTTCGCGCGGTCAGCGGCGGCCGGCTTTTCGGCTGCGATGCGTGTCAGGAAGCCTGCCCCTGGAACCGCGACACGCCGCCTAGCCGCGAGTCGGCCTTTCAACCGGGGCCTGGAATGAACCCGGTGGACCTCGACGAACTGGTTCAGCTCGACGAAGCCGCTTTCCGCCGCCGCTTCCGCCACACCTCCTTGTGGCGAGCCGGCCGCGAAGGCATTTTGCGCAACGCGTCGGGGGTGCCGCATTTGACGCCGTAGGACATGCAAGGCGATGCCGCGACTCAAGAACATCTTCCGACGCATTCTGATCGGGTTGCTGCGCATCGCCGCCGGCGTACCGATCGTCAGCCTGATTCTCTGCGGGCTGGTCTTTCTGGTCCTGGCCGCCACCTGGACCGGCCGAAGCGTCGGGCTGAGCGGAGTCGTTCTTGGCAGCGTCCTGTTCTGCTCGGTCGGCTACTGGCGCCGTCCCTGGTTTCGCCGCGTTCGACGCCGTTTCCTTGGCGTCCTCGTGCCGCTCGGCCTCGTCCTGTACTTCGTGCCGTTGGCCATTGCACCCAGTGGCGGACGGGCCGACGGACGCGTGCGGAACTGCTTCCTTGGCGGGCGCGGCTCGTTTCCCCGCTGCTCGCCATGGAACGTCATTCCCGAAAGCGATCAACTTCGGGCCGGCATGTATCTGCTGCCGCTGGGCGAGCGGTCGGTGCCGCAATCTGAGGCCGCGCGAATGCGATCGCTCGTCCTTCCGCTCTACGACGAGATGGATCGGAACCCCGACTTCCGTTCGCTCGGCTCGGTGATGGGGATCGGCTATCGCGATCTGCTGCGCCTCGGCTGTCGCACCGGCCACTACTTTGCCGTCCTGCCTGCCACGACCGGCGATCGGCGCGTTCCTTGCCTCGTCTTCCTGCACGGACTGGGCGGCAACGTGAAGGCGTGCCTTTGGGTGCTGGCCAGACTCGCCCGCGAGTCGAATTGCGTGGTGATTGCCCCGACCTTTGGTTTTGGCAATTGGGACCGGCCCGACGGGGCCCGGCTCGTCGTCGAGGTCGTCCGCGAGGCGGCGGCGACGCTCCCGATCGATCCGGCGCGGATCTATCTGATGGGCTACTCGAACGGCGCGATGGGCGTCACACGGACCGCGATCGAGGCTCCCGACATGTTCCGAGGCCTCATCTACCTCTCGCCGGTCACCGAAGACGAATTGTTCCCCGCGGCCGGCTTCGCCCAGCACGCGCGCGGCCGCAGAGTCCTCTTTCTCCACGGCGGCGGCGACGAACGAATTCCGCGGTCGTTGGTCGAAGGCTCCGCCGCGTCACTTCGGCGACTCGGGTGCGACGTCCGCCTACGAGTCTACGAAAGCGAGGACCACTGGCTGCTCTTCTCGCAACCGGACGCGGTCCTTGGCGAAATCCGCCGCTTCATGGACGTCAACTGAATCGCCGTGCGATCTGTCGTGAACTCCTGCGACAACGTGACGGAATAAGGGAAACCACGAAAAGCACGAATTACACGAAACGCGGCGCAGGCCAAACGGGATTCCGTCATTTCGCGTGTTTCGTTTCTTTCGTTTCTTTCGTGGTTCCCTTCTCAGGCGGCTGAGGCGTTCCAGCTCTGCTCTTGGCCGGTTGCTCGTCGCTCCGGTTGCCGAGGCGGCGGTAGACGTCGGGATCGATCGCGTAGGAAACGAACTTCGCCGCGCCGTCGCAGAAGGCCATGTTGAAGCCGGACGGGTGCGCGCTGCCGAATCGCCACGGGGCCACGTAGCCAGGCGTGTCGCCCAGCGGCGGCAGCAGGGTCCATCGCGAGACGTCCTCGCTGTCGCCCACCAGCGCGGCCTTGCTGTCGCCCGGGTCCTCGCCGGTCGCGTAGAAGTCGGGGTCGATGTACTTCTCGCCCAGCAGGTAGGTCGCCGAGGCCCCGTCGGTGATGTCGGCCAGGTTGACGGCGCTTCCGCAATAGACGACGCCGGTGGCCGCCTTCGCGATGTTGTCGAAGGTTTTCTTGGCGTTGGCCCGCTGCTTGGCCGAGCCGCCGACGCCGCCTTCGGCCAGGCTGGCCGGCCCCAGACCGTCGCCCGGCGGCGCTGATTTCCAAAGCGGCGGCTGCGGCCATCCGGGGCTCGTGTAGACGTCGCCGCCATTGGCCGCGTAGTCCGTGCGTGCGACCATCTTCGGCATGCCCGCGTTGACGATCGGCCAGGCGTTGCGCCACGGGTAGGTTTCAGCGGGCCGTCGCGTGGGG
>JBDKUC010000449.1:0-3141 GCA_039679885.1 Thermoguttaceae bacterium | reverse complement strand
GCTTGTCGATGGCGTCGGCATGACGGTGATCGCCATTTCGAGCGAGCCGACGCCGCTGCCGACCATCCGCATCCCGCAGGCCGAAGGTTACGACACGGTCCTGCAACTGCTGGCCGGCTGGAACGTGCTGGTCCACGTCGGCGTCGCCCTCGGCATCAATCTCGACAAGGCCGAGCGGGCGCGCAAGATCGGCAACGAGTTCATCGCCGGTTGACCCGACCGTTTGGCGGCTGACGGCACGTCGACCCTTCGTCCACCGGACTTGTCCTGCGGAACCAACAGCAAAACCCACCATGAGCGCCGGCATCAAATACACGCATCGTGCGGACCAGGGCCTGTTGACCGTTTCGGCAAACGTCGCCGAAGCGATCCCTGACTGGAAGGGGACCGACGAACGGTGGATGTTCGTCTCTCCGCACGACGACGACGCGGTGGCTGGGGCCGGCCTCACGATTCAGGCCGGTATCGCCGAAGGGGCCGAAGTCCACGCCGTCGTCGTCACTGACGGCCGGATGGGCTATTGCCGTCCCGAGCAACGCAATTCGATCGTCGCCGTCCGCCGGGCGGAGTGCGAGCGCTCGTTCAACGTCCTCGGCATCCCCACCCAGCGGCTCCACTTCCTCGGCTATGCCGACGGCGATCTGGACGGGAGCCGCGGACGGCGATTCGCGTCGCCAGGCACGCCATGCGAGCTGGCTGGCGCGGTCGGCCTGCAAAACTCTTTCACGCATGCCGTTCGCCAGATCCGCCCGACGCGGGTCTTTTTGGCCACGATCGCCGATCTGCACCCAGATCACCGGATCACCCACGAAGAACTGCTCGTCAGCCTGTTCCATGCCGAAGGGACGATCTGGCCGGAACTCGGCCCGCCAATTGCCGAGGTGCCGCACGTCTACGAGTACGCCGTCTACTGCGACTTCCCCGAGCCGCCGAACGTCCGCATCGACGCGCCGCCGGCGATGCTGGAAAAGAAGCTCGAAAGCATCGGGGCCTATGTGAGCCAAGAGCAGATCGACCGCATTGTGGACACGCAGCGGAACGCCGGCGCGATCGAATATCTCCGCGAGCTGAACTTCCGCTTCTACTCCCCGCAGCAATACCATCCGCTCTTTACGAAGGCCCGATGATGCCGGCAAGGATTTGCTATCTGGGCGATGATCACTTGGCCGGCGCGGCGATCTATCTGGCCGGCATCATGCTGCACCATGGGCTGGAGTTCGACCACGTGCGGAGCGGAGACCCGCCGCCGGAAGACTTCCGCAACCGACGATACGATCTCTACGTCGTCAGCGACTATCCGGCCGCGCACTTCGGCGACGCGGCGATGCGGTACGTCGCCCAACGCGTCGAGCAGGGGGCCGGCCTCGCCATGTTCGGCGGCTGGGAGAGCTTTCATGGGCGGCTGGGCGAGTACCACTGCTCGCCTTTGGCCGACGTGCTGCCGGTCGTCATGGCCTCGACCGACGATCGCCGCAACCGGGCCCAACCGTGTCTGATTAACAAGGTGGCCGACCATCCGATCCTCGAAAGCCTGCCGTGGCAAACGCCGCCGGGGATCGGCGGTTGGAACGCGATTGAGCCGAAGCCCGCCGCCGAAACGCTGCTTACCGTGCTGCCGTTTTCGGTCCGCCGGGAGGGGAGCGATTTCCAGTTCACTCGTGGCGATGAGTCGCCGCTGCTGGTCGTCGGCCGCCATGGCCTCGGGCGCACGGCCGCTTTGGCCACCGATGTCGCGCCCCACTGGGTCGGCGGTTTTGTCGATTGGGGCGACCGGCGAGTCGTGCAGGCCGTCGGCGAGGGCTTTATCGACGTCGGCAACTGGTACGCCACGTTCTTCCGCAACCTGCTGGTCTGGACTGGACAACTGGAGCACGTGGAGCAGGTTGTTAACCTGCCATAACCTCGGCAGGTTGACAACCTGCCCCACGTCATCGAAAGGACAACTCATGCTTCAAGGCAATGCAATCATTGGACAAAGCGGCGGACCGACCAGCGTAATCAACGCCAGTCTGTGCGGCATCATTCAGGCGTGCCGCGGGCAGAAGGCGATTCGTAAGACGCTCGGCATGCGCTACGGCATCGAAGGCTTCATGCAGGGGGACGTGATCGACCTGGGCCGCGAAGAGCCGGCCGTGATCGAGGCCCTTCGCAGCACGCCCAGCTCGGCCTTGGGAAGCTGCCGCCACAAGATCAAGGACGCCGATTTTCCGCGCATCCTCGAGATGCTCAAGAAGCACGACGTCCGCTACTACTTCCTGATCGGCGGCAACGACACGATGGACACGATCCATCGCGTCGAGGCCTATTGCCGCACGCAAGGCTACGAGCTGATCGGCGTCGGCGTGCCGAAGACGGTCGACAACGACTTGTGCGGGACGGACCACACGCCGGGCTTCGGCAGCGCGGCCCGCTATGTCGCGATGTCGGTGAAGCAGGCCGGCATGTTGGCCCGCGACATGAAACGGGTCGATCAGTACGTCATCTTCCAGACGGTCGGCCGCTCGGCGGGCTGGCTGCCGGCGGCGGCCGCATTGGCCCGGACGGCGGAGGACGATGCCCCGCACATTATCCTGCTGCCCGAGCGGCCGTTCGATCGCGACCGGTTCCTGGCCGAGGTGAAGCGGTGCTATGACCGCTACGGCTGGTGCAGCGTCGTTTGCGGCGAAGGGGTCACGTATGCCGACGGCACGCCCGTGAGCGCCTCGGCCGTGACCGACAAGTTCGCCAATGTCGAGTTCGGCGCGATGGGCGGCACCAGCGCGGCGATGATGCTCCACCGGATGATCCATGCGGCCTACGGCTGGCGGGGCGAGTTCCAGGTTTGCGAATCGCTCCAGATGTGCGCGGCCGACCGCGTCTACGCCGGCGACGTGGAGGAGGCCTACGCCTGCGGCCGCCGCGCGGTCGAACTGGCTGCCGAGGGCGTTTCTGGCGTGATGGTCAGCATCGTCCGCGAGAGCAGCGAGCCATATCGCTGGTCGCTCGGCACGGCCCCGCTGGCCGAAGTCGCCTTGGGGGCCAAGCCGATGCCCGACAGCTTCATCAACGCCGAAGGCAACCACGTCACCGACGCCTGCCTCGACTATCTCAAGCCGCTGGTTGGTCCCCTGCCCGAGTACGTCCGCTTCGCAGGAGCGCCGG
>JBDKUC010000050.1:0-6027 GCA_039679885.1 Thermoguttaceae bacterium | reverse complement strand
CCGAGCCGAGCAGCACGAAGGCCAATCGCATGAGGATCGCGCCCAGAATGCCCCAAAACAGCACGCGGTATTGGTACTTCTTGGGAACGGCGAAGTACGTGAAGATGACCGCGAACACGAAGACGTTGTCCATCGACAACGACCATTCGACGATGTAGCCGGTCAGGAAGCTGAGGGCCGCCTCGCGTCCGGCCGCCGCCCCGAGCTCTCTTGCCCGCCACCACCAGAGCAGGCCGTTGAAGGCCACGGCCAGGCTGCACCAGAAGACGGTCCAGCCGGCCGATTCACGCATCGAGGGCGTGCGGTCATGCCGGTGGAAGACGAACAGGTCGAGCGACAGCAGCACCGCGACCAGCCCGGCGAACACGATCCATTGAAGCAACGCTGCGTCGGTCACGCCTCAAACTCCGTGGGTGCGAATCCAGGCCAAGGTGTTTGGTTCTGGATCTTGGCGGTATTCGCGTAGAGACATCGCCGCCTAAAGGCGGAACTACGAACCAATGATAATCCCGGTGTCCGCATAGATCATCGGTTCCCCCACGCCTCGCGCTCTTCGCGCACCTGGGCGTCGATCTCTTCGCCAGACCTCAGTTGCTCGGCTTTCCCAAAGAGATCGAAGATCGAGACCGCGGCTATCGGTTGCTTGATGTCCTTCGTGGGATAGACGATCAGTTCCGCCGGGCCATCAACATCCGGGATCGGCTCGTCAGAGACGAATTGCTTCGCCTGGATTCTGCCCTGAATGATGAGTGCTGTGTCCATAGCGCCGCCTTCCCCTCGGAAGCGTGACAACCAGCAGATTGTAAACAGCGATTTGCGAGCCGTCAAGCCGGCGTCACGAGTGGCCACACCACGCAAGTGCTTTTTCATGAGCGACTTGCGACAATCTTGCACGGAATGGCCGCGGAACCGCCACTAATAGAGATGGAGGTACGATATGCGACTGACCTTGCGGACTCTGTTGGCGTATTTGGACGGCCTGCTCGACCCGAAAGTGGCGGACGAGTTGGGCAAGAAGATCGAGGAGAGCGAATACGCGACGACCCTCGTCCATCGAATCCGCGACGCGATGCGGCGGCTGCGTCTGGGGGCCCCGAGTGTGACGGAGCGGGGGGCCGGCTTCGACGCGAACACCGTGGCCGAATATCTCGACAACACGCTCGACGCCGAGCGGGTCTCCGAGTTCGAGAAAGTTTGCCTCGATTCGGACGTCCATCTGGCGGAAGTCGCTGCGTGTCACCAGATCCTGACTCTCGTCCTGGGCGAACCGGCTGAGGTGGACGCGGCGACGCGGGACCAGATGTATCAGCTCAAGGACCGGACCGGTCATGCGCCGCCGCTGCCGCCGGTCATCCATCCACGGCCGGAGTCGTCGGGCGACGGTGGACCGCAGCTCGATTTGGGCGACGTGGATTTTGGCGACCGAAAGGCCCGGCCGCGGCCGACCGTGCCTGAGTACCTCCGGGAGCCTCGCCGCAAGCCGGTTTGGCTGTCCATTGTCGCGGCGGTCGTGCTGGTGATCTGCATCACCGGCGTCGTGCTCAAGTCTTTGGGGCAATTCGAGCCGGAAACGCCCGTCGGGAAATTGCTCGTTGATCTCGGCGTCCTGACCGCGCCGGCCGAACCTGGCAAGATGTTGGCAAAGGGGCAGGCAGGCGATGACGCGGCGGCCACGAAAGGCCGGCAATCGGAAACGCCGGCGACCGAGTCCGTCAAGACGACGGAGCTGGGAAAGGGCGCCGAGCCGATCGTCAAGCAGCCTGCGGCGAAGGAAGAGTCGGCGGCGCAGAGGGATAATGAGTCGATAACGATCGGCGGAGGGCCAAAGGACGTAAGTCCGCCGGTCATTTTGCCGAAGCCGCCCGTAGAGCCGGTGGCGCCTGCGTCGGTTCCCGCCGGGAAGTCCACGGCCCCGGCAACGCCGGCGGCGCCGCAGGCGAAGGAGCCGACGGCCGTGCCGCCAGCGACGTCCACCGAGCCGGCCGCGAAGACGCCGCCTACGCCTGCGGCTCCGACAGGCGAGAACCCGAAGGATAAACCGCCGGAGAACCCGTCGGCCGCGCAGCCGGAGCCGATGGGCCGGCTGATGAGCAACGATCAATTGCTTCTCAGCCGCGACGAGGACAGCGAGTGGACACGGGTGACGGCCAATCAGATGCTGACGCCGCAGCAGATTCTCGTGCTGCCGACGTATCGCGCCAAGGTGGCGTTGACCGTTGGGGTGACCGTCGAGATTCTCGGTGGCACGCGCGTCGATCTGCTGGGAACCGCGGCGCCGGAGCCGCCGGGCGTCCGCATTGTCTATGGGCGCGTCGTCTTGATGCCGTTGGCGAAGCCCGGCTCGAAGCTGCGCGTGGCGTTCGGCGACCATAGCGGCACGATCACGTTCATCGACGCGGATTCGGCGGCGGCGATCGATGTCCGGCGGCTGCATGCGCCGGGCACGAACCCCGAGACTGCTCCGGGAAAGATCACCGCAACGCTGTATGCCGGCAACGGCGCGATCCTTTGGCAGGAATCGACCAAGGGGAAGCCGAGCGAACCGATGCGGCTTGCGTCGCTGCAACGGATGACGTTCGAGGGCGAATCGGCCCCGGCGCCGGCCATCGCGCGGGAGTTGCCCCGCTGGCTCACGGCGGAGCCGATTAAGGAGATTGACCGTCGGGCGTCGCTGGCGTTGGCGGAAGCGATGGGCGCGGACGCCGCGGACAAGGCGGCCCGGCTCGGGCTGCTGGAACTGGCCACGACGCGGCCGCAGCGCGAGGTCCGGTGGCTTGCGCTCCGATGCCTTGGCTACTTGGGCCAGTTCAGCGAGATGGTCGGCGCGCTGGACGATCTGACGCACAAGGGCGATTGGCAGGACAACTACCTTGACGAGCTCCGCGCGGCCGTCGCGCGCGACCCCGAGACGGCCGCGGCGGTGCGGCAAGCCCTGGAGCGGCGCTATCCGCAGCAGGCCGCCGACCTGTACCGGATGCTCTGCGGATACACGGACAAGGACTTGCAGTCGGGCGAGGACGCCAAGCTGGTCCGCGGGTTGGAGGACGACTCGCTGGCCGTTCGCCGCCTGAGCTTCTGGAATCTCCGGGACATCACTACGCTGGGGCTCTTCTATCAGCCGGAGCAGACGGCCGCGAAACGGCAAGTGGCCGCGCGAGCCTGGCGGCAACGGCTCGACGCGAAGGAGATCCGTTTCCGCAACCCGGACGGCCGGCCGACCGCCTCGTCGCGGCTGAAAGCCGCGGAAGAGCGAGCCGTGGCGCCCGACCGCGAGCCACTCCCCCCGCCGGCCACGCCCCCGGGCGAGCCGGAATCGCCGTTGCGCTCCGGCACGCCAGAATCACCGTTGCGCTAGCGTGGGGTCAAGTGAAGTTTGCGTGCCCCGCTTGACCGAGCGAGATCGCTGGGCCAGGATAGGGGCATTTCCCGCACCACGGAGCCCTGCGATGCCGATCGAGAAAGCCGATGTGACTGCTCAGTTCACCCGCCGCTTTGGCGAGCCGCCCCGCTGGGTCGTTCGGGCGCCCGGGCGGGTCAATCTGATCGGCGAACATACGGACTACAACGACGGCTTTGTGCTGCCGTTGGCGATTGATCGGGCGGTGTGGATCGCCCTGCGGCCTCGGACGGATCGAACGGTCGCCGTCCATTCGCTCGACTACCACGAGACGGGCCAGTTTTCGCTTGACGGGCTGGACCGTGGGGAGCCCGGCTGGATCGAATACTTGAAGGGCACCGCCTGGAGCTTGCAGCAGGCAGGGCATCGGCTCGACGGCTGGGAAGGGGTGCTGACGGGCGACGTGCCGCTCGGGGCGGGGCTGTCTTCCTCGGCCGCCGTCGAGATGGCCACCGCTCGGGCCTCGGCCGCCGCCAGCGGGTTGGCCTGGGACCCGGCCACGATGGCCAAGCTCGGGCAGAAGGCCGAGAACCAATGGGTCGGCGTCAACTGCGGCATCATGGATCAGTTGATCTCGGCCGCCGGCCGTGTGGGCCACGCGCTGCTGATCGACTGCCGCTCGCTGGAGATGAAACCGGTGCCGCTGCCGCCGGGCGTGGCCGTCGCCGTCCTCGACACGTCGACCCGCCGGGGACTGGTCGATTCGGCTTACAACGAGCGTCGCAGCCAGTGCGAAGCGGCCGCGCGGCAGTTCGGTGTTCGCGCCCTTCGCGATGTCACCATCGAGCAGTTCGAGCGATCGGCCGATGGGCTTGACGCCGTGACGCGGCGCCGCGCCCGGCATGTCATCAGCGAAAACGAACGGACCGTCCGGGCTGCGGAGGCGATGCGCCGCGGCGAGGCGGCCGAGCTTGGTCGTCTGATGGGCGAGAGCCACCGGAGTCTGCGCGACGACTACGAAGTGTCGAGCGATGCACTCGATGCGATGGTCGACTGCGCGATGGCGCACGAGGCGTGTCTTGGCGCCCGGATGACCGGCGCCGGCTTTGGCGGCTGCGCGATGGCGTTGGTCCGGGCGGAGTCGGCCGAGGATTTCGCGGCGCGGACGGCGGCCGCGTATCAGACGAAGACCGGTCACACGCCGGCGGTGTATGTCTGCCAGGCCACGAACGGGGCGGAAGTCGTGTAGCGGGGCCTTCTGTGGTGACGGTACTCGCGGTGGAATCGCCGCCTAAAGGCGGAACTACGAACGACTTTGCTGCGACTGCTAAAGCTTTCCATCGCATTGATCTCGTTCCCACGGTCCCCCGTGGGAACGCACCGGTTGGACGCTCCGGCGTCCTCAGCATAACGCGTTGGCTTGAAACCGGTTGGCGATCCCCACGACGCAGGAGCGTCGCCACGAGTGTGTTCCCACGCGGGAGCATGGGAACAAGGTTTTTCGGCGATCATTCAACGGTATTGCGCCTAAAGGCCGAACTACGAACGATTTGCTGCGACCGCTAAAGCTTTCCATCGCATTTTGCCGATGATGGCGCATAACTCTTCTTGCGCTCAGGGTGCGCCATGGCGATCGCTGGAACTCGCAAAGCGGCTATTGTTTTGAGCAGCCTGCCGGAGAAGCAAGCGGCCACGCTGTTGGCCCAGCTATCGTCGGTCGAGGCGGGGGCCGTTCGCGGTGAAATCGCCGCGCTCGGTCAGGTCGGTCGGCGGCGGCGCGAAGTCGTCCTCCGGGAGTTTGCCTCGCAGACGGCTCGTGCGCCGAGGGCGACGCATCCGCCTGCTGCGCCCGTGACCGACGAGCGGTCGACGGCAGCGACCCCGGAAACGGCGTCTGGCGGGGACCTGTTTCGGTTCCTTTTCACGATGCATCCGGACGAGTTGGCGGCGACCTTGGCCGACGAACATCCGCAGACGATCGCGGTCGTTCTGACGCACCTGCCGGCCGATCAAGCGGGCAAAGTTCTCAGCACGCTGCCGGCCGAGCTGCAATCGTCGGTGATTCGCCGCATCGCGATGATGGAGGAGCCGAGCGAGGAGATTCTTCGTGAGGTCGAGGAAGCCCTTCGGCGGCGGCTCTATGGTTCGCCGATCGTGGGTCTGGGCGTCGGCATGACGAGCGTCGTCAAGATGCTTGGCGCCATGCGGCCAACGGCCGAGCGGGAGTTGCTCGACGAGTTGGCCGACGCCGACCCCGACTTGTTTGGCAGCGTCCGTCGGGCGATGTTCGGTTCCGACGTGGCCGCGTGCGAAGCGATCTGCGATGCGACCATCGCTGAATCGCTGAGCGCTTAGCGGGCGGGTTGTCGTTTAGCGGCGGCCGGTACGGCCGCCCCGATCGTGTTGTGGACGGTCGTGCCGACCGGCGCTAAACGGACAGCAGGGACGGTCGTGCCGACCGGCGTTACACGCGGCCCGAAACGCGGCGCCCTCTTCCGTCGACCCTCTTCGGCTGTTAGCATTGGCGGCATGGCCGCAACGCCCATGATGCAGCAGTACGAGGAGGCGAAGCGGGCGTGTCCCGACGCCCTGCTGTTGTTTCGCATGGGCGACTTCTACGAGATGTTCCACGAGGACGCGAAGACGGCCGCCCGCGTGTTGAATCTCGCGCTGACGAGCCGCGAGAAGGG
>JBDKUC010000163.1:0-7444 GCA_039679885.1 Thermoguttaceae bacterium | reverse complement strand
GTGGCAGAACCCAGACGACGCTTGATCATGCTCACCACCGTTTCCACTTGCCAACGCTGGCCGTAGCGCGCCTGGTCGAATCGCGTTTGCATCAATCGCCGATAACGACCGTTGGCCGGCTTGGTTGTCGGCCGCCCGTGCTTCGGTGGAATTAACGTCCGAATGCCTCGCTCGTCGCGACAAAGGCGATGATTCGATTCGCTGTCGTAGCCCGCGTCGGCCGTCAGCCATTCGAGCCGGACATGAGGCGCAACTCCCGCCAACGTCGGAGCAAGGTCGCGAATGTCGGGCTTCGGTCCTTGATCGGTGAGATAGCCGAGGACCAGGTGATTCGAGCAATCGACAAGTAAACCGAGCTTCGGATAACGCGTATATTGCGTGGTTTGATACAAATTGGGCGTTCGACTGCAACGGTGAATGACGTAGCGGCTCGTGTGGCGCGATTCCAGACCGGTCGAGTCGATCGCCGCCAACGGCACACGACGTTTGCGGCCCATGATCTGCCCGACCGTTTCGTTCAGCAGGTCGGCGACCGGCGCCGCCCGCAAGAGACGCTGGGCCGCCTTTTGAAACGTGGTGTAGTGCGGCACGTTTTCCAACTCGATGGCTTCGCACCAGGCGGCTGCGTCTTGCAGGCAGGCCATCAGGCCGCGATAATCCGTCTTCAGAAACGCCTTGAGCACCAGGCAAGCGAAGAGTTGGTGCTGCGTGAACTTCTTCGGGCTGGATCGGTGGCTGTATGCCGGCAACACGGCCTTGGCGACCATCCAAGCCGTGACAAGCACCGTCCTTGGCGACTTGCACGTCCTGCTCATGCAACCATTTACGCATCGCCAACACCTAAGGTTCAGCGTTTTCTACAGAGCAGTTCTGACCCACTTTTTCCTTGACCCACTTTTTCCTCCAACGAGAGGACTACCGATATGAGGTTGTTTCTTATCTACGTAGTGGTGCTCGGGGTGGCGGTTGCCTCCGCCCACAGAAGTGCGGTCGCGGCGATGCCTGTGCCGGCTGCCGTTTCCGCGATCCGAACCCTTGGGGGTGAAGTAACGATTGTGGAAAGCGCGACCGGTATTTCCAGTATATCGGTAGATTTTTCGGCCAGTAAGGTGGCGGTCACTGACGCAGTCATGAGTCCATTGCGGCAACTGAGTGAATTGGAGTACCTGCGTCTGCGAGGAAGCAAGATAACAGATGCTGGGCTAGCGAACCTCATCAATGCAAGTCGGTTGCGAACGTTGGACATTAGTGAAACTAGAATAACAGACGCGGGCGTCCGGCACCTCGAAAGACTGGGACGTCTAGAAGTACTGTGTCTCTGGGATACCGCCATTACGGACGATTGCTTGACAAGTCTTCGGACTCTTGCGCGGCTGAGGGTGCTGTCGCTCGATGGAACGAAGGTAACCGATGCGGGACTCGCACGCCTAACACCGTTGACGAAGCTTCAAGAATTGTCGCTGGACGACACGGCCATCACCGACGCTGGTCTGGAAAGTATCAAAAACATGTCCGACCTAAGATGGGTGAGCCTCGTTCGGACTAGGATTAGCGATCGCGGCTTGGCGAGTCTGCCGGAAATGGGAAGCATTCGAAGGCTTGAATTGAGTTTCACCCGTATCACCGACACAGGACTCCAGAGCATAAAGGGATTGAAATCGTTGGAGACGTTGGACCTCACATTCACAGACGTCACCGACTCCGGGATGGTCCACCTAAAGGGACTGAAGGCACTAAAACGGCTCGGACTCGTGGGAACAAGGGTGACAGATGCTGGCTTGCTCCACCTAGCAAGCCTACGGTCGCTCAAGGGGTTGGATCTGAGTTGTACGAACGTCAGCGACCTGGGACTGGGGAGCCTCAAAGGAATGACGGCTCTGCAATGCCTCAACGTCTGCAAAACGAACGTCAGTCAGGCCGGCGTCACGGAGCTTGAATTATCCTTGCCACATTGTGCGGTTGTTTCGGATGCTAAACGAAAGGCGAGGAGCCTACCGACGGCCACCATTGAGCCAGCGCGAACCGCCACAAAAGATTGAAAAAGCGCGGGGGGGTAACGGGGTCGGCCCATTACCGCCGCGGAGTCAAGGCCCGGATTTTTGGTTTTGTGAAATCATGACAACACCGGAACGGAGAGAAGGCTAGCCGGGAGGTCAGGGGCGGCAATGAGCGTCCCTGGTCGGCGAATGGATTCGGCGAAACGTGTCGGCATGGATGCCCGACTGTAAGCGTCCGGCGGAACACGTAGGGAGAAATCGCTGGCCGCCACAAAGATCAGGCGGGCTTCCGGAGGTGCGGAACCATGGAGAAACGGCGATAAGTCCAATTATTGACAAGAAAGGGCGGCGAGGGCAGACTTAGAATCCACATTTCAACCCCGTGGAAGACCAAGGAAGCGCACATAATTGGACTAATCCCTTTTTGCCCTCCGTGACGGTACAACAGTGGATGGCGGGCAACTACGGTGCGGCCCAGGGCCTCATGCCGCCAAAGAAGTGTCCATAGGAGCGTTCTCATGTCAACGGCAAACGCTAAGAGCCGATGCTCGCGCCTTCGTGGCGGCTTGGCCGCTATTGGTGGAACTTTGATCTGTTCCCTAGTTCTTGTGTTCCTTGATGTCGTCGTCAACGGCAGCTACCTTGTCTCAGCACTAGTTTGCCCAATCTGGTTCCTCATTGGCGTAGTCCGGGCCATAGTCCATCGCCCGAGTTTGGGGGTGGCTGCGGCCCGTGTCCTGATCCCCCTCATCACGGGACTACTCGTCGTCGTGAATTACTCGGCACAAGGGACGATAGCAGCCGGCCAGGCAGCACGCGTGATCCAAGCGTGCGAGCGCTACCGTGAAGCCAACGGGGCCTACCCAGAGCGACTGAGCGACCTTGTTCCACGTTACTTGAGCTCAGTTCCCAAAGCAAAATACTGTTGCACGTACAGCGAGTTCGGGTACTATGCGTCGCCGGGGCATATACTCGTCTGGCGGAAGTGTCCGCCCTTCGGCCGCATGGTTTACAACTTTGAGACGGGCGAGTGGCACTACGTGGATTAGGGGAGGAGGGGCGGCTAAGGGGGTCGGAACTACCTTCCGGTCCCAATAACACGCGGCGAGTGATGACACAATCGTTCCGCCGCATTCCCCCTCGATCCTGGCATGTCAAGCACAGCCGGGGACTCTTGTCGCACCCGGCCACTTCGTGAGCTTGAAAACCGACCGCCACGCGTTAGGATGGTCGTCGCCGGAAACGCTGTCGAAGGCAACCGGCACGCCCAGGACGGCGGGCGCCGAAAACGTGAAGTTGGCAAAACCGCAGTCTGTTGACCAACTGAAACGCCCTACGGAACGACAAGAGCCGTCTCGCGTTCGCGACTGCAAAGGCGACTGCAAAGGGGTCGCGACTGCAAAGGGGGCGGGCGTCGTTTCCGTCCCATTTACTCGGCGCAACGCCCGCTCCGATCCCGACGGCGAACTGGGCCCACCGACGCGACAGTCGGCAGCGACCGCTGGCTGACCGCTCACCGCTCACCGCTGGCAACTAACCACTGGCAACTGACAACTGACAACTGACGACTGACAACTGACGACTGACAACTGACCGCCCTCACCCTAACCCTCTCCCAAAGGGAGAGGGGACCTGATCTTGAGCCCTTCTCAAAGGGAGAGGGGACCTGGTCTTGAGCCCTCTCTCAGAGGAAGCGAGACCCCTGTCAGCAAAGGCGATCCGAAACCTCCGTGCGGCGATTCCGCCAAGTGTCACCGCCGGCTCGCCCGCGGAAAGACGCAGGTCGAGCCGCCGCGCTACGCAACGCATTGGGGCGAGTGTGCGGAACGAGAGAAGCGCCGACTGGCTGACGCGACTCTGCCGGTCGCCGAAGCTTTCGCGCGTTTGGCGTTGGAAATGGCCGACTTTTGGCGGGCGTCGCATTTTCCTCCACTTTTCTTGAATCTTTTTTTGACTTGATCTTTTCATCGGGCATATAGAAGTACCGGCACGAATGCGACGCGATCCTCGGAGCCGACCGCCGGTCGGCCGCGCCGCCGCGAGCCGGGCGGAGTACGCCCGAGATGATTTGTCCCATCGGACCATTGCGAAGCGCTTGGGCGTACACCCGGGCGATGCGGTTGCCCCGATCGGGGCCGCCACCTGGGGCGCCCGCGAGTCACTTGGGCGCCCTCAAGCGTCGCCACCTGCTGCGAGAGCAGCAGGAAGACCTCCAGGCCGGACTGGTCGATTACCTGGCGATTCCGCCATACCCGTATCGACCGCGGCCGCCATCGTAACAGGGGCACCCGTTTCTCTCACTCTCACTCAGGAGGATCGATGATCGTAGACGCGGTGAGTGTTTCTCACGACGCGTTTGCCACAAGATGGACGTCTTGCTAATCCGCGGGCTCTTGCGGCCTTGGCTCCGCAGCCCGGAAAGCGTGCTCTCGCACGTCGCACGTCCCGGTGGCAAACGCGTCGGTATTTTTCTTGCCAGGAGAATCGTAGCTGTCGGGTTATGCTTCAGAATAACCTACGGCGAGCGGCAGATTCACGACGCTGCCAGCGTCGTCGTGAGCATCGCCACTTCTCGGAACGCCGCGCCCTCGGGCACATCGGCCCCGCGGCGGAGATCGGCCAGCAGACCGCCGAGCAATTCGCGTTCAAGCCACTCGGCCAACCAGCGGGCCCGCTGCTGCGCATAGCGAGATTGAAGGCGGCTGAACAGCCGGCCGGCCGCCTGACCGACGCCTTCGCTCGTCGTGCTCACCAGGGCGTCGCCGCCGCCGGTGATGCCGCCGGCGATGGCGGCCTCAGCGGCCAGGTGCCCGGCCGTGGCAGTGGCTGCATTGGCGGCCACCTGCCCGACCAGATCACCCGCGAAGTGCAAGCCGGTGAAGAACAGGGCGACCGTCAGGGCAGGGCGGGCCAGCGCGGCCGCATGATCGAGCGATTGGAGGAAGCGGACCGCCCGCGGATTTGAGCCTCGCCAGGCGTTCAACTCGGTCCGCAGGAAATCGCGGTAGGACTCATCGACGGCCGGCAGATTTTCGTGCGCCGCTTGGATGTGTTCGAGCAGGGTCGCGCGGGCACGGCCGCCGAGGAGCTTCAGCAGCCTAGGCCGCAAAACCTCGTTGCCAACCTGCGACAGGCGTTCCAACTCGCCCAGCAGTTTCTCGACCGCGGTGACGACGGCCGTCCGCTCCTGGGCCTGAAACGCCGCGAGAGGATCGACGCCCGGCCCGGTCATCGAGCGCCACGCGCTCCGCACAGGCCAGGTGACGCCGCGTCCCAGTGCGCGGTAGAAACCATGAACCTGTCGCGACCAGGTTTGCCGAGAACTATCCCACCACTGGCGAATCTCGTCGACCAGAACGCTGGCCGGCAGCGACGGCCAACCGACGCGAGCCATGTCGGCCGCCGAAAGGGCCGCGGCCGCCGCCGAATAGCCGCCGGCCGCCGCGCGAACCGCGTCCAGATAGGCCGGCAGCCCTTGCTGCGAATCGAGAACGCGATGCAGCGCTCCGCGGAACGTGCGAATCTTGATGGCGTCGAAATGCAACGCCGCCAAGTCATCGCGGAGGCTCGCTTCGCGGAGCTTAGTCCCCTCTCCCTTTGGGAGAGGGGCTCCATCGCTCATCGACGCGCTCACCGCGTGCCCCTCTCCCTTTGAGAGAGGCGAAATTGCATAAAACGGCAATCTCAGCTCTTCGGCCGCATGACGGTCGTAGGGAACGACGTAGACCAGCTCCGGCCGCGCGCCGGTGTGCTCGCAGAACGTGGCGAGCCAGCGGGGCCAATAGTCGGCGTCGGCCTGCAATTCGCACTGGTTGAAGACGACGACGATCGGCTTCTCGGCCTCGACGGCCGCACGAAAGAACTGTTTGACGGCGGCGTCGTTGTACTTCTGCTGCGTGAGAATGGCGACGAGCACGTCGGCCGCCTGACGCAGCGCGGTCGCCCGCTGCCAATTCACCGCGACATCGGAATCGACGTCGGGCGCATCGAGCAGCAAGAGCCGCGGTGGAATCGTCTGGCTTCGACGCCAGAACAGCCGGTTCGTCGACGAGTCGCCCAGCGGGTCATCGGCCGAGTGCCAGGCGTGCAGCTCGAACGGCTCGAACAGCCGCTGGAGCAACGCGGGATCGGCCACGTCAGGCGGCACCAGGCAGACCGGATGCTTGGTGCCGGCCGCCAGAGGGCTCGAAGTGCTGGCCACTTCGCCGGCCAGAAGATTGAAGACGACGGACTTGCCGATGTTCGTGCCGCCGACGATGGCCACGACCAACAGCGGCGGCAGATCGACCTGCGGCAACAGCTTGTTCCGCAGCAGGTCGAACCATTCCTGGCCGTCGGGCGAGGAGACGCCCAGCCCAGCCGCCTCCGGCGTCAACGTCTTGATCGCCCGATCAAGCTGCCGGAGTTGGGCCGCAAAAGACTGGTAGCTCGGCGTCATGCCGCTCATATTCCTCCCAGCGCCACGGCGACGGCCTGGCCGTATCGCGTGTGGCTCAGGATCAGGGCTACAGGCTTGGCCAACGGGGCCGGCTGCCCACGGACGACATTGGCCGGGCACTCAGGATCGGGACGCTCATAGTTGAGCGTAGGCGGAATCAGCCGATGCTGGAGCGCAAGGACGGCCAGCGCGGTCTCCAACGCCCCGGCGCCAGGGCCCAAATGGCCGAAATAGCTCTTCGGCGCCGTGAGCGGGACGTCGCCCAGCACTTCATGGATCGCCTGGGCCTCGACGCGGTCGTCGTCAACTGTGCTCACGCCATGGGCGACGACCAGACCGACATCGGCCGGTGTCAAGCCGGCGTCGTCCAAAGCGCCGCGAACGGCGCGGCGAATGGCGAGGCCGACGCGGGCGGGGACCGACGTACCGTCGGCCGCTAAACGGTCGCATGACGCCGTACCGTCGGCCGACGAACGGTCGGAAGCCGCCGTACCGTGGGCCGACGAACGATCGGCGGGCGGGGCAAACACGTTGGCGCAGCCCAACACACGGGCCAAGCGGTTTGCGCCGCGGGCCTGGGCCTTGTCGTCCGGCTCCAGGATGACCGAGCCCGCCCCTTCGCCGTTGACCACCCCGTCGCGACGAGCGTCGAACGGCCGGCATGCGACTGCCGGATCAGCTTGCCGCGTCAGGCCGGTGACTTGACCGCGGGCGAAATCGAGCGGATGAAGCCGTGCGCCAACGCCACCGGCGATCAGGGCGTCGGCTTGCCCTCGATCGAGCACCCGCACCGCCTCGGCCAGCGCCGAGAGGCTCGATACGTCGCCGAGGGTAATTGTGTTGTTCGGTCCGCGGGCGTCCTGGCCAATGCCGATATGGCAGGCGGGCATGTTCGGCAGATACTTGAGCATCCAAAGCGGGAACAGCTCGCCCATCGCCGAGCGCCCCCAACGCTTCAGATCGACGTGCCCATCGACGGCCGAGCGACGGAAGGCCATGGCCGCTTCGT
>JBDKUC010000151.1:0-10525 GCA_039679885.1 Thermoguttaceae bacterium | reverse complement strand
TTCCGAGTGAAACGCCGCCTAAAGGCGGAACTACGAACGAACGGGCACTCGGCGGATCTACGAACCGTCGAGGGCCTCGACCGCGAGCCGGCCGCTGCGGACAGCGCTTTCCATCGTGGCGGGCCAGCCGGTCGCTGTCCAATCGCCGGCCAACGCCAAGTTGGCAATCGCCGTTTGCTGCGGTGGCCGATCGCGGTCCACACCGGGCTGGGCGGAAAAGAGCGCGGCCGGCTGCGTCACCACTCGGCCGTGCAGAAGCTTCGCCGCAGCGGCCGTTGGCCAAGTCGACCGCAATTCGTCAGCGATTGCGGCGAGCCACTCGTCGTGCGACCGCCTCGGCAGCCGGTGCGAGGCGCTGATGACCACTTGGCAATGCTGCGCGGCGGTCCCCTCTCCCTTTGGGAGACGGGAAACACTGTCGGCGAACACCCATTGCCCAAGCCGGCCGACCAAGACCGCGTGCGGCAGTGGAACGACGGGCCGATCGAACCAGAGGTGAATGCCCGTGATCGCCGCCGGCTCGATCCGCTCGATTTCAGTCCTCCCGCCCGTTGGCAGAGCGTTAGGGTGAGGGCCTGTCATAACGGTCCCCTCTCCCTTTGGGAGAGGGTTAGGGTGAGGGCCTGTCGCGTCGCGGCCGTCACCCCCGGCCCCTATCCCAAAGTGCGAGGGGAGGCTCAGCTCGCCGGCCAGCAACGGGCCGAGCGCGTGCCACGGCACCGCGACAACCAGTTGGTCGAACGTCTTTCGCACGCCGCCGTCGAGCACTAGCGTTTGAGCGCTGGACGCCGTGCCCTCGATCGAGCGGACGCGAGTGGCAAGATGAATCTGAACGCCGCGATTCGCCAACCACGGCAGCAACCGATCATGGAAGATCTGACGCAACGGCAGCCGCGGCAACAGCACATCGCCAGCCTGACGCGACAACATGAATCCGTCGCGGAACACCTGTCGTGCCGCTGCGGCTGAGGCGTGGTCTACGGTTTCTCCCAAGGCGCTCTCGATCACGACCGACCAGAAGCCCTCGATCGCGTGGGCCGATTGGTGTTGCGTGCGGAGCCAGTCGCCGAGGGTCGCATCCGGCAAGGACAGCGCGGCGTCTCGTTGGCCGCGCACGAGGCGGCGCATTGCCGTGGCAATCGCCCAACGCTCCCCGAGCGTCAGATACTTCAGCCGCATCAGGCCGGGCAGGAGATGAAGCGGGGCAGGCAGCCAACGACTTGCGGCCACATCGCATTGCTTCCCGTCGGGGCCGATGAAGTGCAGAGCGCCCGCGGATTGAAAGCAGTCGGCGATGCCCGTGCGGCGGCAGAACTCCAGGAACCGGCTGCAACAACCCATCGCCACATGCTGGCAGTAGTCGATCAGTTGGCCAGTTCGCGAATCGACCAGCGAGCCGGCGCGGCCGCCGAGAAACGGGGCCTGCTCGAACAGGTCGACCCGCCAGCCGCGTTCGACCGCTTCGACCGCGGCCGCCAGTCCGGCCAGTCCGCCGCCGACGATGCCCAGCGTCCGTTTCGTCTCCTCGCGGCCGGCTGGGTGCGTGCTTGCACTCGCCTTCCCGTCCTCTGGAAGATCACGGTGCGTGCACGCACACGCCCTGCGGGTTGGGCTGCTCATCGTGGATCGTTCCTTCGCGGCGGCCAGAGCGACCATCGGGCGAGAAGTCCGAGTCGTTTGAGCCGGCCAACCGCAACGCGACGATGAAGAACCGCCGTCGGGTCGCCGGCGATCTTGTCCAGCAGCGAACGGTACGTTGCCATCAACAGGCCGAAGATCCGCCGCCCGGTGGGCGCGAGCCAGTCGAGCAACTCGGCGCCTTCGGCATAGAGCCGCCGCGCGCGGGCAATCTCCATCGCCATCAGCCGGCGGAAACGCTCGTCGCCCACTCCAGCTCGCAGGTCCTCGGCCGAATAGCCGACCTGCCGGAGGTCCTCGCCGGGCAAATAGACGCGGCCGGCTGCGGCGTCCTCGCGCAGGTCTCGCAGGATGTTCGTCAATTGCAGGGCGATGCCCGCCTGCCGGGCGGGCCGAATCGCCTCAATGCCGCGTAATCCCCAAATATGAATGCAGCAGTAGCCCACGGCCGACGCCACGCGCTCGCAATACTGTTCGAGCTCCTCGAACGTCTCGTAGCCACGCCCATCGAGGTCCATTTCCACGCCGTCGATGGCCGCGAAGAGATGCGCCGGCGGAATCGCGAATTGCCGGACGACGTCAGCCAAGGCGGGAAGGATCAGCTCGTGGGTCTCTGCCGGAAGGTGCGGCGAGCAACTGAGCTCGGAAGTGCCCAGCCCTCGATTGGTTTCGGCGTCTTCCTGCAGCGCTTGGCATAGGGAGCTTCGCCAGGCGGCCAACGATTCATGTCGTGATTGCCCTTCGCTCGGCGCGTCGGCGAGGTCGTCCGTGTGGCGCATGAAGGCGTAGAGGGCCCACATCGCCCGACGCTGAGCAGGTGGCAAGAGCAGAAATCCGGCGTGGAAGCTCGAGCCTGCCTGTCGGCTCATCCGCCGGCAATACGCGTAACTGGCTTCAATAAGATCGCGACTCGGATTCATCATCTCATGGCGCCGTTCGCGCGGCTATGACAAGACTGGCGAGACGTCTGTTTCCACCAGCAGCGGGCTGGGTGCCATGCCCACGCTTGTCGTGGGCATGAGAAAGCGGCAGACGCTTGCTGTCTCGCTGCGCTTGCTTAGCAAGCATGGCACCCATAAGTCACCATTTGTTTGAGACACTATGCTACAACTGGCGAAACGTCTGTTTCCACCAGCAGCGGCCCATCAACCGCAGCTTCTCCAATCGGCCAACCGTGGGCCGGGTTGTCCACACATCGTATTTCTGCCGCCGAATCGCCTCCAGGATGGCCAAACCACCGGCGGCAAACAGCGCAACGGGCAATCGCAAGCCGTCGGACATCTCCGCCACCAAGGGCATCCCGGCGCGCAACCGGCCCTCAGCACGGTCCACCTCCGAGGCCAGCAATCGGCGGAACGCATCGTTGGCTTCGTGCCGGGCGAAGGCCGCCTCGTCGTAGCCGAACCGGCGACACTCGGCCTGCGGCAGGTAGATGCGGCCCCGCTGCCAGTCGCGAGCCACGTCCTGGCAGAAGTTCGCCAATTGCAGACCCGTGCAGATTGCGTCGGAAAGTTCAGCCCGGTCCGGCGTGCAACATCGGCCGAGGTAGAGCACCAGCCGCCCGACGGGATTCGCCGAATAGCGGCAGTACTCGAGCACCTGCTCGGTTGTCTCGTACCGCGTGACTCGCTGATCCTGGCGAAAGGCGACGAGGAGATCGAGCAGTGGATCGGCCGGAAGGTCGAACTGCTCGATGGTCTCGCTCAGCGCGATAAACACCGGATGCGTCGCCCGGCCGCGATAGCAGTCGCGCAGCTGCCTTTCCCACCAGTCGAGCAACTCAATCGCCCGCTGCGGGTCGTGGCATTCGTCGGCCAGATCATCGGCCCAGCGGCAGTAGGCATACACGCTCGCCACGTGCTGCCGCAGCCGCCGCGGCAACAAGAGGTCGCTGACGACCGTGAAGTTTTCGTAGTGCCGTCCAGCCAGCCGCCGACAATATCGCCGACTCTCGCGCAGCGTCGGCGCAGGGCCTGTGGCCCCCGGCCCGAATCGCTCTAGGTCACCGGAAAACATGAACTGCCCTAAATTTCCACGGGGCTGAAACGGCAACGGGCATTGTACCGTGGGCAGTGGGCAGTGGGCAGTGGGCAGCGGCCGACGGTCCGTTGGCGATTGGCCGTCGAGAACGTATGATGGGCGTATGCCTCGCACTTCTGAGTTCGACGTTCTGGTCATTGGCGGCGGCCACGCCGGTGTGGAAGCCGCGCTGGCGGCGTCGCGCCTCGGCGCTCGCACTGCGCTGATGACCAGCTCGCTCGACACGATCGCACTGATGAGCTGCAACCCGGCCATCGGCGGCGTCGGCAAGGGGCAGATCGTCCGGGAAATCGACGCCCTCGGCGGGGCGATGGGCCTGGCCATCGATCGCACGGGCATCCAGTTCCGCATGCTCAACCGCCGGAAGGGGCCCGCCATGCACGGCCCCCGCGCCCAGGCCGACAAGCGCGCCTATCAGCAGGAAATCCAGCAAGTCCTCCGCGCGCAACAGGGACTTTCGTTGCTCCAGGATACCGTGGACGAGATCCTGGTCGAACCGGAATCGGTGCCAGGCAGCTCGCCGTCCCCGCATCGGATCGCTGGCGTTCGCGCGTCGAGCGGCGCCGAGTATCGCGCCGGCGCCGTCGTCGTCTGCGCCGGAACGTTCCTGCGCGGCCTGCTCCACTTCGGCGACAGCACGATGCCCGGCGGACGCATCAACGAGCCGACGTCCTCGGGCATCAGCCAGTCGCTCTTGCGGCTTGGCTTCGAACTGGGCCGCTTCAAGACCGGCACTCCCGCGCGAATCGACGGACGCACGATCGACTATGCCAATACCGAGCGGCAGCCGGGCGACGAACGACCGGAGCCCTTTTCGTTTCTCACCGAGCGGCTCGACGTCGAGCAAGTTCCTTGCTGGATCACCCGCACCACGCCCGAACTGCACGAACTGATCCGAGCGAACTTGCATCGCGCGCCGATGTTCACCGGGCAGATCCAATCGACCGGGCCTCGCTACTGCCCTTCGATCGAAACGAAAATCATCCGATTCGCCGACAAATCCTCTCATCAGTTGTTCCTCGAACCCGAGGGCCGCCACACCGACGACGTTTACATCAACGGCCTCTCGACCAGCCTGCCGCGCGACGTGCAGGACGCCATGTTGACGGCAATTCCAGGGCTCGAACGGGCGAAGGTCGTCCGCTACGGATACGCAATCGAGTACGACTACCTGCCGCCCGCGCAGTTGAATGCGTCGCTGGAGACAAAGCGGGTGGCCGGGCTCTACTGCGCCGGCCAGATCAACGGCACCACCGGTTACGAAGAGGCGGCGGCTCAGGGCCTCGTGGCGGGCGCAAACGCCGCGCTGCGGCTCCGCGGGCAAGAACCGCTCGTGCTTGGCCGCGATCAAGCCTACATCGGCGTGATGATCGACGATCTGGTCACCCGCGGCGTGGATGAGCCTTATCGCATGTTCACCAGCCGAGCGGAATATCGACTCCTCCTTCGGCCGGACAATGCCGACCGCCGGCTGACGCCGCTGGCCCATCGGCTGGGCCTGGCCGGCGATGATCGTTGGCAGCGGCTCCGCGCCAAAGAAGACGAGATCGCCCGCATTGTGCGACTGCTGCAAACGACGCGTGGAACAGCTTGGCAACCTCCAGGTGATGCAGGTTGTCAACTTGTCGCCTCCTCTGGACCGGATTCCCAACCTGTTTCGACCCAGCCGCCGGACGCCCCCGTCGATTCTGGAAACCGGACTCTCCAGGAGCTTCTCCGCCGCCCGGAGATCGACTGGAAGGACATCGTCGCGCGGCTGCCAGCCTTGGCCGATGTTCCCGAGACCGTGGCAACGCAGGTGACCTACGACGCCAAGTATTCTGGCTATATTGCCCGCCAGCAAGTCGACATCGCCCGGCAGGATCGCCTGGCCGGCCATCGCATTCCGTCCAGCTTGGACTATGCGTCGGTGCCGCACCTTCGGGCGGAGGCCCGCGAAAAGCTGGCCCGGATCGCCCCGACCGATCTTGCCCAAGCGGCTCGCATCAGTGGCATTACGCCTGCCGATGTGACCGTGCTGATGATCCACCTGGGCCGCCCCGGAGGACAGCAAAGCAGCCGTGAGTAGGGTGGGTCAAGCAAACCAAGACGCTGGTGGGGCTTCCGTCGCGGCAACTCGTTCTGCAAATCCACAGAGTGCAAATCATCGTTGATTGGTTTGCGAAGCCCCACCATGTACCTGCGACGTCGACCCACCCTACGGTGAGAATCGCAGGCCAAAGCCCGAACTACGAACGACCGTGTAGTTCTGCTCTGGATCGCCCCTCGCCCTGGCAAAACGGGCCCCACGGGGATACACTACATGGATGGGTGAACGCGACTCCGTCCGATATTCGTGCCTGATCGATGCCGCGCGGCAAGGCGACGCCGAGAGCCGTGACCGGCTGTTCGAGCTTTGCCGCTCCTATCTGGGCTATGTCGCCCGATCGCAGGTCGAGACCTGGCTGCGGCGGAAGGTCGACGCCTCGGATCTGGTGCAAGAGACGATGCT
The DNA here is from genome assembly GCA_039679885.1 of Thermoguttaceae bacterium. Taxonomy (GTDB): domain Bacteria; phylum Planctomycetota; class Planctomycetia; order Pirellulales; family Thermoguttaceae; genus JAJFUI01. Next base: position 4,356 of record JBDKUC010000151.1, on the reverse strand, counting down.
CGAGGCGTGTCGCGATTTCGAGCGGTTTCAGGGCCGGAGCGAGCAGGAGTGGCTGGCTTGGCTTCGCAAGATCCTTAGCCACAACGCGGCCGATTTCGTGCGGCGATATCGGGGCACGGCCAAGCGAGCGGCCGGCCGCGAAGTGCCGTTCCGCGACCCGGACGACAGCCTCGCCCGCGGGGCGCCCGAGCCTGCCGCCGATACGCCAACGCCCAGTCAGGAGTTTCTGCAACTCGACACCGAGCTGCGCGTGACCGCTGCGATGACGACGCTCCCGCCGGACTACCAGGAAGTGATTATGCTGCGGAATCTCCAGCGGCTCTCGTTCAACGAGGTGGCAGAGCGGATGGAGCGTTCCCGGCCCGCAGTCCAAATGCTTTGGCTGCGGGCGATCCGCAAGTTGCAGGAAGCGATGGAAGAGGAGGAGTCGGTTTAGCGTGGCGTCCCGTGCTGATCGGATACAATGCGTTGTGTGCGACTGGCTTTGCCAGTCCAGAATTCTGGGTGATGCTTAACACTGGCAGAGCCAGTGGAACTCAAGAAAACGACGACGGTGCGTAAATCGCACCATCACCGATGACAATCGAAAGGTTGCGGCGGCGAGTAGCATTCGAGGCGGCGCGGCTCATCTACGCCCGCGAAGAGACCCAATACGGCCGGGCCAAGCTGCGGGCCGTCCGGCGTTTCACGGCCGGCGAGATCAAGCCCGAGGACATGCCCTGCAACCGCGAGATCCGCGGTCATCTACGGGCGTTCGACCGCGCCGCGCCCGACGAGCAGCGGCGGCTGATGTCCGATCCGGCCGCTATGGGCGAATCGGCCGAATCGGCTGAAGCGGCAACGTGGTGCGGCGTTGCGCCCTCGGACCGCTTTCGCGTCTACGAGCTGCTCCTGCTGCCCTTGGAGCACGTCGCGCAGCCGATCGACGTGCATCCCGAGGGCGACGTTCTCTATCACAGCTTGCAGGTCTTCGAGTTGGCCCGGGAAATGCGGCCCTACGACGAGGAGTTCCTCTTGGCCGCGCTGCTGCACGACGTCGGCAAGGCGATCGACCGTCGCGACCACGTCGAGGCGGGGCTGGCGGCCCTTGAGGGCTTCATCAGCCCACGAACCGCTTGGCTGATCGAGCACCACGTCGAGGCGCTCGCTCTCCGCGAGGGGACGCTCGGCGTCCGCGTTCGCCGCCGGCTCGAAACGTCGGAAGACTTCGAGGAACTGCTGCTGCTTTGCGACTGTGACCGCCGCGGCCGGATGACGGGCGTTGCCGTGCCCGACGTGCAAGAGGCCATCGACCAGATCCGCCAACTGTCGGACGAGTGCGGCGATTGAATTCGTCCGCCGGCCACGGCCTGGGCGCGCATAAAAGAGCCGTCTGTAACTCCTTGCTACAGACGGCTTTGCGAGTGGGCGCACGCAGACTCGAACTGCAGACCTCGTCCTTATCAGGGACGCGCTCTAACCAACTGAGCTATGCGCCCGGATGCTCATGCCAACCGGAACACGAAAGCGTACCCGATTGATTGTGTCCGGTCAAGGGACCGGGGGGAAGGAAAAAAACAAGGTTCCGCGACGTAGAGTTGCCATCGCCTGCGGCCTTGTGCATACTGGTATAAATCGGTCATCGCTGGCGAAAATGCCGTCGCGACCCGCCCATCCCCTTCATCCCGCCATCCGAGTTGCCATGAAGTCCTCACATGCCGTGTTGCCGTTGGCTTTGTCGCTCCTTCTGCTTTCGATGACGCTGTCGCCGATCTCGGCGCAGCAAGCGACTCCCGCCGGAGGCGATCCGGTGATTCAGGCCCCGAAGGATCTCGCCGGGTATAAGGAGATGCAGTCGCAGATCAAAGCGGTCGTTGTCAAGGTCCTGCCATCGGTCGTGGGCATCCGCGTCGGCACTAGCTGGGGAAGCGGCGTCATCGTCAGCGAGGACGGCATCGTGATGACCGCTGGCCACGTCGTCAAGACGCCGGGACAGCCGGTGATGTTCTATTTCGCCGACGGCAAGACGGCCAAAGGCAAGACGCTCGGCAATTTCGTCTCGCTCGACGCAGGGCTGATGAGAATCACCGATTCCGGCAAATGGCCGGCCGTCCCGTTGGGCCATTCGGCCGCGCTGAAGGTCGGCGCGTGGTGTGTCGACTTCGGCCATCCGCTGGGCTATCGCCCCGGCCGGCCCCCGGTGGTGCGCATCGGCCGCATCCTCGAAAAGTCGGACACTGTCATTCAAACCGATTGCCCGCTGGTCGGCGGCGATTCGGGCGGACCGCTGGTCGATCTTGACGGCAACGTCATTGGCATCAATAGCAAGATCGCCGCTTCGACGGACGTCAACCTGCACGTGCCGGTCGACGTCTTCCGCAAGAACTGGGATCGGTTGCTGAAGACCGAAGCCTGGGGCACGACCCGCCCGGCCCGGCCCGGCCGCAACGCGCCGGAAGTGAGACGGGCGTTCCGCGAGGTCGTTCAGCAGGCCAGCCAGTGCGTCGTGCGGCTGAAGCGCGACGGAAAGGACGCCGTCTTGGGCACCATCGTCGGACCCGATGGCTGGATTCTGACCAAGGCCAGCGAGATTCTGACCGATTCCGGCGAACTGAAGGGGAAGATCACTTGTCGGCTCCGCGACGGCCGCGAGTTCGACGTCCGAGTCATTGGCGTCTTGAACCCGCCGTTCAGTCCTCCGCTCGATCTGGCTATGCTGAAGATCGACGCCCGCCAGTTGCCGATGATTCCGTGGAAGGTCTCGCAGCCGGGCGTCGGCGAGTGGCTCGCTTCGGCCGGAATCGACGACGATCCCGTGGCCATCGGCGTCGTCAGTGTGCCACGCCGCTCGATTCCGCCCATCGGAGGCCAGATGGGCGTGCAACTGAGCGAAAAAGCCGGGCCGGCAAGGGTCGTCCAGGTCGTGTCTGGAGGTCCCGCCGCAGTGGCCGGATTGAAAGCGGACGATACGATCACCCACATCAACGGCCGGCCGGCCGCCAATACGGCCACCCTCCGCAATCTGCTGGGACGGCACAAGCCGGGCGACGAGATCACGTTGACCATCAAGCGCGGCGAGGGGACGTTCGACTTGCCCGTCCGTCTTGGGAAGCTCTCCACCGCGGCCACGGAGCGGCGGCAGAGAATGAACAGCATGGGCGTAGGCGTCAGCGCCCGCTCCGATGATTTCGCCTCGGTCATCCAGCACGACACGGTCCTGCGGCCCGTCGATTGCGGCGGACCGGTGATCGACCTGAGCGGACGCGTCATCGGTGTGAACATCGCACACGGCGGCCGAACGGAAACCTATTGCCTGCCGACGGACATGCTGATCGTCGCAATGTACGATCTGATGTCTGGCAGCCGCTCGCCGGCGATGTTGAAGGCCGCCATCGCCGAGAAGGCGGCCAAGGAAAAGGCCGTCGAGGAAAAGGCCGCGAAGGAACGAAAAGCGGTCGAGGAAAAGGCCGCCGCTGAGAAGAAGGCGGCGGAGAAGGCTGCCGTGGAACGCAAGGCCGGCGACAAGGAAGCGGCCGCCGACAAGTCCGCCAAGGCGAAGAATGCCGAGCAGAAGGGCGATGCCAAGAAAGTCGATGCCAAGAAAGCCGACGAGCCAAAGGCCCTGCCGAAATCCAACTCGCTGAAGAAGGCCGCCTAGCGAACGTCGTGTCTCCAATAGATGGCGACCTACCGGTGCCATGCTTGCTAAGCGAGCGCAGCGAGACAGCAAGCATGTTCATGCCCACGAACAAGCGTGGGACATGACGCCCAGACGCTAGTGTAGTGATGCAGTCTGTTGGGGAGTTTTGGGTGCCATGCTTGCTAAGCGAGCGCAGCGAGACAGCAAGCATGTTCGCCGTCGAATCATGCCCACGACAAGCGTGGGACATGGCACCCGATCTCGCTTCCTCATGCCCCACGACGAGCGTGGGCATGGCCCCCAGACGCTAGCTGGTCGGCGCATCGGCCGCCGCGTCTTGAGCGTTCATCGAGACCGGTTCCGAGAACGGGCCGGGCATCTCCGGACTCTCCCGCTCGGCGGTCGCCGCCTGCGGACCTGTGGCTGGATTCCAGGCCACGTGGCCCGATTTGATAATCAGTCGACCGGTCAACAGCAGATAGTGCATGCCCCAGTAGACCCCGATGAGCAGCGAAGCCATCGCCGCGTAGTAGGTGACTTTCCAAGTCAATACTCGCGACATCCAATAGAGGCCTACGGACGAGGCAAACGCCACGCCGGCCACCAGCAGCTTCGAGTTCATTCGACTGACCATCAGTCGCCGGGCGTGCCGGGCCAACGCGCTGTGGGCCGAAAGATTGGCCAATTCTCGCAAGGCCGAAAGATCGACGCGATTCTCTGGCGCCGTCGCCCGCGGC
>JBDKUC010000424.1:0-20377 GCA_039679885.1 Thermoguttaceae bacterium | reverse complement strand
CGATCGAATCGGATCGCGTCATCTCCGGCCATCGCCAGAGCCGCGGCTGGGCGGACGACAAGACGTATTACTTTGTCGCCGAGTTGTCGCAGCCGTTCGATGCGATCGACGCCGCCGAGCGGCTGAGCGACAAGGGTCATGACACGTTCAACACGCTGCGGTGGAAGACCGCGGACGACAAGCAAAAGGCTCGACGTGCGGCCGCCCGCGGGCTGCTGGTCCGCGCCACCTTCCACCGGGCCGAGAAGCCGATCGTCGTGAAGGTCGGCATTTCGGCCGTGAGCGTCGAGGCGGCGCGGAAGAATCTGGCCGCTGAGATTCCCGAGTGGGATTTTGGCGCCACGGTGGCCGCGGCGGAGAACTGCTGGACCGACCTGCTGGGGCGTGTCGAGATTCACACGGCCGATCGGGCCCTACGCAAGACGTTCTATACGGCCCTGTATCACGTCGGCACGGCCCCGACGTTGTTCAACGACGCCGACGGCGGCTACTGCGGCCTCGACCACGCCGATCATCCGGCGGCCAAGTTCCAAAACTATTGTACGTTTTCGCTCTGGGACACGTTCCGCGCCGAGCACCCGTTATTGACGATCCTCCAGCCTCGCCGGGTCGATGATTGTGTCAACTCGATGCTGGCCCATCACCGCGAGTTCGACCAGCATCTGCTGCCGCTCTGGTCGCTGGCCGGCAACGAGACGTGGTGCATGATCGGCAATCACTCGATTCCGGTCATCGCCGACGCCTACCTGAAGGGCTTTCGCGGTTTCGACGCCGAGGCCGCCTATCGGGCCATGCGGGACGTCTCGATGCAGGACCGCTTCTTCCTGAACGAGTATCGCAAGCACGGCTACGTTCCTTCTGACGCGAAGAACCGCAAGAAGCAGTCCGTCTCGCGGACGCTTGAATACGCCTACGACGACTGGTGCGTCGCGCGGATGGCCCGGGCCCTGGGCAAGACCGACGACGCGAAGCTGTTCGACGGCCGGGCGCAGAATTATCGGAACGTGTTCGATCCGAAGGTTGGCTTCGCGCGGGGTCGGCTGCTCGATGGCCGATGGCGCGAGCCGTTCGACCCGAGTGTGCTCTACTGGTCCGACTACACCGAAGCGACCGCGTGGAACTATAGCTGGTTCGTGCCGCACGATGTGCCGGGCCTGATCGGGCTCCTCGGCGGCGACAAGGCGTTTACGGCCAAACTCGACCGGATGTTCACCGACACGTCGCGCGTGCTCTCGCCGGGGAGCCCCGACCTGACCGGCCTGATTGGCCAGTACGTCCACGGCAACGAGCCGTGCCATCATGTGGCGTACCTCTACTGCTACGCGGGCTCGCCGTGGAAGACGCAGCAACGCGTGAGGCAGATCGTCAGCACGATGTATAGCGACAAGCCGGACGGCATGTGCGGCAACGACGATTGCGGCCAGATGTCGGCCTGGTACGTCTTCAGCGCGTTGGGCCTCTACCCGGTCAATCCGGCGTCGAGCGTCTACGTGCTGGGCAGCCCGGCGGTCGACCGGGCGACGATTCACCTCGACGCGAAGTTCCACAAGGGCCGGGCGTTTACGGTCGTGGCCGAGAGCAACTCGGCGAAGAACGTCTACATCCAGTCGGCCACGCTCAACGGGAAGCCGCTGACGCGGTGCTGGCTGAGCCATGCCGAGATCATTGCCGGCGGCGAATTGGTGTTGAAGATGGGGCCGAAGCCGAACGAGGCGTGGGGCCGACGTCCTGAAGACCGCCCGCCGGCCGTGGCGCCCGAGATTCGCTGAAAATCTCCCCTCTCCCAAAGGGAGAGGCGCCGGGGGTGAGGGCGGCTGCGTCGAATACGCGGGAAAACGCTGTTTCGTGTTCGTATCGCCCTTGCCCTAAGACTACTTGCGGACGCGTTCACCCCTTTACGACGCCGACGGGGCCTGAGTCGCGCGGCTGGGTGGCACGCCTAAGCCGCAGATGTTGGGTGGCACGCCCTGAGGAACGAAGGGCGTGGCTTATCGGTGAAAGAGAGTCCTCCACGCCCTTCGCCAGGGCTCGGGGCGTGCCACCCACAATTCGGCAAACATTGCTTTGCGGCGTCTCACCCCTTGACGACGCCGACCGGGCGGAGGCGCGCGACTTTGCTGGCCAGGCCGGCGCGATGAACGACGTCGACGACCATGCTGACGTCCTTGTAGGCGGCCGGTTGCTCTTCGGCCAGGCCCTTCCAGCTTCGGCACTTGGCGATGATGCCTTTCTCGGCCAGCTCGCGATCGATCCGCCGGCCCTTGGCGTTGGCGACCGCGGCCGTGCGGCTCATCACGCGGCCGGCCCCGTGGCAGGTCGTGCCGAAGGACTTTTCCATGCTGCCGGGCTGGCCGACCAAGAGCCAACTGGCGCGGCCCATGTCGCCGGGGATGATGACCGGCTGGCCGATGGCGCGATACCGCTCGGGCACGTCCGGATGTCCGGCCGGGAACGCCCGGGTCGCGCCTTTGCGATGGACGCAGACGGTGCGGCGGCGGCCGTCGACGGTGTGCTCTTCCATCTTGGCGATGTTGTGCGCCACATCGTACACGAGGTTCATTTGCAGCGATTCCCACGGGCGGCCGAAGAAGTCGGCGAACACCTCGCGGGTCTGCCACATCAGCAGTTGCCGATTCGCCCAGGCGTAGTTGGCCGCGCACCGCATCGCGCCGAGATAGTGTTGCCCCTCGGGGCTATGGACCGGGGCGCAGGCCAACTGCCGGTCGGGCAGTTCGATGCCATACTTGGCCGGGGCCTTGCGCAGCGCGGCCAACGAGTCGTCGCACACTTGATAGCCGAGGCCGCGGGAGCCCGAATGGATCATCACGCAGACCATGCCAAGCTCGACGCCCATCGTGTGGGCGGCCGCCGGGTCGCAGACCTCGTCGACGATTTGGACTTCGAGGAAATGATTGCCCGAGCCGAGGGTGCCGCATTGGTCGCTGCCGCGTTTGATGGCGCGCTGGCTGACGTAGTCCGGCTCGGCGCCGTCGAGGCAGCCGCCGGCCTCGGTGTGGTCGAGGTCGCCTTCGGTGGCCCAGCCGCGCGAGAGCAGGTAGGGAACGCCTTCGGTCATGAGCCGCCGCAGTTCCTTATCGCCGAACAGATAGGGGCCGCCGGTGCCGACCCCGGCGGGAATCGCGCGATAGAGGGCGTCCATCAACGGGTTCAACTTGGGCTGAACGTCTTCGAGACGCAGGTTGGTGCGGACGAGTCGGACGCCGCAGTTGATGTCGTAGCCGACGCCGCCTGGCGAGACGACGCCGCCTTCGGCCGGATCGGTCGCCGCGACGCCGCCGATGCAGAAGCCGTAGCCCCAGTGGATGTCGGGCATGGCGAGGCTGGCCATCTGAATGCCCGGCAAGAAGGCGACGTTGGCCACTTGCTCGGGGGCCTGATCGCCGCGGATCTGCTCGATCAGCCGTTGGTCGGCGAAGATCTGCCCTTCGACCCGCATGCCCGGCTTATAGCTCTTCGGAATCCGCCAGCGACACTCGTCGATCCGTTCCAACGGGCCGGTGTAACCAGGTTTGGACATATCTTAGTCACTCCGTCAATTCGGGATCATCTACGAGGATGATCTACGCTAGTCGATGTATTGTGGCTCCCAGATCGGACGGCCATGCTCTGGACTGCCGGACACGTGCCAAACGGGAAGTGCGAACGAGATCACTACCGCAACAAGGACCACCAAGATAAGCAACTGCCAGCGGCCAAAGCGGATATCGTGGCAGATCGTTCCATTTGATGAAGCGAAGTTGTGAGATCGCCAGGCGAGCAGCCAGCCTACAGTAGAAGCGACGAGGACCACCGCCACAATCGCGGCTAATGGCACAGTCACGACCGTCAGTGGCGTCCAAGCCCAATTGGCCATGGGCAAGACGAGTAAATCGAACAGAAGGAGGAGGCCAAGCAGCGCGTTTGGATGATACAGGCGTCCTGCTGGGACTGGCGCGTCGTGGTCGTCATTCCGCGAATCCGGAGAGCACATACCAGGAACCTCCTATGCAACCGAATCTCAGAGCGAAAGCGATATTCTTCGCCACCCGCCGTTCATACATCCACAATCACCTCGGCCAGCCATTCCCCGCCCTGTTGCTCAACCTTCAACCCGCACCAGGTAATCGCTTTGACCTCCAGATCGATCCGGTGCCGTTCGAGGTCGATCGGCTCGCCACGCACCGTTGCAGTCAGAGTCGCGGAACCTACCTGCACCTGAAACTCCGTCAGCACAATCCGCTGGGCGTGGAACGTGTAGAGCAATTCGGCGAGCCAGTCGTGCAGCAGTTCTTCGGTGTTCTCGGCCGTCAGCGAGAAAGTCACCTCCTGGCTAGGCCGGATGTCCTGCGGGTTCTCGATCATCAGCGAGAACAGCCCGCGGGCCGCGTCGGCGAACAACTCGCCGAGACTCTCGGCGCGGATTCGAATGCCTACGTCGGCCGTGTGCTCGAAGACCTCGTACATGCCGACTAATTGTACGCGGTGTGGGGATGCTGAACAGCCAGGGCAGGGTAGGGCCGTGGCCAGACAGTGCAGATTGTTCGTAGTCCCGTCTTGACCCGGTGTTCCCGCGGAAACGGCCGCCTAAAGGCGGAACTACGAACGGCTGGCTTCCTGCCTGGGTTTGGACCGCCGTTGAGCGATTCGTCACACTATGCGATAATAACAATCTTCCTGGACTTTACTCGATGGAGGAGAGGCGTTGATGTTCGATACGATAGCAGTCGTCGGTGCAACGGGCGCGGTGGGAACGATCATTCGGGAATTGCTCGAAGCCCGGCGGTTTCCGCATCGGACGCTGAAGTTCATCGCGTCTCCTCGTTCTGCGGGCCGGAAGATCCCGTTCAACGGCCGCGAGATCATCGTCGAGGCGCTGGCGGGTCCGGCCTTCGACGGCGTCAACCTGGTGATCAGCAGCACGCCGGACGATGTCGCCCGGGACTTCATCCCCGACGCGGTCCGTCGCGGCTGCATCGTGGTCGATGAGAGCGGCTATTGGCGGATGGACCCGAGCGTGCCGCTGGTGATTCCGGAAGTGAATCCGCACGCGATTCGGCGTCACAAGGGGATCATCGCCAGCCCGAACTGCTCGACGACGCAGATGGTTCAGGCCCTGAAGCCGCTTCACGACGCCGGCCGGGTGCGGCGCGTGATCGTCAGCACGTATCAGGCCGTGAGCGGGGCGGGCTTGGCCGGCAGCCGCGACTTGCTGCGCGGCACGAGGGCCCTGTTGGCCGGCGAGCCGTACAGCTACGAGTGCTTCCCATACCCGATTGCGTTCAACTGCATCCCGCAGATCGGTTCGGCCAAGCATCAGGGCTACACGTCTGAAGAGATGAAGATGGTCTACGAGACGCGGAAGATGCTCGAAGACGACAGCATTCAAGTCTGCCCGACGTGTGTCCGCGTGCCGGTCGCCAATTGCCACAGCGCGAGCATCCTGGTCGAGACGGAGCGGAAGATCACGGCCGACGAGGCCCGGCGGCTCTGGGCCGCCACGCCGGGGTTGGTGGTCGTCGACGATCTGGCGAAGAAAGAGTATCCGATGCCGAGCAACAGCGACAAGCGGGACGAGACGTTCATCGGCCGGGTGCGCGAGGACCTTTCTTGCCCCAACGGTCTGGCGTTCTGGTGCGTCAGCGACAACCTCCGCAAGGGCGCCGCGACGAACGCGGTGCAGATTGCCGAGTTGCTGGTCGCGGGGGCGAAGTAAGGTCGTCGTGCGATCATCGCCGCGCGGCGGGCACGACATGCCCGCGAACGAATAGTCACGAAAACTCGAGAAACCACGCCCTTCGTACCTCAGGGCGTGCCACCCAACGCCGAAAACCGTTACTGCGCCGCCTGACAATTAATCGCTTGACGCGGCCGGGCGGGGCGAGCTAGAATTGAGGTCTGCATCAAGAGTCCCGGGCCCAAAACCCCGGGCGGCAACCGAGCAGCCCATCTCTACGCGGGCTGTCGCGGTGCCGAGCGAACCCTTTCGAAGGGTCCGATGCGGGCGGGACCGCCGACGAGCGGGCTCCGTCAAACGAACAGCGACGGTCGTTGTTCCTCGCCCTTTTTGCGGGCTGCTCTTGATGCCGTTGAGGAGACCCACGGCATGTCCCTTTCGTTGTCCACCAAGCCGGCGTCGCGTTCGCGCGCCAATGGCACAAACAGTCGTCAGGTTCCGGTCGCCAACAGCCCACTGACGGTCCTCAAGTTCGGCGGCTCGATCCTGACGAATGAAGCGACGCTTCGGCTGGCCGTCCACGAAATCTACCGTTGGCGGCGCCAGGGCCACCGCGTGCTGGCCGTTGTCTCGGCGATGGCGGGCGTGACGGACGAACTGCTCGAGCAGTGCCAGCGGATGACCTCGCGGCCGTCGCCTGCCGCGGTGGCGGCATTGGTTTCGACCGGCGAAGCCCAAAGCGCCGCGCTGCTGGGCCTGCACCTGGATCGCGCCGGCGTGCCGGCCGCCGTGATGACGCCCGGCTCGATCGGGCTAGAAGCCGAGGGGCCGACACTCGACGCATCGCCGAGCGCGGTTCGCGAGACGCCACTCCGCGCCATGCTGGACCGCGCAGGCGTCGTCGTGATGCCCGGCTACATTGCCCAACACGCCGATGGCCGGCCGTGCCTTTTGGGCCGAGGCGGCTCCGACCTGACGGCCTTGTTCCTGGCCCATCGACTCCGGGCCGATCGCTGCCGGTTGGTCAAGGACGTCGATGGGCTCTATGAGCGAGATCCGGCGGGGCCCGGCCCGCGGCCGCAACGCTTTGCCGCGGCGACATGGAACGACGCGCTGGCGACGGATGGTTCGATCGTTCAGCACAAGGCAGTGCGATTCGCCGCGACACACGAGATTGAGTTTGAACTGGGCCGGATCAACGGTGTCGAGCCGACGCGGATTGGCCGCGGACCGGCCGCGCTTCAAGGCATCGTCGCCCCGCCTCGCCCGTTGCGGGTTGCACTGCTGGGCTGCGGCACCGTCGGCGGAGGCGTTTACGAACTGCTCGGCCAGCTTGCGCCGTTCGTCGAGATCGTGCGGGTGGCCGTGCGGAGCCTCGACGAGCCAGGCTGCCAGGGCGTCTCGACGTCGCTGCGAACGACCGACCCGATCGCGGCGGCGCGGCAAGGCGCGGACATCGTGATTGAGGTGATGGGCGGCGCCGACGTGGCCCATCGAGCGGTCAAGGCGGCACTGGCCTCCGGCGCCCACGTGGTCACGGCCAACAAGGCATTGCTCGCCGAGCATGGACCGGCGCTTCGCAGCTTGGCCCGCGCTCATGGCCGGCGGCTCCGCTCTTCGGCGGCGGTTGGCGGCAGCATGCCGCTCCTCGAACGGTTCGAGATGCAGCCGGACCGTCGCGTTCGGGCGATTCGCGCCATCCTCAACGGCACGACGAACTTCGTGCTCGATCGCGTGGCTGGCGGCATCGCCTTGGCCGACGCCGTTCGAGAGGCGCAATCGCTGGGGTTGGCCGAGGCCGATCCGACTCGCGACTTGAGCGGCCGCGATGCGGCGGACAAGCTGTCGGTTCTCGCGGACGCCGTTGGGCCAACTCGGCTTCCGCCGGAACAGGTCGACGCCGAGCCGCTCACGCAGGACGCCCTTGACGCGGTGTTGCGGACCCGGACCAATGGCGAAGTGTTTCGCCACGTCGCATCGATCGATCTGCGCGGCGGCCAGCCGGCCGGCGAGGTTCGGCTCCGCCGGCTTTCGGCCGACGATCCGCTGGCCTGCGTGACGGCCGAAAACAACGGCGCGGAGATTCACTGGGCCGATGGGCAGCGAGAGTTCCTGCACGGCAAAGGGGCAGGGCGGTGGCCCACGGCCGAAGCCGTGGTGGCCGACGTGCTCGAAATCGTCCGTGCGACGGAATCCGGCGAGTGAGACGAAGGACGCGTAGAGAAGTTGATTGTCCAATCGTGGGTGGCACGCCCTGAAAGGGCGTGGCGCGTGTTGTGCGGCAGTTTGCCAATCTGCCACGCCCTTTCAGGGCGTGCCACCCCAACGGAATCCATCAAGCTATCCTTTTTGCTCTCGTTCCCATGCTCCGCGTGGGAACGCGCCGGCTGCGATGCTCCGCGTCGACCAATCCGACGCGGGAGCGTCGGGCGAGTGGGTTCCCACGCAGGAGCGGGGGAACCAGGAAGTGTTTCATCGGCGGCCAAACGCCGGCTTTCCCGCGGCGCGGCGGCAGGTTAAACTCAATTCGTGCGGACGCTCAAACTCACGATCGCTTACGATGGTACGAATTACGCCGGCTGGCAATTTCAGCCGGATCGGATCACCGTGCAAGAGACGCTCGAAGCCGCCCTGCAACGGGTGACCGGCGAGCGGATTCGCGTGCTGGCCAGCGGGCGGACCGACGCGGGCGTTCACGCCCTGGGACAGGCCGTCGGGCTGCGGACCGAGTGCCCGCTGCCGCCCGACGTGCTTCGCCGGGCGTTGAACGCTAACTTGCCGGACGACGTTGCGGTTCTCGACGTGGCGGAGGTCGCCGACGGTTTTCACCCGACGAGCCACGTGATCCGCAAGCGATACCGCTACGTGATTCACGACGGGTCGGTCCGCGACGTTTTTGGCCGGCGATACGTCTGGCATTTCGTCCACGGCCGGCTCGACGTCGCGGCGATGCATCGCGCCGCCCAGTCGCTCCGGGGCAAGCACGACTTCCGCAGTTTCGAGACGTCCGGCGCCGAGCGGGCGACCAGCGTGCGAACAATCTTCGACATCGGCGTCTGGCGGGGCAGGGGAGGGGAGGGGATCGCGGAGCCCGCCGCTGCGAATCTCCCCCCTGGCGCCGTTGCGCATCTCCCGAATCCGAATCTCCCCTCTCCCTTTGGGAGAGGGGCAGGGGGTGAGGGCAACGTCGACGCCGACCGAGCGGGGCAGGGGACTTCACAACCTCACGCGGAGCGTGAGGAGTACATTACGATCGAGGTCGAGGCCGACGGCTTTCTTTACAACATGGTCCGGGCGATCGTCGGCACGCTGGTCCAGGTCGGACGCGGCTCGAAACCGGAGAACTGGCCGGGCGAAGTCCTGTCGGCCATGAATCGCCGCGCCGCTGGGCCCACCGCGCCGCCGCAAGGGCTATTTCTTCTGTGGGTTGAGTATTGAGCCAGGCAACTGCTGGTGTAGGCGCCTCGCAAACAAGCGGTATGTACTGCGGGCAACTCAGAGGCGTCGGCGGGGCAACGAGTGCCCCGGCCGATGGAGCGGCTTCCATTGTAGCGCACTGCCTGTGGGCTGCCAGAGTGCTGTTGTAGCGACCGTGACGATGGCTCGGCCTGGACTCGTCGGCGACGTGCCGGGCCGTCGGCCGGAACACCCCGCGGCGAGGTCCCGGGCGACATTTTCGCCGGACGAGGCCCCCGCGCGCGGCCTGCCGGCAACCTATCGTTGGCACAGGAGCCTTCGCGAAAACGACCGTCTACAAAGGACCAAACGATGTTTACGATGACCCTGGTTTGTCTCGGAGTCGCCGCCAGTATCCTCGTGGGACTGATTGTCTATCCAACGGTTGCGCTGGCGAGAGCGGCGCGGGCGCAACTGTCGCCGCAAGCGCTCACGCCGCAATACGCCCTCCGGCTTGGCGCGGCCGTCCTCTGTTCGCGGTCTCGACGGGAAGAAACGAGAGTGCAAAAGGCGCTTCGTTCATGGTCGGGCACGATGGTCATCTGCGCGGGGATCTGCATGATCGGCGTCCTGCTGGAAACACACTACAACAGCACGATCTCTCTGAAGAGCATCGTCTCCGGTCTTGTGCCGCAGCGGCGAGTGTCGGTCCAGGCGTGCCTGCCCCGGGTGCATCGCGCGAAACCGGCGACGGCCAAGAGGACGCCGACCTCGACGACGAAGGTCTCGCAGGCGGCAAAGCAGCAGAAGAGCTCCGAGCCGCTGCCGCAGCCGAAGTCAATCAACTAGCCGGCAGTTCTCACCGGGTCATCGTCACTCTCTGCTCGGCACCCGGCTACTTCCGCTTCCGTCGCGCGAACCAGAGCAAGCCAAGGCCGGCGGCCAGCAGCAGCGAGAGCGTGCCCGGCTCGGGCACGGCCGTGACACCATGACCGACGGGCAGGGACGAGCCGCCGGTCTGCATGATGCTGCCGCCGTGCGGTAGGCCGCCCATGCTGGAGAGGTCGACAGGACTCGGAAGATCTTCGGAAGGCACCAGCGCGCGGGAAGGACTCGAAAGACCTTCGGAAAACACCATCGCGCCGGAATTCGGCACGCCATAATACGGGGAGCCCAGCGACCGTAAGAGTGCTATTGTGCCCGATGGTTGCAGGTTCGATAGGAGCTCATTGACATTGTCGTTGTTGATGGTCCCCGTTTCGGTGGGCGGCGTCTCTACCATCCCGCCGGCATCGATCGTCGAGCCGGCTGTAGGGCCAGGCGGGGTGGAAGTCGTCACGCCTTGACTCGCGACTGGCGTCGTGGCCGGGGCTGTGTCATAACGGCAACTGACATTGCCATAGCTGCAGCCGATCAGTTCCGCACGAAGCATGGGAACCGGCCCAGCCAGGACGAGCGCCGCCAGGAAGATCGCCGACGGAAAGCACCACGACGCGATTGCAGCACGATTGATTCGAGGGCTGTTCACGATGTCTCCTGGTATGAGCGACGGACAAACTGTGCAGGAACAATGCAACCGAATGCCCACAATCATTAGGCTATCGACCCACCCGACCGGTGTCAATGATTCTCGCACGATTTTTGCGAAAATCCGTACCATAGCGGGGTACTGACGCTGCTCAGACCCTACGATTTCCGGCCCCCCCGCGGAGTCGCCGGTCCGCACTGCCGGATGGACAACGTGCGCGGCTTCGCACCGCGGCGGCCAAAGCAACCGCTCACTTCCGCTTTCGTCGCGCGAACCAGAGCAAGCCAAGGCCGGCGGCCAGCAGCAGCGAGAGCGTGCCCGGCTCGGGCACGGCCGTTACGGCGTAGCCGCTGAAGCCGGTGACGGTGAAGCTGGCGTAGACGCCGTCGTAGGTGATGTCGGGCGTGTCGAACGGCGTCCAGGCGGTCCCGTCATAGTGCCAGACCTCGAGATCGTTGCGGTTGTAGCCTGCGCCGATCTGGAGCGAGAGATAGGCCGGATCACCTGCGGCGTAGCCGGCGCCGGTGACCGAGAAGTTCCAGGCGGAGAGGAGCGATTGTCCTTCCGTCAGCGAACCTTGCAGCGCCGCGAGCGGGCTGTCGCCCATCAGGCTCGCCGCCACATTGATCTGCCGTCCCGCCGCACCGGCCGCCAGGAAGCTCAAGCCGACCGACTGATGCGAGGCGCTGTCGGTGATGAGCATCCGCTCGATCGTATACGGGTCGATCGAAACCTGTGAGCCTGCCACGCCGGTTTGCGCGTCCGAGACGGTGAACTTGTGGCTGCCCGTATACCACTTGCCGCCGACGGCTTGGTACTTGCCGGTGCCTCCCCACGTGTTGGCGGAAATCGGCGTGTAGACGCCTGCGGTGGCGCCGGCGCCGGCGACGACGCGGACGGTGCCATCGTTATAAATGCCCTCGACGTTGAGCAGGCTACCGCACCCCGCGTCGATCGCCGCTAGAGATGACTTATTGGCTATCCAAATACTCGGCGCTGCGACGGTTCCGCCGTTAGCGACTGCGAGAATCGCTTTTCCGAGGTAGCCGACTGACAAGTTCGGTGACTTGTTAGTCCAAGTGGAGCCCGGTCCGTCAACCGTTACGACGCCAGTAGCGCCGGTGTCGAAGCCAATATAGGCGTAGGAACTGCTGGCAGTGCCGCCTCTCGAGATCGTCAACGTTCCGCCGCCTGACTCCCCGACGCACAGCAGGCTGGTATTTCTCCACGTGGAACCAACTCCGTCGATTCTTACGATGCCGATCGAGCCAGGCGAGTAGCCAACGTATCCGCCGCCATCGGAGACATTGGCGCCACCATTGATATTTAACGTCCCACTGCCTGAGTATCCGACATCGAGTTCGCCGCCGCCGTTCGTCCATGTCGATCCCGCGCCGGCGACTGTCACGACGCCAGCGCTGCCTGTCGACGTGCCGATGGAGAAGCGGCTGGAATAGCTGGCGTCATGGTCAACGGTTCCTCCGTTGGTAATCAGGAGCGATCCACTGCCGCCATAGCCGATGTCGAATGTGCCGGTTGTCCACTTCGAGCCGGTGCCAGTGACCGTCGCTATGCCGGATGATCCTGAGCAGTAGCCGAGATAGCCGGAGCGGGAATGGATGCCGACGCCGTTCTCGACAGTCAGGGAGCCGTTGCCCTTCCATCCCGCCCCGAGGTCCCCATTGGTCCCGTTGGTCAGATCAAGTTCAACAGTGACGTTGCTGTTGGGAGCATTGTCAAGAAACGTTCGCTTGAGGCTTGCAGTGGAATCGAACGTCAGGTTGCGATCGGCGATCAAGCCATTGGTGCAAATTGTCCCGGTGCCGATCAGTTGGGTCGGAGATGCTGCAAGTGACGCGGTAATGAGCGTTCCGCCCCCGGTGCCGAAATTGATCGTGCCTGTCGAGCCGCTTTGGCATGCGACATAGGTTGTGGCGCCGACTGAGACGGTCCCACCGCTACTAATATTCAGTGTTCCGTTGCCCCCATAGCCCACTTGCAGATAGTTGCTGTTCGTCCACGTGGAGTTTTGGCCGGTAACGGTCACGACTCCTGTCGAGCCAGATGTTGCAGCGATCGTGCCCCGAGTGTCGGTGACGGCGCCGCCTTGTGTCACGCTCATGGTTCCGCTTCCACGGCCGCCGACAGAAACATAGCTGTGACAGGTCCATGTGGAGCCGGGACCATCGATGGTTACTGCGCCGGTCGAGCCGGAATTGACCCCGATGTCACCGTAGATGGAGTTGACGCTGCCGTGGTTGGTAATGCTGAGCGTGCCGCATCCGGACAGGCCAACATTAAGGTCGGTGTTGTTCCACGTCGAGGCGGCGCCATCGATGGATGCCGAACCCGTCGAACCCGAGGCGTAGCCGAGGTAGCCATACCGCGAAGTGACTGCGATTCCGTTCTTAATGGTCAACGAGCTGCTTCCTTGCCACCCGACGCCAAGGTCACCGTTTGTGCTTGGATCGCTGGCCAGATTGAGATTGAGGGTAACGTTCTGACCGGACTGCTTGAAGACGAACGTTTGGACAAGGCTATCCGTGGAATCGAAAACTGGACTTAGATCGCTGACTATTCCGCGGGCGTTGATCGTGCCGGTGCCCTTTAGTTGGGTCGATGATCCGGCGAGCGATCCCGTGGTTAGCGTCCCACCGCCGCTGCCGAAGTCGATTGTGCCTGCGGAAGTCGCGTGATAGAGCAGATACGTTGTGCCGGCGACTGATGCTGCGCCGCCGCTGTTGACATACAGAGCGGCGTTGCCCACACTTCCGATCCTAAGGTCGCCGCTGTTGGTCCAGGTCGATCCGTTGCCGGTGACCGTCGCTTTAGCCGTCAAGGCTGTGCCACCGCACAGATAGCAGCCGTTGCTGCTTACCGCGCCCCCGTTCGTAATGTTCAGGGCCCCGTTGCCAGAACTGCCGATACTGATGCTGCCGCTACTGGTCCACGTCGAGCCAGCACCGTCCACGTTCACTGTGCCCGTCGAGTGGTAGCTAGAGCCGATGTAATCCACGCCGCCGTTGCATATGACGGTGCCCCCATTGGTAACGTTCAATGTTCCGGTACCACTGCCACCGGCTTGGATGCCCGCCGTGTTGGTCCAGGTGGAACCGGCGCCATCGACGGTCACGGTGCCTGTTGATCCCGAACTCCCGCCGATCAGACCCCATCCGTCACTGACGATCCCACCGGCTAGGATGTTCAACGTGCCGCAACCCTCGCTGCCGACGCCAATTTGGCTGCTTTTGGTCCATGTCGAGCCGGAGCCAGTGACTGTAACGGTACCGGTGACGTTCTTCTGTAGACCAATCCAGGCCACGCAAGAAATCAGACTGCTGCCAGAGTCGATCGTCATTGATCCGGTTGACGTTCTACCGATATAGCAGGTCGTGCCACTGTTCCAACTGGCAGGATCCGTGGGCTCGACGTTGCCCGTCGTCGAAATCGCTGCCTCCACCGGCGCGCGAGGGCAGGTCAGTTGCAGGGCGACCACAAGAGTGGCGAGGAGTATGGGGCAAGCCTTGCTTCTGAACTGTTGCATCGGGAGTCTTCGCATCGCTGTCTCTGGTGTAGGAACGGACAGATGGTTTTGCTGTGCCGCGATTTATGCAAGCGTATGCCGTCCAAAATGGGGGGGCACCGCACTTCCACCTAACTTAGTAGCCCCGCGACGAGGTGTCAACGATTTCCCCGGCGGGAATTGGGGGAATCCTTGCCGCAGGGAGGGCTGACATCGTCGGCCGCTGACCATCGCGCGATTGCAGTCTCGCGCTCTTTACCAGGGCAATCCGCGCGGCAAGCATGGCTGGTGCTGTTCGACAACGCGATTGCCGGTCGGCTGGCAGAGATGTACACTGTATGTATGGATGGGCTGCAATTCACCTGGGACGAAAACAAGAACCGCAGCAACCGCCGGAAGCACGGCGTCGCGTTTGAGGAGGCGCAAACCGTCTTCTTCGACCCACAGGCCAAGGTCTATTTCGATCCCGAGCATTCCGAGGAAGAAGAGCGGTTCATCATCCTTGGCACGAGCTACCGCCTCCGCGTCTTGGTTGTTTGCCACTGTTATCGAGAAAGCGAAACGATGATTCGGATCATCTCCGCTCGAAGAGCGGACAAAGGCGAGAAGAACGACTACGGGAGTTAGAATCATGAGAGCGCACTACGATTTTTCCAAGATGAAGGGCCGCAAGAATCCGTATGTGAAGTTGCTCAAGCAGCCAGTCACGCTCCGGCTCGATCGGGATACCGTGGCCTATTTCAAAGCCTTGGCTGTGAAGACCGGACTCCCGTATCAGCAGCTAATCAATCTCTACCTGCGAGATTGCGCAGTCAATCAACGGGAACTGGCCATGCAGTGGAGGCCGTGACTCACGGGCGCAACTGGCGCGGGCCGGTCGGATTAAGACTGGGGAATCGCGAAGCCGCGAGCCGCTTTCATCGATCGCGCACAATCCATCCTTCATCCTTGGAACTTGTCCCTGATTCTTCATTCCCCATGCGTATCGCTCACATCATCACGCGACTGATTCTCGGCGGGGCACAAGAGAACACGGTGCTCTGCTGCGAGGACCTCATCCACCGGCACGGCGACGACGTGTTGCTCATCACGGGACCGCCGCTCGGGCCGGAGGGGAGCCTGTTGGAGCGGGCGAGGGCAGGGGGGGTGCCGCTGGAAATCCTCGACGCGATGCGGCGGCCGATCCATCCGTGGCGCGATCCGGTCAGCTACTGGCAGATCAAGGCGGCCCTGCGACGCTTCCGGCCCGACGTGGTTCACACGCACAGCGGCAAGGCAGGGCTGCTGGGCCGGGCGGCGGCCTGGTCGCTTGGCGTTCCGGCCGTGATTCATACGGTCCACGGCGCGCCGTTCCACCCGTGGCAGGGCAGGGGGGCGCGCTGGTTCTTCCAGGCCTGCGAACGCTGGGCCGCCAGACGATGCCACGCGATGGTCAGCGTGGCCGACGCCATGACCGAGTTGATGGTCTCGGCCAGGGTTGCGCCGCGTGAGAAGTTCACGACCGTTTACAGCGGCATGGAGGTCGAGCCGTTCCTCAAGGCGGACGAGCATCGCCAGCGGGTTCGTCAGGAGCTGGGTTACAGGCCCGGGGACGTCGTGGTTGGCAAGGTCGCCCGGCTCTTTAAGCTCAAGGGTCATGCCGACGTGATCGAGGCGGCAAGGAACTTGATCGGTGGCAGGTTGACAACCTGCCCCACGGCGAATGAGGAAAGAGAAATCTCGGAAGATGGTGGGACTCGCTGCGCTCGACCCACCCTACAACCTCGCAGCGACGGCAGGTTGACAACCAGTGGAACGAGCTGTCCGACTGAGAACGTTCGCTTCCTGTTCGTCGGGGATGGCGTGCTGCGGGAATCGCTCGAGCGGCAGATTGCGGCCGCGGGGCTGAGCGATCGTTTCCAGTTCACCGGCTTAGTGCCGCCGGAGCGGATTCCGGAGCTCATGGCGGCGATGGACATTGTCGTCCATGCGAGCCTGCGGGAGGGGCTTGCCCGGGTGCTGCCTCAGGCGTTGATTACGGGCCGCCCGGCCGTCAGCTACGACATCGACGGCGCCCGCGAGGTGGTGATTCCCGACGAGACGGGCATTCTGGTCCCGCCTCGCGACGTTGCCGGGTTGGCAACCGCCATCGGGCGTCTGGCGTCCGATCCGGCGCTACGGGCGCGGATGGGCCAGGAAGGCCGCCGGCGATTCACCGATGTCTTTCGACACGAGCGGATGACGGCCCGGTTGCGGGAGCTGTATCTGAGCATACTGAACAAATGAGATTTGACCGCAGGCTTCGCTTCGCGGTAGACTTGTTTGTCAGGAGGCTGCACGATGACTCAACTACTGACAAAAGCGTTTGAAGAAGCCACAAGGCTCCCGGAGGTGGAGCAGAACGCGCTGGCGAAGTGGTTGCTCGACGAGGTGATCCCCAACGCCACGACGCGGAAGACGCTCGATGACGCGGATTCCGGCGAGGGGCTCGTCACCTGCAAAGACGCCGAGGACATGTTCAGGAAGCTAGGAGTCTGATGCGGATTCCCAGTTATACCCGCCAGTTCGAGCGCGACCTGAAGAAGGTCAAGCGGCGTGGGAAGGACATCCACAAGTTTCGGCGTATTGCCCGGACGCTGGCGGCGGGATCATCAGCTCTTGGGCAGTTACCGCGACCACCGCGAATGCCATATCGAGGCGGATTGGCTGCTCATCTATAAGGTCGATGGCGAGCGGGTCATCTTTGAGAGAACCGGCTCGCATGCGGATCTCTTTCAGAAGTGACCGGGGGCTCAGGGGTCGCTTCGCCGGTTGCCTCGCGGGGCTCGTTCGGTTAGACTGTTACGAACGGGCAAGACAGTTTAGCGACCGCCGGTCGCGCATCCGCAGGTGAACATATCGTGGCCCGAGGCGCTCCCGGCTACATCGGTCCTTACCGTCTGTTGAACATCGTTCATACGGGCCACGTCAGCTTGATTTGGCAGGCGTACGACGATGCGCACCAGCGGATCGTGGGGCTCAAGACCCTGCTGGACCAAGAGCACCCGGATCGTGTCCAGGCGCGGTTTCTCTATCGCGAACTGGTCATCGGCCTGAAGATCAAACACCCGCATATCATCGAGATTTACGGCCCCGACTGGGACCCGCGGCAGCCGTATTTTGCGATGGAGTGGTTCCCCCATTCGAATCTGAAGCAGCGGCTGTTGGCCCTTGGCGTCAAACAACTTGCGCCGCTGGTGCCCAAGGTGATTGAGCAGGCGGCGCAGGCGTTGAGCTACTTCCATCGCATTGGCTGGGTGCACTGCGATATCAAGCCCGACAATTTTCTGGTCTCTGAGGACGGCGAAGTGAAGATGATCGACTTCGCCCTGGCAAAGAGGCCCAGCCGGGGGTTGGCTCGCTGGTTCGGCTTCCGGTCGAAGCCCCAAGGGACCAAGAGCTACATCTCGCCGGAGCAAATCCGCGGGGGCGCGATCGACGGTCGAGCCGATCTTTACAGCTTCGCCTGCACGGTCTACGAGATCCTTTCGGGCAAACCGCCGTTTACGGGCACGAGTTCCAACGAGTTGCTGAACAAGCATCTCAGCAATTCGCCCCCACCGCTGGAGGGGAGGAACCCGAACGTCACCCCGGAGATGGCGCAGTTGATCCGGCGCTGCCTGGCAAAAGAGCCTGACACACGCCCCAAAACGGTAGATGATTTTCTTGCCGAATTTCGTATGATACGGGTCTTCCGGCGGATGCCAATTGCAAAGCGAAGTGACGGGCATAAGTCCTAAGCCCTAAGCCCTAAATCCTAGGCCTTAGGTCCCGATCTTGAGCCCTAAGCCCTAAGCCGTAAGACCTAAGACCTAAGATTCACGCCATGTCATCCAGCGACTACCGACTGTCGTTCGAGCGGCCGATCTACGACCTGGAAGCCCGGCTCGAAAAGCTCGAGAAGAAGACCGAGCCGACGCCTGAAGTCCGCAGCGAGATTCGACAGACTCGGCGAGAGCTGGTCGAAACGATCAAGCGCATCTATGGTGGCCTGACGCCGTGGCATACGGTCGAGGTCGCGCGTCATCCTGATCGCCCGATGACGACCGATTACCTCGAACTCGTGTTCGAGGAGTTCGTCGAACTGCACGGGGACAAGTGCTTTGGCGACGATCGGGCGATTCGCACCGGCTGGGCGAAGCTTGATGCCTATAAGGTTCTTGTCGTCGGGCATCAGAAAGGCAAGACGCTCAAAGAGCGGAACCTGTGCAACTATGGCTACGCCCACCCCGAGGGCTACCGCAAGGCGATGGCCAAGATGCGGATGGCCGCCAAGTTCCACAATCCGATCATCTGCCTGATCGACACCGGCGGGGCCTATCCGGGCATCGGGGCCGAGGAACGCGGACAGGCGCAGGTCATCGCCGAATCCATGGCGCTGATGTCGATGCTGCCGACGCCGATCGTCTGCGTCGTCATCGGTGAAGGCGGTTCCGGCGGCGCCTTGGGGATCGGCATCGGCGACCGCGTGGCCATGCTCGAACACGCTTACTACTCGGTCATTAGCCCTGAAGGTTGCGCTGGCATTATTTGGAAGAGCCACACCTTCAAGGAACGGGCGGCCGAAGCCCTGAAAATGACCTCGAAGGACCTCGTTCGCCTGGGCGTCATCGACGCAATCATCAACGAGCCGCTCGGCGGCGCGCACCGCGATCATCATCTGATGGCCAACCGCCTGAAGCTCTACCTCCGCGGCGCGCTTCGCGAGCTCTCGGCCAAGCCGGTCGAGCAACTCGTGAAGGAACGCTATCAGCGGTTCCGCCGCATGGGCGTTTTCCTCGAGGGAAAGCCCGGCTTGCGCGACGATTCCGCGAGGGTTGCTGGATCGCCGGCCGGAAAAGACGCTGTCGAAACTGCCTAGGCCGCGCGGCTGCCTCGTGCGGCAGACGCGTCGATGCCCAACTGCCGAAAAGGAACTCCCATGAGCAAGTCTCGTTCCCGTCCTCTCGCGCTTCTCGTCGTGATCGTGGTGTTGGTTGGGCTGGCCGGCGCCGCCTATTGTTGGCTCGCGATGCCCGGCGGCCCGAGAGTCCCTTGGGAAACCCAAGCGGCGTCCGTCAAAATCCTCGAGAAGCATCACGTGTTCGTGACCAGCGAGAAGAAGGACCCGCTTGTTCTGGAAAGCAAGCGGGTCACGACCGTTACGCTCAGGCCCACGGACCTGACCGACCAGGACAAAAAGGCGGACGTGGATGAAGAGGTGCTCCGGCAGTTGGTCAATTTCTCTGAGATTCAGACGCTCGACGCGTCCGACTGCAAGGTCACCAACGCTCACTTGAGAGAGTTTGGTCGCCTTACCAGCTTGGCCTCACTCGTGCTGCGCAACACGGAGGTAACCGACCAAGGCCTTGCTGAGCTTCAGCCGTTGGGTAATCTCAGGGCCCTGTACATCGACGGTACGGCCATTACGGACGCTGGCCTGAAGGACATCGCCGCTCTGCGCAGCCTCACGAACCTGGAGCTCTCGTCGACAAAGGTCACCGACGCGGGCCTAAAGGAACTCGTGCCGCTGACGAACCTGAAATGGCTCCTGCTGTCGAACACGGCCATCACGGATGCCGGCCTAAAGGAGCTGGCCGCCCTGCCGGGGCTCACCCGATTGACGATCATTCGTACGAAGGCGACGCCGGCCGGAATCGCCAAGCTCAAGCAAGCCAACAGCCGGCTGACCATCGACGTGGAGCCCGCGGCGAATTAGCCGGCCCGCGCCGGCCCGGGGATCGGTGGTGGCTTCCTCTTCGGTGAGAATCGCTGGCGGCCGCTCGGCCGCTGATGGGTTGGCCGAGCGGCCGCCGGGGTTCGTTTGGGCCGATGGCGAGGCGTTTTCAGGAGCCCCCGCAACGTCCGATAATGTTTCTGATGTTCGGTCGGAGGCCCCAAATTCCGCGGGAATTATGCGTTCCAGGCTGGCATCGCTCCGCTGGCGAGAATCGCTCCGCTGGCCAAAAGCCGTCGGCCGTCGGTCCTCGGCGGTCGGCTGCTGCCGGCCAGCGAGACGCCCGGCCGGCCGCCAGGACCGGCCCGTCTCGGCCTCGGTGTCTCGGCCGGCCGCTCGGTGTGGCAGGTCCCAAAGGGTGACTGCCAACTGCCCACTGCCGACTGCCGACCGCTGATCGTCCTCATCGCCTCCCCCCTGCTTTTGTCGCGGGAGGCGATGGCTGGGCGGCGGCGGGCTTGGCCGGTTCGACGGCCGGTGCGGCCGCCGGCTGCGCTGCCTCAGCCGGGGGGGCGTGGAGCT
>JBDKUC010000387.1:0-2094 GCA_039679885.1 Thermoguttaceae bacterium | reverse complement strand
GCTCGCGGCACGCGGAACACGTTTCGAGATGCCGGCGAACGTCGCGCTCTTCGTCGGGCGATAGGCAACCGGCCGCCGCCAGGCTGAGTGGTTCGGTCCAAAGTTCGCAGGGGTGATGGAGATCATTCATGGTTTGCTCTCCTCTAGTTCCCCGCCCGAAGTGAAAAGGTTCACGGCAAGATTCATCTGCCGCAACTTTTCCAGCGCGTAGTGGAGTCGCGACTTGACCGTGCCCAACGGGCAGTCGAGAGCCGCCGCAATCTCGTCCAGCGTCGCGCCGGCGAAGAAACGGAGTTCGACGACCAGGCGATGCTCTTCTGGCAAGCTCCCTACTGCCCGACGAACCCGCTGGGCATCTTCCGACGCCTCGGCCAAGCGAGCCGGCGTGGAGGCTGTGCACGGCACCTGGTCAAGCGTCTCTGGCGCGCAAAGCCTGGCGGCCTTCCGGCGTCGCCGCTGCTTCAAGAACCGGTGCCGCAAGATGCCGTAGAGCCACGTGGAAAACCGGCAACGACCGTCGAAACGCGCCAACGACCGCCACGCTTCGACCAGCGTCTCTTGGGCAAGGTCCTCGGCCCAGTTGCCATCCTTGCCAAGGACCAGCGCGCAGCGCCACAGGCGTGCCGCGTGCTGCTCGGCGAGCCGCTCGAATGCAGCCACCTCGCCGGCCTGGGCACAGCGGATCAACTCGCGCTGGTCGTCGTCGGGCGTATTCATCTACATTGATTCCCCTGGTGCCGCCAAAAAGTTCGCGCACGCGAGCCCTTTCTCGTGAATTCCCGTTAGGGCCCCGCCAAAGCGGGAGGGCTTCATCGGGCGGACCGAATACTTGATACGCCCTCCGTGCTTGCGCGTCCAGGAGGATGAGTGACGGCAACCGCAACGGATAAGTGTAGCGGCAATCGCACAGCGTCTGTTGCCCTCCGGCAACATCCGCCCAACGCGGCGTCTCGAATCCGGAGCCGCTGGCAAGCCGTAAGTTTCGAAGCGGCAAGCCGTTGCGCTTGGCGAATCTCCCGCGCGTCCGGGCTCGTCCGCCCGTGGCACCCGGTTTGCTTTTCTCTCCGGTACAACATTCGTCGCACGTCTCTTGGGCGGACGGTCTTTCCCATGCACGCTCGTGAATTGCTCGAACTGGCGGCCTTGGCAGCGGTCCACGGACCGGCTTTGATCCTGAGCCGGGAGCCGATCCCGGCCGATGCGATCGAAGCCTACTGGACCGCCTCGAAAAGCCGCTTGGACCGCTGGGGCCGGACTCTGAAGAGCTATGCCAGCCGGGCGACGTCGGCCGAACAGCCGCTGGGACATGCGGACCAGGAGACGATCCGCGCCACGCTCGAAGAGATCCTCACCGGCGAAGTCCTCACCCGGGCCTGGACCTCGGTGCTCTGTGCCTACGACCGATGCCGCGGCTCGGACCAGATGGAGCCGATCGCCCGCAGCGTGTTGATCGGCCACCTCGAAGCGAGGCATCGCGTCTTGACCCTTCTGGTCTCCGGGCCGGGGATCGACGCCGAACAGGCCGTCAAGCTCAACCGTCTGCGCCGCCGCACCGAACGCTGGGCCGACATGCTCGTCAGCTACCTGGCCGGCTGCTACGACATCAGCGAGTTTGCCATCGATCCCGAACGCGCCAAAGAGTTTGCCGAGGATCTCGACGTCCAGCGCAAGAGCCCCGGCGGACGTTATGCCTGGCCCTTGGTCCTGGCTTCCCTGCGGGCCGCCTTCCAGACCGGGCTCAGTCCACTGACGCCCAATGCCGATCTCAACGCCGCGATCGCCTCCAGCGTTCTCTCGGCCTTTCCTCCAAGCCTCTTCGACTCGACCGGCCTGATGCGTTCGACCTGGCTGTTGCGCATGTCCCGCGTCACGAGCGACACCCAGGGCATGATCGAGCAACTCCTCGCCCTGGAAGAGAAGCCGTCGGCCGAAAACGCCGACTTCCGTCACCTGGCCAGCCGTCCGCGGCGGTTTGGGCGGTGACGTCCGCTATTCCGGGATCCGCTCGCCGGCGATCAGGTCGGCGAAGGTCTGACGGCGGCGGATCAGGTGGGCGTGGCCGTCTTTGACCAGCACTTCGGCGGCCATCGGCTT
>JBDKUC010000180.1:0-7324 GCA_039679885.1 Thermoguttaceae bacterium | reverse complement strand
CGTTCGCGCAGCCGCTGGCCGACGTAGGCGGCCAGAAGCTCGGTCGTCGTATTGGCGATCGGCAGCAGGAGGCAATTGTCGCTCGGGAAGATCCAGCGGCGTTGGTCGAACGAGGCCTCGACCTCGGACGGGCCCTTCGTCACGCGCAACGCCGAGTGCTCGGTCGGAAGGATCACGCGATGATCCAGCTCGGCCAGGATCTCTTTCAGCACGGCGCGGAGGATCGTGAAATCGACCACGCACTGGTGGCCGTCGAGCGGACCGAACACCTCAGCCGCCGCGCGATACGTGTGCCCGTGAAGCCGCTCGCAGGCGGTGCTCCCCCAGGTGATGAAGTGCGCGGCCGAGAAAACCAGGTCGTCGCTGGCGACCCGGACGCGGAACTCACTGATCGTTTCGGCCGGCAATCCGGTGCTCATGTCGGTTCTCACACGGCGGGGTCTCTCACGCGGGATTCGTAGGGTGCCATGCCCACGCTTGTCGTGGGCATGAGGAAGCGGCCGACATGCTTGCTGTCTCGCTGCGCTCGCTTAGCAAGCATGGCACCCGAAAAATCGCCACTGGTTGGCCGCAGCGGATCATCGCAGCTACTTCTTCTGCTCGCCGGCGTCCTTCTTCGGGGCGTCGGTCTTGGCGTCGCTCTTGACCGCGTCGCTCTTTGCGTCGCTCTTGACCGCGTCGCTCCTTGCCGCGTCCTTCTTGCCGTCCGGCTTCTTGCTGTCGTCTGGCTTCTTCTTGCCGTCGGCCGCCTTCTTCTTGGTCGCGGCCTTCTTATCGGCTTCGGCCGCCTTCTTGGCTTCTTCCTTGGCTTGCGGAACAAGCCGGGCGATGTCGGCGGCCGGAAGGATCAGTTGCGTTGGCACCGTTTGCATGCGAAGCGAACCGCTGCTGCTCCCTTCGTTCTTGACGCAGCGGCAGACGAGACCGAGCAATCGGCCGTTCTCGCCGAAGACCGGCATCCCGAGCACGCCGCCGTCTGCGATGTAGCAGTTCCTCGGCTGGGTCAGAATGCCGAGGATGCGCCCCTCGATCAGCAGCGGGGTGTAGTTCAGGTCTTCGTTCGTGCGGCCGATCAAGATCGTCGCGTCCATCGGTTGCACCTGGGCTGCGGCGTCGCTCAACGGGATCGACGCGATCTGCGCCCGAGTCGTGTCGTTCAGCGGCTTCTGGAGGGCGAGGAACGCCAGGTCCAGGTCTTCGTCCTTGAGCACCACGCGGGCAGCCAACTCCGTGCCGTCGCCCAGCCGATACTTCACCTCCTGAACCTGGGTCTCCAGTTCGAGCGTCCGGACACCGCCGACTCGAATTTTGCCGTGGGGGTTCACGTTGCCCAGCGAGGCCACGGCCAGGCCGCTCGGATCGATGATCGCCGCCGCGCACTGGAGTTTGATCTCTTGCTCGCGGCCTTGCGCCTCGATCTTAAGCACTTCGGAAAGCGTGATCACCGCCTTCTCGTAGTTTTGCAGCGTCTTCCGGGCCGTGCCGACGAACTCATGATTCGCGCCCTGGGCTTGAGCCCCGCCGGCGACCAAGCAGAGACAGACGAAGGCCAATATCGGGTTCTTGAACATGGAATGATTCCTAACCGTTAAGATCGAGAACAGGTTCTTGCCCTTGATGCGTTTGAGCATCCCTATTGCCGGTAGTCCGGCTCGATTTCACAAAACCGCGTATGGATGCCGCGGCGGACGAAGACGACGACGCGGCGCGGCTTCTCCTTGCGGATGCTTTCCATCGCGGCCTTGAGGTCGGCGACGTTGCCGATCGTTTTCGCGCCGATACGCGTGATGAAGTCGTCTTCGTGCAGGCCGCCAAGCGACGCCCAGCCGCCGCTCTCGACCTTCTGCACCAGCAGCCCCTGCAAACCGTCGGGGATGTGCAGGTCGACGCGATCGGTATAGGTCAGCTCCCGGGCGGTGAACTCGAAATCGTTGTCCGTCCACCGTTTGACGTTTTCGTTTTCGCCCGGCGCCGCTTCGAGGGCCATTTTCAGTTCGAGCGGTTTGCCGTCGCGGATGATCGAGAGCTTCGCCGTGCCGCCCAACGGGAGGCGGCGGATCATCGTCTTGAAGATTTCTTGATCGCCCGGCTGCGAGGCGTTCACCGGCCAGCCATTGATCTTGAGAATGATGTCGCCGACGCGGACGCCGGCCCGTTCCGCGGCCTGTCGCTTGAACACCTCGGTGACGCGAACCCCGCGCCGGCCTTCGAGACCGAGCGATTCGGCCAAGTCGGAGGTCAACACCTGGACGTTGATGGCCGACCAGGGCTTGGCGGCCGACGCCGGGCGGTTCTTGTTCTCTTCCCGCCCGAGTTTGACCACGGTCAGATACTGCTTGCCGTCGCGCTCAAACAGGACCAGAACCGGCACGCGCTCCGTCTTGTCTTCCATCAGGTTGGTCGTGAGTCGCCGCAGCGCATCGGCGTTGGCCACCGGCTGGTCGTCGACCTTCAGAATCACGTCGTCGGACTCGAGAGGGAGCTTGGCCGTGGCGGCCCCGCCGCCTCCGCGGATCGAATCGATGATCGCGCCGCGGGTGTCGCTGCGGTAACGCTCCAGGGCCATCATCCGCGTAATGTCGCGCACCGCAATGCCCCAGTCCTTGAGTTCGATTGGCTCGCCCAACGCCCGTTGCAGCGGCTCGGTGGTCAGCTTGGCGTCGTGCGATTTGCCGTCGCGCAGGTAGGTCAGTTCAACGGTCTCACCCACCGGCGTCGCAACGAGCAGCTGGTTCACCAGGGGCAACTGTTCGAGCAATTCGACGTCGACCGCTTGGCCCCGGTAGCGAACCAGCAGGTCGCCGGCCCGAATGCCCGCGCGATCGGCGGCCGAACCGGTGACGACGCCCGCGACCAGCGCGCCGTGCTCGTCCTTGCCGCTCTTGAGGCGCGGCTGGAGCTCGAGGCCGACCCAACTGCGGGTGACGCGGCCATGCTTGATCAATTGCTCGACGACCTTTCTCGCCAGGTTGGCCGGAATGGCGCCGCCGAGCGAGCCGAGTCCGATCTCGTTGATGCCGATGATCTCGCCGCGGAGGTTCACGAGCGGCCCGCCGCTATTGCCGTGGAAAATGACCGCGTCGTGGCCGATCCACCGGACGATCTGCCCAACGTCCTCGCCGTCGAGGCGGAATCCACCCGCCATCGACTTCGGCATGATCATCTGCGTATTGCTGACGATGCCGCGGGTGACCGACTGGGAGACGGCCATCGGGCTGCCCATGGCCAGGACGACGTCGCCGACGCGGAGCTCTTCGGAGTTGCCCCAATGGGCCACCGGCAGCGGCGCCTTCGGGTTCTTGCGGGTCTCCAGCTTGAGCTTCACCACCGCGATGTCGGCCATCGGGTCGGTGCCGATCTTCGTGGCCTCGACCTCTTCGCCGTTGGCCAAGGTGCAAGTGATGCGGGTGGCGTTGCCGGCTACGTGATGATTGGTGACGATATAGCCGTCCGACGAAATGATGGCGCCGCTGCCAGCCGCCCGCTGCCGCTCGATTCGGCCCCCGCTCGGCTCGGCGGCCACGACGTAGATTCGGACCAGGGCGGGGTACACCTTCTGAATGGCCGGATCGATCTCGTTACGGGTTTGCGGCTGCGTGGTCGGCTCATGCTGCGCGGCCGCGCCGCGCTCTGGGCCGCAGAGCCCAGCCGCCAGGAGACCGGCAAACGCAAACGTGGTAGTCGCAGCAACTAGGGATCGCCATCTCATCGTGGTGACTCGTGAAAGAGGAAGAAGGCGGCCTTGAGGTTGGATCAACGGTAGTTACTTTAGGTGGCCGTCTCGGAAAGCTTGCGCACTCGTCAATTCTTGCAGATTTTTCCTACTGTTGCAAGCAGCAACGCAGTCGATTGCAGAGTTGTTCGCCGTTCCGCCTTGAGACCGTAGAGTGGGTCGAGCGAAGCGAGCCCCACCCTGCATCTCAGAAATGACGGTCTGTCTGTTGCATCATTCAGGACTAATGGGTGTCATGCCCACGCTTGTCGTGGGCATGATTCGACTGCGAACATGCTTGCTGTCTCGCTGTGCTCGCTTGGCAAGCATGGCGCCCCAAAATCCCCAACAGACTGAACTACGTAGGTATGGGGTGCCGCTCCAGGAAATTCGCCATGAGGGGGGCGATCTGCTCGTGGGCGTCCTCAACAATATAATGCCCCGCGTTGGCCAGCCGGTGGACCTCGGCCCGCGGGAAGTACTCGAGAAAACGATCGAGAAACGCCGGCGTGAAGCACCAGTCCTGCATTCCCCAAAATAGGCAGATCGGCCGGCCGGCGAACTGAGGCAACCCGTTCTCGATGTCGATGAGCGTCTGGAAGGTCGGATGGCTTGCGCTCATCGGAATGTCGAGCACAAACCGCAGGACGGCCGCTCGGTTGGCCCACGTGTCGTACGGGGCCAGGTAGCCGGCCCTGACGGCCGGCGTCAGCCGCTCCGGCTTGCAGACCGTGGTTTTCAGGGCCCGCCGAACGAACAGGTTCAGCCCTTGCACGGCCACCGGCCCGAAGCCCGGCAGTCGGCACAGGTTGATCGCCCAGGGGCATTTCGGCGCCCGAAACGCGGCCGTGTTCATCAGCACGAAGCGGGCGAAGCGGTCCGGGGCTGCGACGGCCGCCCCCATGCCAATGCCGCCGCCCCAGTCGTGGGCCACGAGCGTAATCTTCCGCAGGTCGAGCTTCTCGATCAGCTCGTTGAGGTCGGCCACGCGTTGGGCAAGTCGAAACGAGTAGTCTCGCGGCGACGGCTTGGCCGACAGCCCGCAGCCGATGTTGTCGACGGCGATGACGCGGTACCGATCCCGGAGCGCCCGGATGATTTCCCGCCAATAGAACGACCAGGTCGGATTGCCGTGGACCAGGAGCAAAACGTCTCCGTCGCCCTCGTCGACGTAGTGGCAGCGCTGCCCGCCCAGGAGCAACTCGCGGGATGCGAAAGGATACAGGGGCCGCCAATCGTCGCGTTGTGCCATTCGTCCATGCTAAGCGACGCAGATTGCGTTCGCAAGGGCCGGAGGTTCTCACCAGAAGAACCGCAAACCTGTTCGTAGTTCCGGCTTTAGCCGGTCATATTCCGCCTAAAGGCGGGACTATGAACGCCCGCGATGCTGGAACGAGGGTGTTCCTCGCCATCTTGGCCGAGAATTCCTCTGGCACGGCATTTTCGCTTTTGCTACACTCCCGCCGCTTTTTTCTCAATGTCGGCGAGGAGTTGACCATGAGCGGAAAACGGATGCTCCGGTTTTGGATAGCGATTGGCTCCCTTTGCGCCATCGCCACCGCGGCGCGGGCGGCCGCGCCGTGGTCGAACATGCTCTCCTTGGGCGGCGTGCAGGCCGATCCCAAAAAGACCTACTCCATCACCGAGTCGAACGGCCCGTGGATGATCATGGCCTGCACCTTCTCCGGCGATGGCGCCGAGAAACAGGCCAAGGACCTCGTCCTCGAACTGCGCAAACGCTACAAGCTCCCGGCCTACGTCTACAAGGCCCATTTTGACCCAGGCGAGGCCCAGGGCCTTGGCACGGGCAAAGGCCGGCACGGCAATCCAACCCGCTGGGTCTATGCGGCCCATCGAAACGAAAAAGACAAGCATCGGCAGAGCCATCCCGACGTGCAGGAAGTGGTCGTGCTGGTCGGCAACTACGCCGCCGTCGACGACACCGAAGCCCAAGCCACGCTGCGGAAGATCAAGTACGCCCAGCCGACCTGCCTCGAAGCCAAGGACGGCAAGGCGACGAACCAGACCCTGGTCGATTGGCGGCAGCTTCAGCGGCAGGTCTACGAGAAGATCGGCAACGAGCGGAAGGAACTCGGGCCGATGCGCCACGCCATGATCACGAAGAACCCCATCTTGCCGGCCGAGTACTTCACTTCGCCAGGCGTCGATGAAGAAATCGTCGCGATGAACAAGGGCGTCCCCTACAGCCTCTTGGATTGCCAGGGACATTACACCGTCAAGGTCGCCACCTTCACCGGCGCCGCGGTCATCGACGCGTCGAAGATCCGAGCGGTCGAAGAAGGCCGGGAAAAGATGGGCAGCAGCCTGGTCGAGGCCGCCAAGAAAGCCGACACCCTGGCCGCCGCGCTCCGCGAGAAAGGCTACGAAGCCTACCAGTACCATACCCGCTACACCAGCATCGTCACCGTCGGCAACTTCGAGTCGGCCGGGCGGCTCCGCTCCGACGGACAGGTCGATCCCAGCCCGGACGTCCAACACATCATCGACATCTTTAAGGCCACGTCTGGCGATCCGTTCGCCGAGGACCCGCACAACGACCATCTGGGCGCGGTAGCCCATCTCGGAAACAGTCTGAAGTCGCATGCGGTAATGAAAGGGGCCGCGCAGCTCCGCCCGAAGTATTGCGTCGGCATCCCCTTCGACATCAATCCCGCCCCGATCCCCGTGCCGAAGCGCTCGATGAGCATGGCCCTGCGATCCGAGCAGTAGTAAACGTTCTAGCGGGCGCGTGTTCTCGGCTGGAGACTCGCCGGTTAGCGGTGCGCGTCGCGGCGGTCCATTCCGCTCGACTTCCCGTTACGCTATGCTAAAGGCGCTTTCGGCACTCGCCCGTTTAGCGGCCGCCGGCACGGCGGTCCATCCGCTCGACTTCCCGCCAGTAACTCCGCCATGCTTGTTCTCGGCACTGCCAATCGAAAAAAGGGTCTTGAGCTCTCCGGCTTGCTTCAGCCGGTTGGGGTTGAACTGAAAACGCTTGCCGATTTCCCGATCGACTTCGAGGTCGTCGAGGACGCCGACAGCTTCGCCGGCAACGCCCGGCTCAAGGCGGCCGGCTACGCCCGGCATCTCGGCCGTTGGGTGCTGGCCGACGACAGCGGGCTGGCCGTCGACGCCCTCGACGGCGAGCCGGGCGTCCTCTCCGCGCGATACGCCGGCCCCGACGCCACCGATCAGGCGAACAACGACCTGCTGCTCGAACGACTAACGCGTGTGCCCATCGAGCGACGAACCGCTCAGTTCGTCTGCCATATCGCCGTCTCCGACCCGACTGGCCGGATCGTGGCCGAGAGCGACGGCGCCTGCCATGGCCGGATCCTCTTCGCCCCCCGCGGCGATGCCGGTTTCGGCTACGACCCGCTCTTCGAGATCGCCGAGTATCACCGCACCTTCGCCGAACTCGGCGTGCCCGTCAAAGCCGTGATGAGCCACCGCGCCCGGGCCATTCTCCACGTCACGCCGCGACTGATGGCCCTGGCCGACGACCGAGCGATCTAGAGTAATGTCTCGCGCAGATGGTGATCGATGGGTGGATTGATGGGTGGATAGATGGGTGGATAGATGGGTGGATAGATGGGTGGCACGCTCTGAGCC
>JBDKUC010000063.1:0-4987 GCA_039679885.1 Thermoguttaceae bacterium | reverse complement strand
CCTTCGCGGGTGATTTTCTCCAGAATCCGCTCGACCTCCTGGCTCAGTTCGCCTTCTTCCTCTCGATCGGGCTGATGCACCTTCAGACGCGGCTTTCGGCGGAACGAGAACTTCGGCCAGTGAAGGCTCTGCGCCAGCCGAGTGAAGCTCCAACGCTGCTCGTAGTAGAGGAAGGCAAAGGCCGCGCCCGAGAGGTGATTGATGTAGGCAACGTGCGTATTGGACTCTCCGCCAATCGCGCCGAACATATCGAGCGCCACGCAGAAGACGCCGAAAAGCCAGGCAGGCATGGGCAACACGAAAAACGCCAAGATCGTCCGCTTCGGAAAGTTCAGGGCGTACAAAATGAGGATCGCCGTGATCGCTCCGGACGCGCCGTAAGCCGGCGTATCTCCCGGCGTGCCAAGCAGCCGGTTGACCACGGTCCAGCCAAGATTCGCCACGACGATGGCGACAAGATACACGGCCAGGAATTCTCTCGGCCCGTACGTGTCTTCGATGTCTCGGCCGAACATGTACAGCACGAGCATGTTGACTAGAATGTGTCCCACGGCGTTGGGCGAGTGGGCAAAACCGGCCGTCAGGAACTGCCACCAGTCAAGCGGATGCGTGAGCGTCGAGACATGGACGGCCATGCCCTTGCAAAGCCCGTTCAAGAACAGGCCGTCAATCAGCCAGATCGCGACATTGATCACAATGAGCGTCACGACCATGCTGCGGGGGGCAAAGCGGGCCAGCCCCGGCCGTTGGACGTGACGGTAATATTCGCGATCGTAGATGCCCAAGCGGGGTTCCTCAAAGCGAAGCGAGGCGATCAAAGACCAGCCGCGGGCTTATGCTTTCTCATCACGGCGGCGCTGACGCCGCGGTCGGCTGGCAAGCCACGGTGGGATGCCGAGGCGCAATCGCGCGCCAACGCGACATCATGCTGAAGCATAACCTACGGGTTGGGACGGGGCAACAGCGATCGGCCCCTAGCCAGGAGAACTGCAAAGTCGTTCGTAGTTCCGGCTTTAGCCGGTCATTCTCCGCCTAAAGGCGGGACTACGAACGCCTGCGCCCGAGTTTGCAGTCCGCGTGGCCCTTTAACGGGTTTCCGTCGCCGTCTGGGCCATGGCACGCGTTCGGCGGTCAATCCGCTGCGCGGCCTCGAACTGCAGCTTGGCGATGCGGGCGACCGTGGCTTGATTCGCCGCAAGCGTCTCTTTGACGGCCAATTGCGTCTTGTCGAGCGACTCCTGGAACTTGGCCAACGTTTTGGCCACCAGGTCCCGCTGAGCCATCGCCACCGCCTTCTCTTCCTTGGCCGTAGCGATGTTCCGCGTCAGAGCGTCGGCCTGCTTCTGCGCCGAAGCCAGCGCTGTCTTCACCAATTCGCCGTCGTAAGCGGCAGCGACGATCGCGTCGCGGAGAAAGACGTCCTTTTCCTCGTTTGCGCGGAATAGCACGTCGTAATCCCGCAGGGTGCGCACGTACTTCCCCTCAACGATGTTTTGCTTCGGGTCGCCCTTGGCCGCCGGCCGTCCATCCTTGAGATATTCCGCGACGAACTGGGGTGGCAGGACTTTCTTCTTCAGCTCGTCTGACAACGTCGCGAAGATCTCGTGGTTGTCTTGCGGCATGGACTCGTAGAGTGTCCAGGTGTGTCCGGACGCTCGGGCCGCCTCGAGGCTGAGAATCTCACGTCCGGTCAGTCTGCCGGCAGGTCTCAGAGCGATCTGCTTGCCTGCGACCCGGGCGACCGTGTATTGGCCGAGATACTGCCCCCACGAGCGGTTGTCCGCGTCGTCAAAGGCATAGAGCACCGTGTTCTGAGCAATGCCGTTCGGCGACGGCTTGTCAATGGTCAGCACGATATCCGCGGTACCCGTGGCGCGGTTGGGGCCATTCACCCTTGCCGGGCAATTGAACCACGCCCGGCGGCGATCGACGACGACTTTGTAAAGCTCAAGCCGAAGTTGGCGGATTCCGGCTTCCTCGATCTTTCCATCCCGCTCGACGCCGTCGATTAGCCGTACCTTTTCAGCCTTCAGTTGGTTGAGTTCTTGTTGGGTTTGGACGCACTTATTGTGCCACACTTCGTGGACTTTCAGCGTCCTCGCCGCCAGGTAAAAGAAACCGAGCGAGACGACGGCGATCAGCGCAACCAAGACTCTGTTCCAAATACTCATGAAAAGCTGCTCCAGGTCGGGGGGCCAAGTCCCTGAAACTTGATGATAATCAGGGCCCCACCGGACGTCAAGTTTTTTGACATCCGCCGCTCGCGTAGCCCCGGTTTAGGCAGTCATTCTTGGTTCGTGGTTCCGCTTTTAGACGGTGATTTCCCGCCTAAAGCCGGGACTACGAGGCCTCGGGACACCCGGCCTCCGCTGGCCGCTTACATATAATTCCATTGGTCGAGTCCCTGCGAATCACCGTCGTTTAGGGGGAAAGGCCTACTGCCCACCCCGAACCGAAGGACCTTCCGATGAAAGCCGCATATCTCGAATCGCCTGGACCGCCCGACTGCATTCGCTTCGGCGACCTGCCTCGGCCTAAGCCCACCGCCGGCCAAGTCCTTGTCCGGGTTAAGGCCGTAGCCCTGAATCCGGTCGATACGTACGTCCGAGCAGGGCACTATCCCATGGAACTGCCGCGGCCCTACGTGGTCGGCTCCGACTTGGCGGGCGTCGTCGAAGCCTTAGGCCCGGCGACTTCCCGATTCCACAAGGGAGATCGCGTCTGGGGGAGCAACCAGGGCCTGATGGGCCGCCAAGGCACCTTCGCCGAGTATGCTGCCGTGGGCGAAGAGTGGCTCTATCCGACGCCAGGCGACGTGTCCGACCAGGATTCCGTCGCCGTCGCGATGGTTGGCATCACGGCCCATCTCGGGCTGTTCCGCCACGGACAGCTCAAGATGGGGGAATCTGTTTTCGTCGGCGGGGGCGCGGGGGGCGTTGGCGCCTGCGTCGTCCAAATGGCGCACGCCATCGGCGGCCGCGTCTTGGCAACCGCAGGCACGACGGAGAAGGTCGACCGCTGCCGCCAGCTCGGCGCCAACACCGCCCTGAACTACAAGAGCGGGGAACTCGACGCCGAGATCGACCGTTTCGGCCCAATCGACGTCTGGTTCAGCACCGGCTACGACCAGGACATCGAGCAGGCGGTTCGTCACCTCGCCATTGGCGGCCGAATCATCCTCATGGCCGGGCGCGACGCGAAGCCGCCGCTGCCGTTGCGAGACTTCTTCGTCAAGGATTGCCGGCTTTTGGGGTTCGCCATGTTCAACGCGCCGGCCGACGAGCAACGCAAATGCGCGGCGGAGATCAACCGTTGGCTGGCGAAGGGAAAACTGCGGCCTCAGATTGCACGGGTCATGAAGCTCTCCGAAACGGCCGCGGCCCACCGTCTCCAAGAGGAAAGCACCGTCAAGGGCGCAGGCACCCTGACCGGAAAAATCGTACTGGTCCCCTAGTCAGGCGACGTCCTCTGCGACCGTGAGAAACGCGGCGCCGTCCCACGAAGTTCTTCGCCAATCCGAACGACCGACGCGGATCTCCCGGTTCTTCCCGCGACTTCGGCGCGCGGTGACAACTAGCTGTCGCACCCCGCCACTATTCTCACCGAGTCTCCCTGAATTGTGAGCATTTTCCGAAGCGGGCAAAGTCTCTTCGCGCAATGCGGGGCGCGGGATGCGGGATGCGAAGAGGGGGCTTCTCACTACCGGCCGCCTGGCCGTCCGGGCGTTCCCGCAGCCGCGCGGAGGTTCGCTTTCTTCTCGGCGAACGACGCGCCGCCGAGCGAATCACACGACGCCTGTTCGGCCGACCGCTTCGCCCGAGCGACTACGCCGGTCTGGCGGGCGCACCGGACACCGCGATCGTCGAGATCGGCGCGTCCGATGACCGACTCTACATCGAGATGCGCGACGCAGGCTCCACAACACGCGGCTACTACTACGTGTACCTCGCGGCGAGCCCCATCCTGCTGATCGATGGGTTTCGGATCGGGACGCGGACGATGCACAGACATGGACTCGGGCTGCAAATGTTCTACCGACAGGCTCGCAACGCCGCGCGGCTCGGGGTGACTAGGATTGAGGCAGTCGCGGGACGGCGCGGTGACGAGAACGGCTATTACTCCTGGCCTCGCTACGGGTTCGACGCCCCGCTGCCACCTCGGTTCCGGCGTTCACTGCCGGATGACTGGCAGCACCTGCGTGGCCTGCTGCATCTGATGTCATCCGAGCGAGGGCGTCAATGGTGGCGTCAGCATGGCTTTACCCTGCCGGTTGCGTTCGATCTGGCGCTCGGCAGTCGCTCGCGGAAGACTCTGACGTGTTACCTTCGCCAAAGACTTATGGCAGGCGAGTTGACCGATGCCAACTGCCTGAATAGTTCTGCCATGGGATACGGACTGGAGCTGCATTCTATGGCCATCCCGGTGGCCCATTGCCCCGATGAGTTCGACAGCAAGCCTTGACAACAGAGCAGGCAAAGCCCGGCGCCGTAGGACCTTCCAGGCGGCACAACCTCCTTGCAGGTTTTGGTCTGGACCTGGCTCGGCTATCTGGGCGGCCGATCGACCGCCAGGACTCCAGGAAGCCGCGACGGCGACCGTCGTTCACCGATAGCGTTGCCCCTGTTGTCACCGATAGAAACGTCCCCGGAACGGTGCCGACTGGCGGTGTTTCCGAGGGTCGGGCGGGAAAGATCACGGCGGGCCTATGGCGGAAGTGTCGGCGGCGCCGGCCGGAGCGCCCGCGGCGCCAAGGGCTGTCGCAGTTCCCGACGGTCGGCCCGGCAGGGCGGGGCTGGCGTCGCTCCGCCCTGAGTTGTTCTATCCTGACATCAAGGGGGACATTTCCACCTGTGAGAAAGAGGGGACATTCCACGTGTGTTCGGCACGGAATTTGCGCATTGATCTAGCCATTGCCGAAAACTGTCAAGATGGCAGGGAGGCTGTATGGCAGACGAGACGCCGGGGCTCCGCGAGCGTGACATTCAGG
>JBDKUC010000412.1:0-9659 GCA_039679885.1 Thermoguttaceae bacterium | reverse complement strand
CACCCCCGGCCCCTCTCCCAAAGGGCGAGGGGACCGGAAACAGGCCCTCAGCTCGAGCCCGTCTCCCGTTGGACGGACGAGGCGTGGTCTACCACGCCGCAATCAGTCTCTCGTACTCATCATGGCCGCCGATCCAGAACCAGAAAAACGTCTCCGCCTCCAAAAGGGCCGTCGCACGGTGCGCGGCGTCGATCCGTATCGACCAGATGTCGCCGACCTTCTTGAAGCAGAGGGAAGGGTGTTTCGGATTCCTTCGCCACAACCGATAGGCTTTCCTGGCCCGTTGCCTCACGTCCAGCGGCAGACGGGAGTAGGATCGCCAGAAATCAGTTGTCGTCGAGGACTTCATCAAGAGGCTTCGTCCTGCCGGCCGCGATGTCGGCGCGGGCGCGATCGATCACGGATTGCAGGCGACCACCGGGCTGGCTGTCGCGCTCCATCTCCCGGTCCCACTCGTCGGGCTGCTGAAGTTCGTAGTCGGCCAGCCAAGCCAGGAACTCATCGAGATCGGCTTTCGGAAGCGAGCGGACCTCGTCGGCGATTTTTTCAACGGCAGTAGTCATGACCCCCTCATTCTAGCACGAGCGGGGTGAAACAGAAAAGGCCGCCGACCGCGTTCGACGGGCCTTCCAGCGAACAAAAAACGCCCAGAGGCCGGTGACCTCGGGCGTTTCATGGTGCTTGTCAATGGTGTTGGTAAGTCGGCAGTGGGCAGTCGGACGCGAGCAACCCTCACCCTAACCCTCTCCCAAAGGGAGAGGGGACCGCATATCGCCCTCACCCTAGCCCTCTCCCAAAGGGAGAGGGGAGAGCGGTGTTGCGGCTTTCGACGTGGACAAGGGTGGCGGGTTGGTTGGAGCTCTTCCGGGAGCTGTTAGCTCCCGGCTATTGGACTCGCTGCGCGGTGCGTATTCCCGAGCCCCTAGCCCCTAAGCTCCAGCCCCTCGCCCCTCGTCCCTAGTACATATCCTCTTCGCCGCCTTGGGGCATGGCGGGGGCCTTGTCCTTCTTCGGCTTGTCGGCGACCAGCGCGTCGCTGGTCAGCAACAGGATGGCGACGCTGCTGGCGTTCTGCAGGGCGGTGCGGGTGACCTTCGTCGGGTCGATCACGCCGGCCTTGACGAGGTCCTCGTACTCGCCGGTCAATGCGTTGTAGCCGAACGCGCCCTTGCCCTCGGCCACACGCTCGCAGACGATGCCGCCGTCCTGGCCGGCGTTGGCCGAAATCTGCGTCAACGGCGCACGGCAGGCGCGGAGGATGATCTTGTAGCCGACCTCTTGGTCCTGGGTCAAACCGTCAGGCTTGACGCTGGCCGAGGCACGCAGCAGGGCCACGCCGCCGCCGGGCAGAATGCCTTCTTCGACGGCCGCTCGCGTCGCATGCAATGCGTCCTCGACGCGGGCCTTCCGCTCCTTCATCTCGCTCTCAGTCGCGGCGCCGACGTTGATCTTCGCCACGCCGCCGGCCAGCTTGGCCAGCCGCTCCTCGAGCTTCTCGCGATCGTAATCGCTGGTGGTGTTCTCGATCTCGTGGCGGATCTGCTCGATCCGGCCCTTGATCTCGGCGCTCTTGCCGGCGCCTTCGATGATCGTCGTGTTGTCCTTGTCGATGACGATCTTCTTCGCGCGGCCGAGCTCGGCCAAGGTCATGTTCTCGAGCTTCTTGCCGAGGCTCTCGAACAGCGGTTGGCCGGCGGTCAGGATGCCGATGTCCTCGAGCAGGGCCTTGCGGCGATCGCCGTAGCCAGGAGCCTTGACGGCGGCGACCTTCAGCGTGCCGCGGAGGCGGTTGATGACCAGCGTGGCCAACGCCTCGCCGTCGATGTCCTCGGCGATGATCAACAGCGGCTTGCCGGCGTTGACGACCTTCTCCAGCACGGGGACCATGTCCTTGATGTTGGAGAGCTTCTTCTCGTGGATCAGGATGTAGGCGTCCTCCAAGACGCACTCCATCTTGGCCGGATCGGTGACGAAGTAGGGCGAGAGGTAGCCGCGGTCGAACTGCATGCCTTCGACCCACTCGACCTCGGTGGCCAGGCTCTTGCCCTCGTCGACGGTGATGACGCCGTCCTTGCCGACCTTCTCCATGGCGTCGGCCAGGAGCTTGCCGATTTCCGAGTCGTTGTTGGCGGCGACGGTGCCGACCTGGGCGATCTCGTCCTTCTTGTTCTTCACCGAGATGGACATGCTCTTGAGCTTCTCGATGATGTCGGCGACGGCGTGCTCCATGCCCTCTTTCAACTGGATCGGGTTGACGCCGGAGACGACGGCGCGGAGGCCTTCATTGAAGATGGCTTCGGCCATCAGCGTGGCGGTCGTCGTGCCATCGCCGGCGACGTCGCTCGTCTTGCTGGCCACTTCACGGACCATCCGGGCGCCCATGTTCTCATAGACGTCCTCGAGGTCGATTTCCTTGGCCACGGTGACGCCGTCCTTGGTGACCGTCGGCGAGCCGAAGCTCTTCTGGAGGATCACGTTGCGGCCGCGTGGGCCAAGCGTCACCTTGACCGCCTGGGCCAACTTCGTGACGCCGCGCTTCAAAGCATCGCGGGCTTCCTGATCGAATGCAATCATCTTTGCCATGTGAAAGGCACTCCTAATATGTGTTTCGCGGTTGTGAACTTGGGGTGGAATGGTCTTAGGTCTTAGGTCTTAGGTCTTAGATTCGCACGTTTTCCAAGACCGAAGACCTAAGACCCAAGACCGCTGCGTTACTCGATCACCGCTAGAATGTCTTCCTCGCGGAGCAACAACAGCTCGCGGGTGCCGACCTGGAAGGTGTCGCCGGCGTAGGAACTGAACAACACGTGGTCGCCCGGCTTCACTTGCAGCTCACCTCGCTTGCCGTTGTCCATGAGGCGGCCTTCGCCGACGCTGATGATCTTCCCGCGAGCGGGCTTATCCTTCGCCGAGTCGGGCAGGACGATGCCACCGGCGGTTACCGTTTCCGATTCGTCACGCTCGACGACCACGCGATCGCCCAACGGCTGGAGCTTGATCTTGCTGGGGTCGGTAGCTTCTTTCTTTTTTGCCATATCTGGTTGTCTCCAAAGAAATCACGAAGGTTGGTTGTCGTCTGCCAAACAGGCGCGCGCTAATATCGCGGTGCGTAGGGAACGCAAGTGGCGCGCCAAAACGGCGTGCATCGTCGTAAGCGCCTTAGTGGCGCGAGACTTGCGGAAAGCGGCCTTTCGCGGTCCCCAGAGTCAGCCCCAAGCGTTGCTGCCAAAATGGCAGACCCGAAGGTTGACATCCAGCCGGGGCATCCTACTGTTGGAGGGGGCCTGCGAGCGCGCTGCGCCTAGGATGATTGCGGTGTGGTTCGTAGTTCCGCTTTTAGGCGGTGTTTAGATGAGATCGCCGCCTAAAGGCGGAACTACGAACATCGCGGCGTACTTGCACGCACCCAAGCCCATCGCGGAGAAACTGACAATGCGTGTTCTTGCAACCTTGTTGATCGCCGTCGGCCTGTCGCTGGCCGCGACGGCGTGGGCGGAAGACGCCAAGCCGGACGACCGCGTCGCACAGGTGGTGGATCGGGTCGCGAAGATGCCCCTGGCCGAACAGCAAGCATGGCTGCGGCAGCTCGAACAACGTGAGCGCCGGGCGAGTCAGATCGCGCTGAAGCCGCACGGGGCCGCCAAGGAGCAAGCCGAGGTCCACGATCTGCTCTACCGAAAGCTCATCACCTGGAAGGTCCTCCGCGAGGCGATCGAGAAGGTCGATCTCCGTGAGCGGTACGCCCTCGGGCTGCTCCGCCAGCGTTATCGCGATCAGGTGGCCAAGACGTTTGCCGCGCGAGCGGATGAGCGCGATCGGCGGCTCGAGGCCTGGGACTCGCTGCAAGAGGCGTGGGCGACGGCCGACCGGCCCATCGAGGGGCAGCCGCAACTGATGGACTGGCTCGAAGCGGCCACACGGACCGCCAGCCCGAAAACCGTTGGGCCGCTGCCCGAACGGCCGGAGTTCGGCGGGGCGGTCATCGCAAAACACGCCAAACAGGCGGCGCCCGACGCGGCGAAGCAGAACGTTCCAGCGGGCGAGAAGGTGGTGCGGACCGTACGAAAGCCGGAGTTGAAGGGCGATGAGAAGCGATTGGCCGGCGCCGTCGAAATTGACGCCGACGAACTGGGCTCGCGCATTGCCGGCTGCAATATGGCGTTCCGTGAACTGGAGTCGGACCTGGATGAGCGGGGCCCGTGGGACGCCGCCCGATTGACGCCGCTTGTCGATCGGCTCAAGGTGTTGATGGTTCGCCGAAATGATCTTC
The DNA here is from genome assembly GCA_039679885.1 of Thermoguttaceae bacterium. GTDB lineage: Bacteria > Planctomycetota > Planctomycetia > Pirellulales > Thermoguttaceae > JAJFUI01. The sequence continues at coordinate 5,389 of JBDKUC010000412.1, read as the reverse complement.
AGCTGTTCCGTGACGTGGCGTCGGCCGAGAAGCGGTCAGCCTTGGCCGCATTGGATTCGCCGAAGGCGGCCGTGTCGCAGCTTGGCGCCCGGATTTTCGATGCCCGAAATCGCGTGTCCAGTCCGAAGTTCAAAGGCACGGAAGCTGATCGTCGCGCCGAGACCGAGCGGTTGGAGTCGCTCTCCCGCCGGCTGGCCGACATCGCCGGGAAGTGACGATCGCCGGCGCTCTTCACACACATCCATGCGATTCGTAGGGCGGGCTTCCCAGCCCGTCATCAAGCAGGCCCGGACTGGACGGACTAGGAAGTCCATCCTACGAACGGGACGGACTAGGAAGTCCATCCTACGAAGGGTTGTGACTGCTCGGCATCGCATTTGCGAGCGTTTTCGCCCTGGCGTGTTGCCCCGTTTTCACTCTTTACAGGGAGTCGAGTCATGTCAGTTCGATTGTTTCACATGTTGATCGGTAGCGTCGTGTTTTTCGCGTCGCTGGGCCTGGTTTTCGCGGCCGACAATCCGCCGAACCAGCCCAATCAGCCGAATGGAATGACCGAAGGGCAGATCATCCTTCCGTCGAGCCAGGTGAGCGACCTGGATGTCTATCAAGCCAGTGACACGAGCAAGAAGCTCGGGAAAGTAGACAACTTGATTATCTTTGCTCACACTGGTCGCATTTTGTACGGCGTGCTTCACACGGGCGTAGCCGGGAGGAACATCCCCGTTCCGTGGAGCGCCTTCCAACTGCAAACCGGCAGTGACAACAAGCATTTCCTGACGCTCAACAAGACGCAGGACGACATCGAAAGCGCACCGACGTTCCACAGGAACCTGACGATCTTCGTCAATCGGGATACGGTTGCGGCGATTGATGCGTTCTTCGCCGCAAGGAGCACGATGCCGCGGATGGCAAATGTGCCGGAGGGAACGCTGCCGGTGAGCCAAATGATCGTTCAGTCGAGCAGACTGAGCGATCTGAAGGTGTACAACCGGAAGGATGCCAACCAGAAGCTTGGCAGCATCACGAACCTGATCATCAATGTCTCGACCGGGCATGTTTTGTACGGCATCGTCGACACGGGCATCGGTGGCAAGAACGTTCCGGTCCCGTGGAACGCCTTCCTGCTGGTCAGAGGAGAGGGCCGTGACAGACTCTGGCTCACGCTCGACAAAAGCTCCGACGACATGAAGCTGGCGCCGTCGGTCGAGAGGAAGCAGGAGGTGAACGTCGCGCAGTACGGACGTTCCGCAGACGAATTCTTCGGCGTGCGGACCGCGGCTCGGCCAAGGCGTTAAGGCTGGCCGATCCGGGCGAAGGCCTTCTAGCGAGGAACTTGCCGGGCGGCGTTGGCCTGCTTCCAACGAGGCAGGAACCGAACGCCGCCCGGCAGCCGCGCTTTCGGCTTCTCATCAACGCAACCCAGTGGCGGAATGACGAGCCAGACCATGTCCGGTGGCGCCCACGTTGAGACCCACAACGGCAAGATCGGTGGCGGAATGGTGATCGCGGCAGCGGCCATTGCCTTCGCCGCACTTGTTTTCTTCCTCTGGTGGGCTCGGCACGTTCTGTTCCTCGGTTTTGCCGGCCTCCTGCTGGCCGTGTTTCTCCAATCGCTCGGGATGTGGGCCGAGCGATTCACCCGCTTGCCCTATAGCTGGTCGCTCACGCTGGCCACCACCGGCCTGATCGTCATCATCGCGCTATTCAGCTGGCTGATCGGCGCGCGACTGTCGCAGCAATTCGATCTGCTCAATCAGGAACTGCCGGCCTCGTTCGAGAAGGTCTGGTCGCAGTTTTGGGGGACCTCGCTGGGCAAGACCATCTCGAAGTCCTCAACGCCCGCCGGTCAGTCGCTGCTCAGCCCGGAAGTCTTGAAGCAGGCGGCCGGCGTGACCGGTCTAGTAATGCAGTTCGTCGCCGATGCCGTGATCGTCGTTTTCGTCGGTCTCTATGCCGCTGCACAGCGTGAATGGTACCGCCGCGGATTCCTGCGGCTGATCCCTATCCCGCAGCGGCCCCGCGCCGAGCAGGTCATTGAGGAAACCGTCCGCACCGTCCGATGGTGGCTCCTCGGGCAAGTCGCCGCCATGATCGCCGTCGGTGTTTTGACCGGCTTTGGGCTGTGGCTCATCGGAATCAAACTGCCCATCGCGCTTGGCGTCCTGGCGTTCATGCTCGAAATCATCCCCTATCTCGGCCCCTTTCTGGCGTTGATTCCGGCCGTGTTGTTGGCCTGGGTCGACCATCCGCTGCTCGCCGTCTGGGTGCTCGTCGTCTTTGCGATCGTCCACATTGTCGAAAGCTATCTGATTATGCCGTTGGTGCAATTGCGCGCGGTCCACATGCCCCCGGCCTTGCACCTGCTGACTCTTGTCGTCCTCACTTCGCTCGGAGGGCTCTGGGGCGTGCTCGTCACCGGCCCAGCGGTTGTCGTCGGCATCCTTCTGGTGCGAATGCTTTACGTCGAAGACGTCCTGGGCGATTCGGCCGACCGCACCGATACGATTCCACCGCTAGCGAATCCCGCGTCATGACCGACGAGCACGGAGGAGCCGGTCGCGCGTTCGCCGTTCAGGCCGTGCTTGCTCAGAAACGCCAGGAGGGCAGACATTCGTGCCTGTTCAGCGTGCCTTGTCTAGCCGCATCTCAGGACAGAAACGTCCGCCCTCCTGACTCGGTTGTTACGCGGTCGCCCAACGCTGTAGGACGGCATCCGATTCGCCCCATTACGCGCCGGCTGGCAGGCCCAGGAGTTGCCGGAACGCGGCGCCGTCGAGCGTTTCGAGACGGACCAATTCACGCGCGACAAGGTCCAGCTTGTCACGATGTTCGAGAAGAACAGTCCGGGCGTCGGCGTACGCGGCGTCTAGGAGCTTCTTGACCTCCGCGTCGATGTCGCGAGCCGTCGCCGGGCTGCAATCGATCTGGGACATTGTCTCGCTGCCGGGTAAAAACATGGGCGTCCGCTGTCCACAGTGGACCAGGCCGATCGACTGGCCCATTCCATAGAGGCAGATCATCCGCCGCGCCAACGTGGTGGCGTGTTCAAGATCATTTTCGGCGCCGGTGCTTAACTCGCCGAAGACGACTTCCTCGGCGGCGCGGCCGCCCAACAATCCGCGAATGCGATCGAGCAACTCGTCGCGGGTGAGCAGGAACTGATCATCGGTCGGAAGCTGAAGCGTGTAGCCGAGGGCGGCCCGGCCTCGCGGCACGATGCTGATCTTGTGCACGGGGTCGGCGTGTTTGCTGTAAGCGGCGACCATCGCATGGCCAACCTCGTGGTACGCCACACGTCGTTTGCCCTGCTCGTCAAGCCGGCGGCTCTTTCGCTCGGGCCCCGCGACCACTTTCTCGACCGCTTCTTCCAAATCATGCTGCGTAATGAATGGCGACTTGCGTCGCGCGGCCAGAAGCGCCGCCTCGTTCATGGCGTTGGCCAGATCGGCGCCCGAGAAGCCTGGCGTTCCCTGCGCGATCGTCCTTAGGTTGACGCCTTCCGCTAAAGGCTTGCCGCGGCAATGAACGCGCAAGATGGCTTCGCGGCCATCCAGATCGGGCGGATCGATGATCACCTGGCGGTCGAAGCGGCCGGGACGCAGCAGGGCCTTGTCGAGAATTTCAGGGCGGTTCGTCGCTGCAAGGAGGATGACGCCCACGTTCGGCTGAAAACCGTCCATCTCGACGAGCAACTGGTTGAGCGTCTGCTCCCGCTCGTCATTGACCGCGCCGACGTGGACCCCGCGCTCACGCCCGATCGCGTCCAACTCGTCGATGAAAACGATGCAGGGCGCCTGTCGCTGGGCCTGTTGAAACAGGTCGCGGACTCGCGAGGCCCCGACGCCGACAAACATCTCGACAAAGTCGCTCCCGCTCAAGGAGAAGAACGGCACGCGGGCCTCGCCGGCCACCGCTCGGGCAAGCAGCGTCTTGCCGGTGCCAGGCAGCCCGACCAGCAGCACGCCCTTCGGAATCTTCGCACCCAGCGAGACATAGCGGTCCGGCCGTTTCAGGAAGTCAACGACCTCTTGAAGCTCGAACTTCGCCTCGTCGCAGCCGGCCACGTCGTCGAACGTGACGCCCGTGTTCACATCCGCCACCAGTCGGGCCCGGCTCTTGCCAAAACTCATGACCGACTGTCCGGCGGATCGAAACCCCCGCGAGAGCAGAACCCACAGCAGGACCATCCCGCCGATCGGGAGCAGCCAGGCGTAGAGAAACTCGCTGAGAAAGCTGGGACGAACGCCTCGAAAGTCGACCTTCGCCGCCTCGAGCTGACTGACCAGTTGCGGATCCGGTTCGACTCGCTCCGTGCGAAACAGGAAGGGCTTCGGTTGCTCCGGCTTGGTTTCCGCGGGCGGCGGCTTCTTGCTGCTCGGTTCTTCGCCCTTGCCGCGCGCGCCGGCGGCCGGCTCGGTCGGCTTGGGGTGACCAGGCAACGCCTCCGGCTTCGCCATCTTCGGCACGATCCGGCCGGTGATTTCCGTGTCATGAACGTCGCATTCAGCCACCTCCCGATCGGCCAGGTATTGCTTGAACTGGCTGTACGGGATCGTGCGGACGGCCATTTGCCGCAGTTGGTCTTGCCAGAGCCAGAGCAACAGCAGCATTAACGGGACATACCACCAGATGTTGCGCCACGCCGGCGGCACCTCCGGCAATCCCGGCTTTCCGCGACGCCCCGAATCGCCGTCGGGCGTTGGCTTACCGGTCCGCTTCAAATCGTTTGACATCGTTCAACCGCGTATTGAGGCACACCGCTGCCATTATTCGCCCCCATTCGCGGAAGTAAAGCCGCGCGGCGACCGATCGCAGCATACCGCCGCGCTGGCAGGCAGACAGTCTGGTCGCAATGACGCCGTTCACCGCAGCCGCATCGTCCGCAGCCGGAGCGAATTGCCTACGACCGACAACGAGCTCGCACTCATGGCGGCCGCGGCAATCATCGGGCTCATCGCAATGCCGAAAAAGGGATACAGAAGGCCGCCGGCGATGGGAATCCCGAGCACGTTGTAGACGAAGGCGAAAACGAGGTTTTCGCGGATCGTCCGCATCACGTGGCGGCTCAGTCGAACCGCCTTGACGATGCCTCGCAAGTCGCCTTTGACCAGCGTCACGCCGGCCGCCTCGATGGCGACGTCGGTGCCGGCGCCCATGGCAATGCCGACGTCAGCCGCGGCCAGCGCGGGGGCATCGTTGATCCCGTCGCCCGCCATCGCCACGACGCGTCCCTCGGACTTCATCGTCTTGATTCGCTCATTTTTCTGCTCGGGCGTGAGCCCCGCCTCGAACCGGTCGATGTTGACCTGCTTGGCCACCGCTCGGGCCGTGCGCTCATTGTCGCCGGTCAGCATAACTATCCGGAGCCCCAATCCGTGCAGGCTGCGGA
>JBDKUC010000333.1:0-3822 GCA_039679885.1 Thermoguttaceae bacterium | reverse complement strand
CCTCGCGGCGAATGGTCGCCCCTGAGCAAGCTGGACTGGCCGTTGAACTCGACTTGGGGCGGACTTCGCGTTGGCGTGAAAAAGCCGACCTGGGACGCCCACGTCGAATGGCTCACGCCCGTCAGCCGCTCGATCTCGGGCAGCATGGAAGACCGCGACTGGGGCATCTGTCCGCCTTACAACGGCGACACACTCGACAGCCTGTCCGCCTCGCCATCGCGTTGGAGCGACGGTCAGAAGCTCGAAGTCGAGGAGGAGGTCCTTTGGACCGACCACTTCCTGGGTCTGCCCGTCGAATTCTGGCCGCTAGCCGGCTTCCGCTGGCAACGTTTCGACATGATGGCTTATGACGGAACCCAGATCATCGCCAATCCGGGCGGAGGTCTTCCGCCGGTCGGCTATCGGTGGAACGAGGACACGATCTCGTTCAACCAGCAATACTACATGGCTTATCTCGGCGGGCAGCTTCGCAAAAGCTTCGCTCGCTGCAACGCCCGTCCGATCACGATCACGCTCCAGGCCGATTACGGCGCCGTGGCCGGCTACAACGTCGATCACCATATTTCGGGCTACGAGGCGGATGGCGTTCACCGCTATACGATGGAAAGCACCGGCGGCGACGTGCTGCACGTCGCACTGATCGCCGACGTGCCGTTCGGCTGCCACGTGAGCGTCGGGGTTCAGGCCGACGACATTCAGATTTGCACGACCGGCACTCATCGCATGGAGTCATCCAACGCCACGTCGATGTACACCGAGAGCTGGGACACCGGCGTCGTGGCCCAGTCCGAGCAACGCTCCGTCACGGCCTACGTCCGCTGCTGCTGGTAGCCCGTGCGGGCCAGCCGCAGGCGATCAGCGCCCGGCTGGGTGCATGCCCACGCTTGTCGCGGGCATGAGGAAGCGGCAAACATGCTTGCTGTCTCGCTGCGGTCGCTTAGCAAGCATGGCATCCTTAAGTCAATTCTTCGTCAATACGAAGCGATGATTTCGTCGAGCTTCGCCTGTGTTTCGGCCGGCAGCGGATCGGGCTGCCTCTGGGCCAGGCTGCGGACCTTGTCGCGGGCGAGTTGATAGGTGTCTTTCGCACCGCGAGACTCCCAGCCGGCCCGGTTGTCGCGGACCGAGAGCCGCGTTTTGAGATATTCCTTCGAGCGGAGCCAGCGGAGCGTGTGCTCGGACGTCAGATAGCCTTCGCCGCGCGGGCCGATGTGCTTGATCAGGTCCGCCGCGATCGTCTCGGAGTTCACCGTCATCCCCTCGGCGATCCGCCGCGACATGGCCGATATCTCCTCGTCCATCAGCAGTTGCTCGTGGCTGCACGTCATGCCGGTGGCGAACATGCCGCAGTTGACGATTAGATCGTTGCCGGCCGCCGTGGCGCAGAACTGACTGAACGTCTTTTCCCAGGCGTTCTGCTCATCATGGGCGTGGTTGTCCGAGTTCGGGGCCGTCGTGTGGCAGGGCAACTTGTAGTAGTGGGCCAACTGGGCGCCGGCGATGCGGCAGATCGTCGTTTCGGTCGAGCCGACCAGCGCGGCCGCCGAACGCATGTCGAAGGTGGTCCACGAATTGGCGTAAAGGAACTTGGCCCCGCGTCGCAGCAGTTGGATCATCACCAGGCCCGAAAGACACTCGCAGTTGTTCATCGTCACCAGGCCGGCCAGCGTGAAGGGGGCCGTGAACCCCGCGATCGGCTCGGGCAGGATGGCCAACGGCACGCCCGTCGGCACCGTGTCCATGATCGCCTCGCACACGCCACGCTCCCAATAGAGCGGAGCGGTCGGCGAGAGTTGGCTGATGCCGTACACTTGCCGCTGCAAGTCGCCGGCAAACGCCGCCTGCAAAAGATCGATGCACGTCCGATTCGCCTTGCAGTTGTCGGTCGAGAAGTAAATCGGTTTGGTGCTGTTGGCGATCACGGCTCGCACCGCGTAGGGGAGCGTAGCCTTGGGATCGGGCACGTCCTGCGGCATCACCGGGACGCCAACCATGTCGATGCATTCCAAGTTTTGGCAGATGCGGGCGAAAAGCTCGACGTCCGCCACGGTGGAAGGCCGCGTTCGGCCGGTTTCCGAATCGACCCAAAACACGGCGTTGTGGCCGGCCGCGACCTTCGCCCTGCCGTCACCGAGCAGGAAGGCATGCTGGCCGTTGCGATCGAACACCTCGAATTGCCGCGGCGCTGCGGCCAACGCGTCCTCGATCGCCGCGCGGCTGAACTTCACGACCTCCGTCGTCGCATCGGCGGCCAACCCCTGCGCCTTGAGGAACTGCAGCATCCGCGGATCGAGCACCTTGACGCCGCAGTTGGCCAGGATGTCAACCGTGCTTTCGTGGATTTGGCGGATCTCTTCTTCCGAGAGGACGGCGAGACGGCTCAATTGCATGATGGTGATGGCTCCGGGTGGCAGATTGTCTTCGCCAACATAGAGGAAAACCATCGGGAGTGTCAAGCTAGTGCCGCTCGTGGGCGTTTCGGCATGGGGCAAGTTGCGATCTGCAACGCCACCCACAAAGCCGCGACCGGTGGTCGCGTCCCCAGGAGTCATGCTCGAACGCAGCAGAGCGCGACCACCGGTCGCGGCTTTGCGGGAGAGACGCTCAACTTTTCGCAAAGCACACGTTACACCGTTTCGGCATCAGTAACGCTAAATCCCCTTGGCAGCGGGGTGGATTCTTCTTATACTTGGTGGTTTGTACCGACGTCCAGAACCGTCCTTGCCCGGACGGGCATTTGTTCCTGGCGATCGCAGGAACGGTGAACGTGTACGCCCAACCTAGATAAGCCCATGACGCGCATTGCCATTCTCGGCGCGACCGGATACACCGCGCTGGAACTGATCAAGATCCTGCTCCGCCATCCCGAGGCGGAAATCGTGGCCGTGACGAGCCGGCAAGAGGGGCAACCGCCCATCGCGATGATCCACCCCTCGCTGACCCAGCGGCTCGATCTTCGACTGGAAGACCTGAGCCCGGCCGAGGTGGCCGCGCGAGCCGAATGCGTTTTCAGTTGCCTGCCCCACGGCGCCAGTGCGTCGGTGGTTCCGGCTCTGCTGGACGCCGGCCGCCGCGTGGTCGATTTCAGCGCCGACTACCGACTCAACGACCCGGCGGTCTACGCCCAATGGTACGGCCTGCAGCACGTCGACGCCGCGCGGCTGGGCCATGTCCCCTACGGCCTGCCCGAGCTGTTCCGCGAGCAGATTCCGCCAGCCCAGCTCGTGGCCAATCCCGGTTGCTATCCGACGACGGCCATCCTGGCCCTCTCGCCGCTGTTGAAAGCCGGCCTGATCGATCCGCGTTCGATCATCGTCGACTCGAAGAGCGGCGTCTCGGGCTCCGGGCGGACGTTGAAGCTGACGGCGCATTACCCCGAGTGCAACGAGAGCATTTCGGCCTACAACGTCGGGCGGCACCGCCATCAGCCGGAGATCGATCAGGTGCTCAGCATCGCGGCCGGCGCCCCGGTCGAGGTCGTTTTCACCCCGCAACTGGTCCCAATGGATCGCGGCATCCTCACGACCGCTTACTCGCAGCCGACCCGCGAGGTGAGCGAGCAGACGCTGCTGCAAACGCTCCGCGATTTTTACGCAGACGAGCCGTTTGTCCGCGTGGTGGATCATCTGCCGGCGACGAAGGACTCGATGGGGACGAATTTCTGCGACATCACCGTCCGTCTGGTCCGCGGCCGCGTGCTTTGCATCAGTTGTTTGGACAATCTTATCAAGGGCGCCGCCGGAGCCGCCGTGCAGAACTTCAATCTGATGTACGGCTTCGACGAAACCACGGCACTTTAGAAGACGAAAGAGCGAGCTGCGT
>JBDKUC010000158.1:0-4853 GCA_039679885.1 Thermoguttaceae bacterium | reverse complement strand
CAGCGAGACAGCAAGCATGTTTGCCGGGTCCTCATGCCCACGACAAGCGTGGGCGTGGCGCCGCCTCAGACTTCGCTCGCTCCGCCGGCGGCGTTCCGATCGCTCTGAGCTTCCGCCGGTCGATTGGCGGGGCGACAAGACAGGCATAACGAGCCCTCACCGCAGAGGACGCGGAGGACGCAGAGAACGGTCACACCGCCGTCAAGCGGCGATTGTGCAACTCGGCAGGCATGCTTCGAACGCAGATTCCAGCACTCTCGCTTTCGCCAAATTATCCCTTCTCTGCGTCCTCCGCGTCCTCTGCGGTGAATCCGGCTAGTAGCCTTACATCTAGACTGTCGAGTGTGTCGGCCCACTGGTGTTGAACCGGGCTGCCGGCGGTTCTCTTTACGGTTTCTCTTCGTTCGCCGTTGCCTGAAGCCGTTTGCCGGCTTTGTTGGCGAAGGTAAAACCGCCTTCGGCCTGGTTGCCGAGGAGAATGGCCGACCGGACCGGCTCTTGGACGCTGACGTTCAGCCCCTTGCGAACGAACGTGCAGCCTTGGACGATCGCTTTGCCGGCGTCGAGTTGGATGGCGGGCCAGCCGACGCCGCTGTTGTCCCAATCGACGAAGTGGCAAGCGTTGGCCGTGAACTGGCCGGCCGCGGCGCGATGCCACACGCAGCGATCGATCGGGCCCCAGAACGTGCAATTGGTCAGGCTGACCTTGCCGGCGACCGTCGGTGCGATTTCCACGCAGACGGAATCCGTGCTGCTCCACCGTCCAACGAATTCGCCGTTGGTGATCAGCAGGCCCGGCTGCTGGGCCTGCTCGACCAGGATCGCGCGGCGGCAGCAATCGGCGCCAATGCCGAGGAAATTGCCGTTGGCCGAGCCCTTCTTCGATTCCGAAAACTTGTAGCCCACCCCGTAGCCGAAGCAGAACGTGTTGTGGACGTACTGCCAATCGGTTTTGGCGAACTCGAAAGCCACGCCGTTGAGGTTGATCCACTTGCTGTAGGGCTTGTCGGGGGCATACGTCGTCCCGAACGGCCAGAAGTGGACGTTCTCGATGCGGCCGATGTCCATGCACTCATCGACGTAGATGCCGCGCCAACTCGGATAGCCCGACACGTTGCGGATCAGATGGCGATTGGCGAAAACGAGCCGAATGGCCTCGTAAGGATTCAAGAAGCAGCAGTCGAGGATGGCGACGTTGTTCGTGTTGTGCGACTCGACGCACGGCGGATAGGCGACCGGCGGCACGTCCGACTCCTTCCACTCGGGATAGTTCACGATCACGCCAGCCAGCGTCGCGTTGTCAGCGGCCAGACGGATGAACGGCGGGCCTTGCTGCGAACCGCGTCCGGCGTAGGCGTCCAAAATCGTTCCGTCGGGCTTCTGGTCCTTCCGCGCAATCGTCGGCATCCAGCGATAGGTGCCTTGCAGAGTGACGCCGCCGGGAATGGTGAGCGTGTCGTTGACGCGGTAGCGACCGGCCGGCAGTTCGACGACGCCGCCGCCTGCCCGATGCGCCCGATCCAGGGCGTTCTGGATGGCGGCCGTATTGTCGGTCACGCCGTCGGCCTTCGCGCCCGACTCGGCGGCGTTCCATCGGGCCGTCGCCTGTTCAGCCCACGAGGCACTGGCAGCAAGGAAAACGGCAGCCGTCAAACAAACCAATGATGTCCAGAGCGATTTGCGCATGGCGAATCTCCTGCGAACGGTGCGAGCAGTCACAAAGGCGTGGGCCAATCGGTGGGAAACGCGCGTGGCGGCAGGCTGGCGACCTGCCCCACAAGGTAGGCTGGCGTGAAGCCAGGAACTCACGTATCCTAACGGGTGCAAAAGCGGGCGTCAATGCGACGCGCTCGTTGGTCCGGGTAGGAGTGCGAAGCTCGCCGCAAACGGTCATTCTGAGCGCAGCGAAGCATCTGGCACGGCTGCCCCGCGTCGTGAAACTCGTGAGAAACAAGTCGTCGAATTTGGGTGGCACGCCCTGAAAGGGCGTGGCGGCTATTGTGGCGCAACGTGCCGATCTACCACGCCCTTTCAGGGCGTGCCACCCAACTCCATTTCACCAAGTTATTCTTTTACGGCCGCTAATTCGTGAACGCTTGCCATGGCTCGAAATGTTGTCGAAGACGATCCGTGGGACGACGAGCCGGATGAACCTTGGGACGACATCGGCGACGATGAAGAAGGCGAGACCGTTCCTTGCAGATACTGCGGCGCCGAGATCTACGAAGACTCGGTTCGCTGTCCACGCTGCGGAGCCTACATCTCGGAGGAGGACTCGCCGGCCTCGCCGAAGCCGTGGTGGATCATCATCGGCGTGCTGTTCTGCTTGGCCGCGGTGATCGTCTGGATGGTCGTCCGCTGACGCACGCGGCGGCCGGTGCGGCGGTTTCGGATCACGCCGCTTTCTTTCGCCGCTTCGGCTCGCGGGTGTCTTTCCACCGGCGGTGCAGCCACCAATACTGATCGGGCGCCCCGCGGATCAGCTCTTCCAGGCGGTTGGTGTACCACTGCGTCAAACCAAAAACCGACGTCAATTCGGGTTCGGCCTTCTGTGGATCGAGCACGACCGAGTTGAGCATTTCGAACCGCATCGGCCGGCCGAGTCGCCGGACGCGGGAGACCGAAATCCGGGCGTTGTTTTCCAACGCCAGCAGCGCGATCGCCTTGTGGGCGGAAGCCGAACGCCCGAAGAACTCGACCCAGCAACCTTTCGGGCCCGCGTACTGGTCGGCGAGGAAGGTCATTGTGCCGCCGCCGGCCAAAACTTCGAGAATCTGCGGATAGCCGCCGTTCTTCGGGATGATGTACTGGCCCGTCGCCCCGCGGAACCGGTTCACGAAACGGTCGAGGTAGGGATTGTCGAGCGTTCGGGCGACAGTGTACGTGGGGAATCCGAGGAGGCCGAGGACGTAGCCGCCGACCTCGAAGTTGCCCAAATGGCCCGTGACGAGCAGCACCGGGCGGTCGTCGATCATGCAGCGGATCAGGTCGGCGTCATTGCCCAGCTTGACGTAGTGCCGCCAATTCGTGTCGTGGACCTTCCGCGGCACGTGCGCGACTTCGAGCACCAGCAGAAACAGGTGGTCCCACATCCGCCGTGCCAGCCGCCGCCGTTGGTCGGGCGACATGTCGGGGAAGGCGTGGGCCAGGTTGTCGTCGACCACGCCAGCTCGAATCCGCAACACGTCGCAAAAGAACCAAGCCAATCCTCGGGCAACACTCACGCCGGTCTCAAGCCGCATCGCCTGAACGATGCAGATCAGGATCCTCGCCACCAGGTAAACCAGAAAATCGACGATCTTGCGGCGTTGCATCGAGATGTTCCTCACGTTCGTGTGAGGTTGGCCATCGGATTCCGTCCCGGGAGTCGTTTCTGTACATCACACGGAGCGTGATGAATACGGAACGTTTCTATGCATCACGCGGAGCGTGATGAGTACGGATCGTTTCTGCGCATCACGCGGAGCGTGATGAGTACATTGGAAGGCATTGTCGCAAAACGGCCGGTTTGCCGGAAGAGCGATTTTGCGTAGGGCGGCTTTCCTAACCCGTCCAGTTTTGTGGCATGGACTAGGAAATGCTAGCCCGTTCCAGGGCATCACGCGGAGCGTGATGAGTACGTTACGGCTACCACGCGAGGCCGGATTTCCGGGCCTTGAGCATCGGATCGGCGGCGAGCGGGAGCTTCACGGCCCGGCCCGTCTCGGCCGCTTTGTAGATGGCCAGGATCAGTTCGACGGAGCGGCGGCCCTCGGCGCCGTCGATCAGGGGCTGCACGCCCCGCTTGATGGCCGCCAACACGTCCTGAAACTGCCGGGCGTGGCCATGATGGCCGATGGCCTTGGGGTCGGCCGCCCCGCCGCCGCCGCTCTTGCGCTCGGCCATCGCTCGGCGAATGACTTCGTCGCGCTTGGCCGGCTTGGCGAAATCCCACTTGACGATGTCTTCCTCTTCCATGACGGCGGAGCCTTGATCGCCGTGAATCTCGATCCGCTTGAGGAAGCCCGGATAGGCGGCCGTGCTGGCCTCGATGACGCCGAGCGCGCCGTTGGCGAAGGCGACCGTGGCCACGGCGACATCCTCGACCGCGATCGAGCGATGGGCCAGCAGCCCGGTCATGGCGCGGACCTCGACCGCAGGACCCATGAGCCAGAGCAGGAGGTCGACGCTGTGGATCGCCTGGTTCATCAGCGCGCCGCCGCCGTCGAGTTGCCAGGTGCCGCGCCACGCGCCGCTGTCGTAATACGCTTGGCTGCGATACCACTTCACGACGGCGTCTCCTTGGGTGAGGCGGCCGAAGCGGCCCTGGCCAACCGCCTTGTGCAGTTCGATGCTCGAATCGTGGAACCGCGAGGGGAAGACGGTCGAGAGCGTGACGCCGGCCTTGTGGCAGGCGTCGATGATGGCGTCGCAACGTCGCAACGTGATTTCCAATGGCTTCTCGACGATGACGTGCTTGCCGGCCCGGGCCGCCGCGACGGCCGGATCGAGGTGCGCTCCGCTGGGGGTGCCAATGACCACAATGTTGACCGCCGGATCGGCCAGCATCGCGTTCAGGTCGTGATAGGCCGCACAGCCGGTGGCTTCGGCCAGCCGATCCGCCGCGGCCGGAACCGTGTCATAGCACGCGACCAGCTTCGCCCCGCGAAGGTCCGCGATCGCCCGGGCGTGGAACTGAGCGATCATGCCGCAACCGATGATGCCGAAACCGAAGGACATGGGGCGTTCTCCAGGAAGTCGAACCGAGAGGGAATCTTGAGACGATTTTAAGGGCGAAAGGAGCAAGGCGAAAGGGGGAAGGTGGACGCCTCAGGGCCGATCAGTCTCCGACGGTAGGGTGGGTCGAGCGAAGC
>JBDKUC010000173.1:0-11104 GCA_039679885.1 Thermoguttaceae bacterium | reverse complement strand
TGAGGGCTTCCGATCAAGAGTGCCACATCGTTGCATGCGGCAGTTGCCTACTGTGGTGCCGTATCCCATTTCCAGTTGCAAAACTCATTATTGATCCCACTTGTGTTCCGAAACAGCTAGATGCAGTCTCGGGTGATTGGCGTGGAAAGGGAATCTATAAACTGGATGGGGACACGTTGCAGATTGCTGTTGCAGAATCTCATCGAGAGGATCGCCCCACTAGTTTTTCTTCGGATTTAGGCAATGTTTGTATCTATGATCTTAGACGGGTGAAATTGGAATCCGTGGAATACTACGAGAGAAAGCTCTTGGATCAGGATTTTGTTTGGCGCGGTCCGGCGCCGTATGGATGGGAGTGGAACTGCAAGATGGCACCTGCTGCGTTTGCGCTTGCATTCATTGGTGATGCGGCGGTGCCCGCCCTATTCCGGGCGATAAAGAATCCGGCTGTCGATGTTGGACCAGTGTGTGTGGCGCTGGACGCGATTGGGATTCCCACAGAACAGTTTTTGGACGAATTGCGACAACGAGACACAACGGGGGTCGAGAAGTGGTGGGCGGAGAATCGCAAACGAACGGCGATCTCCCGATCGAAGATGCGTGTCAAGTGGGAATTGCCTCCGGTGGAAGGGGTTGACTGGCAGGCGATAACCCAGCAGCCTAAATGGTCTAAAATCGTAGCAATAACGACACTATTCACACTGTTGGTTGCCGTGGCCGGGGTAATTGTATTGAAGATACGACGGAGCTGTGTTAATCCAGCGAGTCTCGATGGCAGAAATGACCGATGACATTTCCCACAAAAGTCGGGATGAAATCGCGGGATTGCTGGCTCTGGGGCGTCAGGTCTCAAAATGATGCCACACGGGGGCAGGGGGGCAAGGGGACAGGCACGCTTATTGAGAAGTAAGGGGGACAGACTCGCTTATTGACGGGGAGTCGGGGTTATGATAGCGTCCAAAAATGTCGAGTGCCGCGCGAGTTGCTCCGGGAGGAATGTTCTTCCACGTCTTGAATCACTTCCGGATAAGTGAGCCTGCCCCCCGCCAATTGGCAACCACTTGGAACCTTAATCCGGACAAACCTATTACGACGGTAAGCGGCATGCAGATTCCGTCCGGCCCGCAACGCACTGGTAGGCAACCTTCCTGACGGGACGACGGGGTGGGTGCCCGCTGGCGGCGATAATTGGAGGCCACAATGATGCGATGTTCCCTCTTCATGGCCGCGCTAGTAGCAGTGCCCTTGTTCACATCGCTGTTGATT
Organism: Thermoguttaceae bacterium; assembly: GCA_039679885.1. Classification (GTDB taxonomy): domain Bacteria; phylum Planctomycetota; class Planctomycetia; order Pirellulales; family Thermoguttaceae; genus JAJFUI01. Next base: position 9,838 of record JBDKUC010000173.1, on the reverse strand, counting down.
GGGTGCGCACCTCCATCGACCAACCGTCAATCGCTGAAACGTCGCGATTCCCAAGAGGCGACGTTGGCGATTACGGGCACATGGGTGTGCCGGGAATCACGATCATTCCCTGTGGAATGGGGCTGGGGAAATGCGACGTCCTGCAACGTCCGTATTCGCAGGCTGACCAGCCATGAAAAGGAAATGTGCGAGAGTGAAACCGCTACGTTGCCATCGGAGGTTGTTCGCCCACCACTTACGGACATGTGCTATCCAGGATACCCCGAGAGAACGCAGGTCGATGTGGTGCTTTGGCTATCAGACTCCAAGAAACAATGGGTCGCGCCGGACACAATACCGGGATGGATTGGCCCAGACGGTAACATGCGACTCGGTTCATATGGCAGTTGCCTGACATTCAAACCGACTTTGCGCAAGGACGGCAGACTGGTATTGAAGCACGAGGCTTTGACGTTGACGTTCGAGAGACAGGAGCAAGGCAATGTCGTGGACGACCAGCCAAACCCAACAACCGAGCAAGCGGAGACGCCACCGACCAAGCGCAACTGACCCCTCTCGACGTTGGGAGTTAGTAACAAATGGGGGGGTTGGATAGTAAAAAAAGGGGGGGCAAGGGGGACAGGCACGCTTATTCGGACCGCGAATGAAAGAGCACTCGTAGGGTCAGTATGATGCGTTATCTTCTCGTCGAATGGCTGCACTCCCTTGAAGACGAACCGACAAAGCTGTACTCGGAGTTGGATGACGAGCGTTGGGAGCGTAGGAAAGTCGAACTGTATCGGGACGGGCGCATCGGCTTTGCAAGCGCCAAAGGTCGGAGCGGGACGACGAGACTTTCCATTGAGCCGCTGCCCATCCTTGAAGAGATCGCTTCCGACCCGCAATTCAGGCCGATGGAGATTAGCCAAGAGGCGTTTGAGCAGGTCTGGCGCGATTCGGTATTGACGAGGCGGGGTCCCAATCCAACAACCTCTGACAACCCAGGAAGCCGAGGAACAAACACCGATAGCTGTCAGGTCTCAAAACGATGTCACGCGAAAACGGGCGAGCCTGTGAGGCTTGCAACGGGCAACAACGCTGACGCTTAGGCGCCGTCCAACGGGGAATACAGAATCACGAACGCAGCCGGCATCCTTCGATCGGTTCCGCCGATGGCAGATTGCCGTGAATCGGCATATTGCCAAGCCCTTGGTGCGGCTCAAGCTCCGCATGAGGAAATGGGCACGATGCGGTCTGCGTGCGGCCCGGCTTGAGCGTGAAGCGTACCGCAAGTCCTTGCACTTCTCCCTATCCCTCAGCTAGGGTGCTTGCCGTCCCCACACGCGATCGCTAGAATAGCGGCGTCTCGGGGGGGCCGGGGCAGCCGCCGAGCAAAGCGTCCCACCTATCTCACTTTTCGTTTCGAGAGCGCATGGCTGACAACGAGTGCCGCACGGCGCGAGCCGCGGCCGGCGAAAATCTGTTGCCCTGGCGAAAACGGCCGACACAAGGAATCGATCTCGCCGTCGTCGCACGCTGGACGGCTGGGGGATCGGCTCGCGGACTGGTCGTGCGGCTGGCCGACGCTCTCGATCGGTTTCGACGTTCGCATGCAGGCGATCGGTCCAACCGGTCCGACAGCGCCAACGACAATGGCGCCGACAGTCCGGCTCGCATGCGACGTTTCCACGCGAAGTTTGACATGCCTGACGGGAACGGGCTGCTGCGGGGTGCATGCCGCATCAAGCAGTGCGATGAACGCCATCTCCCGATCTTTGTGGCCTTCAAGGAGGTGTCCAGTGGCAGCATCAGCGAGAAGCCTCGATGAACGCGTCGCGCAACTGCGACGGCGCGCCGAATCGCAGCTCACGCCGCGGGTCGAGCGAATTCTGTCGCTCATGCCGGACGAATTGGCCGAACTCGTTCATGAGCTCGATGTCTATCGGATCGAGCTGGAGATGCAGAACGAGGAACTGCACGCCAACCAGTGGGCGCTGCAGGTGTCGCGCGACCGCTACGCCGATCTGTTCGATTTCGCCCCGATCGGCTACGTGACGCTTTGCCGCGATGGAGTCATTCGTGAAGCCAATCTGAAGGCGGCGGCCATGCTCGAGACGGAACGCGCCGTGCTTCTGGGACGCCGGTTTTCCGCGCACATCTGCCACGAAGATGAAACGCTCTTCTCGCAGCACCTCCGGCAGTGTGGCGGTGGCCACCCGGCCACGGTCGAGTTGCGGATGATCGGCGGGCGTGGCTCGGTGACGCCGGTCCAGTTGCACACGGTCGCCGTCGAGTCGGCCGAAGCGGGACGGCAGTACCGCATGGCGATCACGGACATCTCGTTGCGCAAAAAATACGAAGACCAACTCATCGAGGCGCGCCGGATGGCCGAGAAGGCCAACGCTGCGAAGACCGACTTCCTGGCCCGCATGAGCCACGAGCTTCGCACGCCATTGAACTCTGTCCTCGGCCTGGTGGAACTTGCGCTGCCGAAACAGACGGATCCAATGACGCGGGAGTTTCTCGAGACGGCCAAGAGTTCGGCCGACCTGTTGCTCTCGCTCATTGGCGGGCTTCTCGACTCGGCGAAGATCGAGGCCGGCAAGCTCGAGCTCGAGTCCATCCCGTTCAGTCTGCGCCACGTGCTGGAGCAGGTCACGCAGTTGCTCGAACATCAAGCGACGATGAAGGGCATCGCCTTCACGTGCACCGTGCCTGCCGAGGTGCCGGACATGCTCGTCGGCGATGCGACCCGTCTGCGGCAGATTCTGCTCAACTTGGCGGGCAATGCCATCAAGTTCAGCGAGCGGGGCGAGGTGGCCATCAGCGTAAACGTTCAATCGCAAAACGCCGACTCCGCAATCATCGAGTTCGCTGTTCGCGACACGGGCATCGGCATCTCCCGTCGCGATTTGCAGCGGATCTTCGACGCCTTCGGGCAAGCGGACAGTTCGATCGCTCGGCGATTCGGCGGCACCGGTCTCGGGTTGACGATCTCGTCCGCCCTAGCCCGAATGATGGGCGGCCGCATCTGCGTCGAGAGCGAGCCCGGAGCGGGGAGCACGTTCCGCTGCACGGTGTGTCTGCCGCAGGCCCGCGACCTACCGCCGCCGGAGCCGGCACGGGATTCTCCGTCGACGCCGGCCTCAAAACTCCGCGTTCTGCTGGTCGAGGACAATCCGGCGAACCAGTTGCTGGCCGTCCACGTGCTGACGGATCGAGGGCACACCGTCGACGTCGCGAACGACGGACAGATGGGCATCGAAATGGCCCAGGACCATTACGACGCCATCCTGATGGACGTGCAGATGCCAGGCATCGACGGGCTGCAAGCCACCAGGGCGATTCGGGCTCGAGAAGTCAGTCGCCGCGTGCCCATCATCGCGATGACCGCCCACGCGATGACCAGCGACCGCGATCGCTGCCTGGCCGCCGGGATGGACGCCTACCTCTCGAAACCCATCGACGCCCGCACGATGATCGCCTTGATCGAGGGCTTGGCCAGCGTGAAGCCTTCGGCGGCGCGGTAGAACGATCGGCGGCTGTGGAACTCCACCGGCAACAACTACGGAGTCAGCCCCATTGGTTCGGGCACGCCGTAGAACTGCTCGTCGGAGACCTCGATCCAGATGAGGTCGGGGTAATCGGCCGCGATGGCAGTGGCCTCAGCGACAGAAAGGCCAGAGGCCGCTCCCTCGACACTATCGGCCGACTTGTTCAGCCCTAGCCCTTCGTGCTGGGCAAAAGCAATTGCTTCAAAACCGGTCATTCGCATGGTGTTCTCCTAGGGTAGTCTCGCCATCGCAATGATATCGACGACCGCCAACCCCCCGACCGGGCTTGGATTGCCGCTGACCACCACGATCGCGCATCCGCCACCTGGAGCCGCGGTGCTTCACACCGCGACGGCCGGGTTCTAACCGGTGGCATGAGCCCGATTCGTGCAAACTGACCCGAACCGTTGCGGCCCGTTTCGCTGCCGGAAGGAAAACGGCGGCCACGTTTGTCCGTCTTGTCGATGACCGTGCCCGCCGCGAGGCATCGTTTTTCGTCCATTGGCACGAGCTGTGCAGAAAACAGGTGTGTGTTTAAGGGCCACAGACGCGTCGGATTTAGCTGGCATGCCCTCCGGGGTTGGCGCCGGCATGGCGCGGCATCGGCTGCCGGGCCCTTTCGTCGCGTCACATACCGCGAGGTTTTCTTGCTGACAAGAAACAGAAACGGAGCCCGGATATCATGAACCGATATCGGACCATCAGCGTTTGGATCATCGCTCTCGTGTCGGCGTTGGCATCGGCGAACGTTTCGCGAGCCGGCTTTATCGTCGCCGACGGCAGTCACGCCAGTGGCACGGTGCAAGACTGGTCCAATCTCGGCAGTGCGGGATTTGAACAGCAAGGGTGGCGATGGGTTTTCCAGAGTTCCACCATCCTGCCGGGCGACACGCCGGTCTCCTTCAAGACAATGACGTTTGCCGACGGGAGCGTCATCCACGCGATTTCCATCGGAGGCGTGAACAGCGTGGACACGGGCTCCGCGCTCAGCTATCTGGTCCAGATTGACGACCCTTCGGCGATCGGCGATGTCACGCTCGACACGGCCGGAAGCGGCGCCGGGCCTTCCGTGGTCGTGAAGCTGTTTTCGGGCGCCACGCCGCTGTTGAGCCTCACCAGCACCGACGGGATGCGGGACACGGCAACCCTGGGGCAACAGTTGTCTGAAATGTTCATCGCCTACTCGTGGGACGTTCCGATCACCAGCCGCGTCTACGAGAGCTTCTTGGCGTTTGCCCAAACCCCGGGCGACCCGACGCCGGGCAATGACGAAACAGTTCCCGAACCCACAGGCATTGTCCTCTGGGGCGTGGGGCTGGTCTGCGTTGGAATCGCGGCCGGGCTGCGTAGGAGACGCATCGGTGCGTCGCACGCGACGTGTGGCTAGCGAACGGCCGGGAGCCTTTTCGACGCCCGTTCTCAGTCGCGCCAGTGTCTCGGCCTGTTGGGGGCTTTTCGGGTGCCATGCTTGCTAGGCGAGCGCAGCGAGACAGCAAGCATGCCCGCCGTCGAATCATGCTGGGTGCCATGCTTGCTAAGCGAGCGCAGCGAGACAGCAAGCATGCCCAGGTCTCGGATCATGCCCACGCAAGCGTGGGACATGGCACCCGCTAACGACACCCCTAACATATGGTTGGCGAATATAGGGGTGCCATGCTTGCTAAGCGAGCGCAGCGAGACAGCAAGCATGCCCGCCGTCGAATCATGTCCACGCAAGCGTGGGACATGGCGTCCGGTCTTCTCGCCCCCCCGAGGTCCGGCAGGTTAGCCACGCATCGGCCAACAGTGTCTTTGGGCGACCGTGCTGGCCGCGCCCTTGCCACCGCGGCCTATACTTATCCAGTCGAGTTACCGCCGCTTTCCTCTCTTGGCTGGGTAAGACGATGCTGGGACGCTACTGCCAACACCGTTCGGGATTCGCTTGGTTGGGCATATTGGGCGGGCTGCTGCTGGCCGTGGGCGCGGGGTGCCGTCCGGCGCCGCCGGCCGCTGAGGCGTCACAGCCCGCCGTGCCAGTTTCGGTCGCGGTGCCGATCCAGCAGAAAGTGGCCGATTATGAGGATTTTACCGGCCGGCTCGAGGCCGTCGGAAAGGTCGAGATTCGCTCCCGCGTCACCGGTTACCTCGACAAGGTCTGCTTCGTCGAGGGGACCGAGGTCAAGAAGGGGGACCTGCTGTTCGAGATCGACGCCCGGCCGTTTCAGGCCAAATACGATCAGGCGTTGGCGAAAATCGAGCTGTGCGAGGCCGATCTCCGATTCCGAAAGGCAGAACTCGCCAGGAAGTCCGAGCTGGTGAAGAAGAGCGCCGTGAGCCGGTCGGACTACGACCAGAGCGTTGCGGCGCACGATCAGGCCAAGGCCGCGTTGGCCGCCGCCAAGGCCGCAGCGGAAGAGGCGAAACTGAACCTCGGCTATACGAAGCTTTACTCGCCGGTCGACGGCGAAGTCGGCCGGGCGCTGATCAGGAATGGCAATCTCGTCCTGGCCGATCAGACGGAGCTGACGACGGTCGTGCCGGTCGATCCCGTATATGGCTACTTCTTTGTGGACGAACGCACGATCCTCGAAGTCAAGGAAGCGATCCGCACCGCAAAGATCAAGGTCAAGGACAACGAGGAAGTCCCGGTGCAAATGGGGCTGATGACCGAGCAGGGCTATCCGCACCAAGGCTACTTGGACTTCATGGATAACCAGCTCGACCCGAACACCGGGACGATGCGAGTCCGTGGCGTGTTTGCCAACCCGAAGCCGGCCGTTGGCAGCCGCGTGCTGAAGGCCGGCTATTTTGCCCGGGTCCGTGTCATGAGCAGTGAGATGCAGGACGCGCTGATGATCTCCGAGCGGGCGATTGGCGTCGATCAGAGCCAGAAGTACGTGCTCGTCGTCGACGACAAGAACGTAGTCCAATATCGGCCGGTCACCCCGTGGGCGGGCCGGTTCGTCGATTCGCTGCAAGTGATCGAAAGTGGGTTGAAGCCGAACGATCGGGTGATTGTGAGCGGACTGCAACGTGTTCGGCCGGGGATGACCGTCGTCCCGAAAGTGGTCGACATGAGGACGTTTAATGAGGGTGACGGCGACGCGAAGGCGACGCCGAAAAAGTGAGCATCAGGACGCGTGTTTTCATGTCAATTTAGCGGCCGCTGACATGGCGGTCCATGTCCCGTTGCGAGCCGCTGTGCCCGCGGCTGCCACACAGATGTTTTCACGCTTCTTTATCGACCGCCCGATCTTCGCCTCCGTTCTTTCGATCGTGATCACGATCGCCGGGCTGGTGGCGCTGCTGACACTGCCGATCGCCCAATATCCCGAGATTGCCCCACCGACCGTGCAGGTGGCGTGCATCTATCCGGGCGCGAACGCTCGGGACGTGGCCGATACCATCGCGGCGCCGATCGAGCAGCAGGTCAACGGCGTCGAGAACATGTTGTACATGTCGTCGCAGTGCACCAACGACGGGGCCTATAGCCTGACGGTCACCTTCAAGCTGGGCACCGATCTGGACATGGCCCAGGTGTTGGTGCAGAACCGCGTGTCGCTCGCGCTGCCGTTGCTGCCCGACGTCGTGAAGCAGACGGGCGTGACGACCAAGAAGCAGTCGCCAAATATCATGCTCGTGGTGAACCTGGTCTCACCCGATCAGCGGTACGATCAGCTCTATCTGAGCAACTTCACCACAATCAGCATCAAGGACAACTTGGCGCGGCTCGAGGGCGTAGGCGACGTGGCGTTCCTCGGCCAGCGCGACTACAGCATGCGAATCTGGCTCAATCCGGAGACGCTGGCCTCGCTGAACCTGACGGCGAACGACGTGGTGAACTCGCTCCGCGAGCAGAACGTCCAAGTGGCGGCCGGGCAGATCGGCCAGCCGCCGGTGCCGATGGGCCTCGATTTCCAATACACGGTTACGACGCTGGGGCGGCTCAAGGACGCCGACGAGTTCAAGAACATCATCGTCAAGACAGGCAGCCAGGGACAGGTCATCCGGCTTCGCGACCTCGGCCGCGTCGAACGCGGCGCCAAATCGCAGGACCAAAGCTGCACGCTCGACGGCCAGCCGACCGTCGGCCTGGCCGTCTATCAACTGCCCGGCAGCAACGCCGTCGACACGGCCGAGCGGGTGCAGGAAAAGATGAAGGAGCTCAAGGAGCGGCAGTTCCCACAGGGACTCGATTACAAGATTGTCTACGACACGCCCCCCTTCGTGGTCGAGTCGATCCACGAGGTCCGCAAGGCCCTGTTGGAGGCGATCGGGCTGGTGGCCCTCGTCGTGCTGCTGTTCCTGCAGAGCTGGCGCGCGACCGTGATCCCGCTCATTGCCGTGCCCGTTTCGCTGGTCGGTACCTTCGCCGTCATGGCTTGCCTCGGCTTCAGCCTCAACAACATTTCGCTTTGTGGTCTCGTGCTGGCCATCGGCATCGTGGTGGATGACGCCATCGTCGTCGTCGAAAACGTCGAGCGTTGGATCGGGCATGGGCTGTCGCCCCGCGAGGCAGCTTACAAGTCGATGGAAGAGGTCACCGTCGCGGTGATCGCCATCGCGTTCGGCCTCAGCGCGGTCTTCATCCCCACCGCATTTCTGTCGGGCATCACGGGCCAGTTCTACCGGCAATTCGCACTGACCATCGCCACGGCGACGCTGATCTCGGCGTTCAACTCGCTAACGCTCAGCCCCGCGTTGGCGGCAATCTTGCTCCAGCCACACGGAGCAAAGAGAGATTGGCTGACCGTCCTGCTGGATACGTTCTTCGGCTGGCTGTTCCGCGGCTTCAACGGGCTGTTCCAGCAGACGACGAACGTCTACGAGCGGCTCGTGCGGCTCTGCGTTCGCGGCGCGGCCGTCGCGCTGCTGGTCTACGTCGGGCTGCTGGGGCTCACCTATCTAGGCTTTACAAAGGTGCCGACGGGCTTCGTGCCCGACCAGGACAAGGGCTACCTGTTGGTCAACGCGCAACTGCCGGATTCGGCCTCGTTGGGCCGCAGCCAGGTGGTCGCCCGGCAGATGGAGCAAATCGCCCGGACGATCCCCGGCGTGCAGCACACGATCGGCATCGCCGGGCAGTCCTTCCTGTTGAACGCCAACGGATCGAACTTTGCCTCGATGTTCGTCATCCTCAGTCCGTTTGAGGAGCGGCGCGGCGAGAAGCAGATGACGGCCGACGCAGTGGCCGGCAAGCTTCGCAAGGAGTTCTTCACGCAAGTTGACGACGCTCAGGTCGCCGTCTTCGGCGCGCCGCCGGTCGAGGGGCTCGGGAATGCGGGCGGGTTCAAGCTGATGGTTGAAGACTTGAGCGGCGGAAGCCTCGACGCCTTCCAACGCCAGGTCGACTCGCTCGTCGACAAGGGAAACCGCGAACCGGGCCTCGTTGGCCTGTTCTCGATGTTTCGCGCGTCGACCCCGCAGTATCGCGCCGACATCGATCGCACGAAGTGCAAGACAATGGGCGTCTCGCTGAGCGACGTGTTCAACACGCTCCAGGCCTGCCTCGGCGGCTACTATGTGAACGACTACAACGAGTTCGGCCGCACGTGGCAAGTGAACATCCAGGCCGACGCCCAGTTCCGCGCGCGGGCCGCCGGCATCAAGCAGTTCAAAGTCCGCAACGCCAAGGGCGACATGGTGCCCCTCGGCGCCCTCTGTACGATCCGCGAGTCGAAGGGCCCAGTGATCCTCAATCGCTATAACACCCACACGGCCGCAGCAATCAGCGGCGACTGGTCGCCGGACATCAGCTCCGGCCAGGCGATCGACCGGATGGAGAAACTGGCCAGCGGCGATTTGCCGCGGTCGATGAGCTACGAGTGGACGGAACTGACCTACCAGCAGATCATGGCCGGCAACACCGCGCTCTTTATCTTCCCGCTGTGCATCCTGTTCGTCTTCCTGACCCACTCGGCCGAGTACGAGAGCTGGGCGCTGCCGTTGGCGATCATCCTGATTGTGCCGATGAGCCTGCTCTGCGCCCTGGCCGGCGTCTGGTTCCGCGGCATGGACAACAACCTGTTCACGCAGATCGGGTTCGTCGTGCTGGCCGGGCTTGCATGTAAGAACGCCGTGCTGATCTGCGAGTTCGCCAAACAGCAGCACGAGCGGGGGCAGGACGTGCCCGACGCGGCCGTCGAGGCATCGAAGCTCCGTCTGCGGCCGATCGTGATGACCTCGATGGCCTTCATCCTCGGCGTGCTGCCGCTGGTGCTGGCGCGCGGCGCCGGCTCGGCCAGCCAGCACAGCATCGGCACCGGCGTGCTCGGCGGCATGCTGAGTGCCACCGGCCTCGCGGTGTTCTTCGTGCCGGTGTTTTT
>JBDKUC010000026.1:0-3086 GCA_039679885.1 Thermoguttaceae bacterium | reverse complement strand
CGGCGACGAGGCTCCGCGTGTTGCCCAGGCCCTCGCTCCCCGCCGCCAAGGCCCGCTGCAGGGCGACGTAGAGAACCACGCCGTCGGCCGCCAGCGACGAATCGGCCGGCGCCGGCGTGGTTGCCCAGAAGTAGACGCCGCCATGATTGGTCGCGACCCGAGCGACCAACGGAGCACCGCCGCGCAGGGTCGCCAGCGCCGCAGCCTCGCCGGCAAGCTTGCAATACTTTCTGACATGCAGTTCGCCGACGGGCAACGCCTCGCCACTGAGCACGTGGGCAAGGAGATCCTGATCGCCCCGCCATGTTTCGACGGGGATATCCTCGCCGGGGGCCACCCACGACTGCCATCTGACGCCGAAGAGCTGCTCCTCACCTGGCGCACGCGGCGGAAGGAAGACCACCTGCCCGCCCTGCTCGACGAACGATTGGACCGACTTGGCTGCGTCTCCCTGCGGAAGCGGAGCCTGCCACAGGACAAGCGACACCTCTTCCCAGGGAACGGTTGCCACTTGGGCGATCGCAACCACCTCGGCATGGCACGCAACCATGGGATCCGGCGAACTCGCGGCGGCCAGCTTCAGCGGCCACGCCGCTTGCGGATCGTCGGCGACAAGGATCGTCTTGCGCGGCGGCGGGTCGTCGCCGTCGAAGCAGCACGCATGGTCCGCCGGATGCGCGTCTTCGGGAATCGAGATCCGGCCCCGGCCTGGCTCTCGACCGCTTTTCAGGGCGATGCGATGGTCCTTCAGCTCGTACTGCGGTCCGACCATGTCGATCATCACTTCGGACCGCGAGCCGTTGATCTGGAACTGCACGGGGATCTTCCGTTTGTCGTGCGACTCCCCTTCCCGGAACAGGAGCAAGGAGACCAACAATTCGGCCTCTTGGCCCGACTGCCGTCGGCGCACGTTGGTCACGCGAACGGCCACGTTGTCCGGCGTCGTCTGCGGATAGGCCAGCAGATGGATCCGCACCCCCTGCGTCATTTCCAGAAAGCCGGCCCGCAGCGTCTGCCATCGCCCGTCGTCGGCGTGCCAGTCGTTTTCGCGCAGGTCCGAGCAGATCCAGATTTCCGTGCGGCCGGTGCGGTTGGCCCGAACATAGCCCAAGGCCGCTTCGAGCATCGCCGGCAGATCGGCTTCGGTGCTGGTCGGCTCCGTGCACGGCAGATCCAGCAGCGTCTCGGGCGACTCCAGCTCGCGAGGCTTGTTGGTCGTGCTTTCGATCAACACCCAGCGGGAGGAGCCGAGCATGGCGAGCGTTTGCGCCAGTTGCTGCCGGGCCGTCTGGAGTTTTGAAACGCCTGCGCCGGGGCTTCGCTGCTGCATGCTGGGGGAGCGATCCAGCAGGACGATCGTCGTATCGATCCGGCCGCCCATGGTCAGCCCGAGCCAGCCGCTGGCCAACGGGCGGCTCACCGCGAAGATCAGCCCGGCGATGGCCAGCATCCGCGCCGCGAGGATCAACCATTGCCGCAGCCGGGCATACCCGCGCGACATGCGATGGGCGGCCAGGAGGAACATCATCGCGGCCCATCGCGTCGTCTGGTAGCGCCGCTGGTTGATCAGGTGAATGAGAATCGGCAGCGCCACCAAAGGCAGGGCGGTCAACAGGATCGGCTCGAGGAAGCTCATCGCACGCCTCGCGTCCGCGTTCGTCCCACGAGAAACCGCATCAACACCTTCTCGTAGTCCTCGTCGATGCTCACCCGATGATAGTCAATCGCCGATTCGAGGACGAGTTGCCGCAGCTCGCTCAAGTATCCCTCCAACGCCTTGTGGTATCGGTCGGCAATGTCGTTGGGCTCGGCGAACAAGGAGGGACCGCCCTCCATGTCGACGAACCGCATGGGCCGGCTGAAGTCGAAACGCAGCTCGCGCGGATCGAGCAAATGGAAGACGGCCACGTCGTGCTTGCGAAACCGCAAGTGCTCGAAGCAGCCGCGCAACTGATCCGGCTCGATGAAGAGATCCGAGACAATGACGATCAGCGCCCGTTGCTCGATCGTTTCGGCCAGCTCGTGCAACACGGGCACCAATTGCGTCGGGCCCTCCGGGCGCGTCTGCTCCAGGACGTCGAAGACGTGTGTCAGGTGGGCCGGGTTGCGGCGCGGGGGAATGTTCTGGACCACGCCCTCCGCAACGCAGTACAGGCCCACCGCATCGCCCTGCTGCACGGCCAGATAGCTCAACGCGCCGGCGATCCTGCGGGCGTAGTCGAACTTCACAAGGCCGCTGGAACCGAAGTCCATCGAACCGCTCGTGTCGAGCACGAGGCAACAACGCAGGTTGGTGTCGGCCTCGAACTCCTTCACGTAGAACCGGTCGGACCGCCCGTAGGCCCGCCAGTCCAGCCGCCGCAGGTCGTCGCCGGGGACGTATTTGCGATACTCGGCGAACTCGACGCTCGCTCCCCGGTGCGGACTGGGATGCCGCCCCGACACGCTGCCCTGCATCGGGTGGCGCGCGCAGAGCGGAACGGCGGCCAGACGGGCAATCGCCAGGGGATCGAGAAAACTACGGGGTTGACGGTCCGAGAACATCGACGACTCCGATTGTCAGCGTGGTTGGCCGCAGACACTACGTCTCGGTCGTGGTTTCCTTCACCAATCGTTCGACGATGTCTCTGGAGCTGATCCCCTCGGCCTGGGCCGCGAACGTGGTAATCACCCGATGCGTCAGCACGGGCGCCGCGACCTCCTGAATGTCCTCCAACCGCACCAGGTAACTGCCCTGCAACGCGGCACGGGCTTTGGCCCCCAAGATCAGATTCTGCACCGCGCGAGGCCCGGCGCCCCAAGCCACCAACGGCTTGAGCCACGAAGGGGCGGAAGAATCCTTGGGCCGCGTGCGCCGCACAAGCCTTGCCGCATACGCGTAAATGTGATCCGGGACCGGGACGCGCCGAACCAGGCTTTGGTGTCGGTTGATCGCCTCGGCCGTCAAAAGATGATTCAGTTCGGGAATCGCATCCCCGGTGGTCGTTCGGGCGATCTGGATTTCTTCGGCTTCCGAGGGGTAGTCGACCTCGATCAGGAACATGAACCGGTCCAACTGCGCTTCCGGCAGCGGGTAGGTCCCTTCC
>JBDKUC010000003.1:0-5311 GCA_039679885.1 Thermoguttaceae bacterium | reverse complement strand
GGCGTTCCGGCCGGTCCGCCGGGGCCTGGCGCCCCGCCCACGGGTCCGGGCCCACCAGCGGCGGCCGGATTACCGCTCTCGGCGCTCGCCTGGGCCTTCTTAGCATCGTGCCGTTCACTTGGCGTCTTGGGTTGCCAGCAGAACTGCACGACGAAATCGAATTGTTTCAGAGTAATGGTTGCCTTCTGGGTTGCATCCTGGCGCCGCGCGGGGCCGCCAGCCATCATGGCGCCGCCCAGCGCGCCCGGGCCGCCGGTCTCAATCTCCGCATTCGGATCGACGACTTCGATCTCCTGGACCCGTCTCGGGTCGATCAACAGCGGGTAGCTGACTCCGAGGTCCTTCATCGTCACGGTCTCAAGTTTCCCCGCTGGGCCGTCGGGAACTTGGATCTTGGCTTCGCGAAGCTTCTTCAGCAGCGTGGTGCGGACGTAGTGGGCGGCCTGATTCGTCCGGTCCTCGTTATGGTAGTGGTAGCCGGAAATCTGGATGATCCAGCCGGGACCCTTTGGGCCAGTCGCGTCGTCGCCCGCTGGCGTTCCGCCCGCCGGCGGCGCTGGCGCCGGGGTCGGCATCGCAGCGCCGGGCACGCCTCCCGCCGGCGCGCCGCCGGCAGCGTCGCCCCCGCCGGCCGCGGCTGTCGCGGGGTCGCGCATCTTCGCGGCAGCGTACCAGGTTGACACGTCGTCCACCTGCTGGCAGTCAACGCTGGTGATATGCAATTGCTCGCGGGCCGAGATTCGCTTGACCGCGTCTTTCACCTTCGGATCGTCCGGCTTGGCTTCGGGCAGGCACGCGTTGACGGCCTTCAGCAATTCGAGCCAGCGGAGCCGCCCCTCGACGTTGTTCACCAAATGCTGCCCGATCTGGTCGGTGCTTTCATACTCTTTGCGGGCTTCCTCGTGCTGGCTCTTCAGTTGGCCGAAGTCGGAGGCGAGCGTTTTCGCCTGGCTTTCCGCCGCCTTCCAGCTCTCGGTGTCCACCGTGTTCAAGGCTAGCGACGAAGCGGCGAAGTGGACGCAACAGGCCAGCAGCAGCACAGCCGCGGCCGCCACCGCCCAAGGCTTCTTCCGCTTGATCAGCCGTTCCTTGACGATTTCCCTTGGCAACAGATTCGTGTGGACGGCCGCCTTGTCGAGCCCTTGCAAGGCCAAGCCGTAGCAGACGCCGAAGCTCAACAAGTTTTCCTGGAAGGACGGCGCCGCAAGCACCTGCGAGCCCACCAGCCCGCGATAGGACTCGATCTTTTGAATGTCGTAGCCGAGGCTTTGCGACAGATAGCGGCGCAGACCCGGCAACTTCATCGCATTGCCGACGGCCACGATCCGGCCGATTTTGTCCGACCGATTGAGATTCGAGAAGTAGCTGATCGACCGCTGCAATTCGGTCAAGAGGTCGCTGAAGACAGGCCGCATCGCCTGGAAAACGGCCTTCGGATCGGCGGCCGCGGTGGCGTTGCGTTTCAGGTGCTCGGCCTTGGCGAACGTCAACTTCAATTCGCGGACCAGCGCTTTGGTGAAGTGGCTGCCGCCGATCGGAATGCTCCGCTGCCAAACGCGGAAACCGTTGGTGATCACCAGGTCCGTCGCGTCCGTCCCCATCGCGATGACCACGGTCGAATCGGGCGGGCTCTCCGGATCATACTCGTCGGGCGGCGGCAGGTCGTCCAACTGGTCGAAGACCAGGAAGTTGTACAGCACCAGCGGCGTGAGTTGGACGACATCGACCTCGACATCCAGCTTCAGGAAAGGCGCCAACGCACGGAAGACGGCGTCGCGCTTCATGGCGAACAGACCAACCTCGGTCTCGAGCGCGAACCCCTCCTCAACGCTCCCGCCGCCCATCCGCTGATAGTCCCAAACGACGTCGTTCAGATCGAAGGGGATCTGCTGCCGAGCTTCGTAGCGGACGATATCGGGGATCTTTTTCGCCTCGACCGGCGGCAGCTTGATGAATCGGGCGAGACCTGCCTGACCAGGCACTGAGACGGCCACCCGATCGCCCAACACGGTGTTGCGCGACAGGAACTGCCTCATCGCATCGCCGATCATCTCCGCGGGATCGGAGCCGGACTGGCTGAGGATCTTTGGATATTCGATATAGTCGAACGCCTCAGCGATGAGTTTCTTCGGGTCATCCTCCGAGGCGCGGCATCGCAGGGCCTTCAAGGCGCATTGGCCAATGTCAATTCCCCAAACCGCACCACCTGCCATAATATGAGACCTCCGTCGACGCCACGCGGTGGCTGGACGTACAGGCAGTATTTATGTTGCTCTGTTCCTGACAGCCCCAGGCCCGAGGCTGGCCTGTCAAGATATGACGATTACAGGCTGTCTACCCGATCCCTTAATAATGTATCCTCACGGTTGGGCGACTGTCAACCAGTTGCCACGCGGGAGTCGGCCCGCTATCGTGAGGACGATCTCCCTAAACCAACGAGGACTAGGCTCCTCGACGCCGACGCGCAGCTGGCCACTCAGCTTGGCCGTGCAGAGTGCCACTTAAGTGTTATTTGGGAACGAGAGCCCTCCGTCCAACGGCCAGCCGGGTCAACACCGCCAGTTCGTCTCGCGAGTAGCCAATGATGTTCGATCGCCTGGTCGCGTTGCTGCCGTCCGAGGGTCTTGAGGACCTGGAGCTCGAACGGCCCGACGAAGAGGCGGCGCAACTGCTCTCCGCCTGGTCGGGCCTCTGGCACCCGGCCATCCTCGCTTCCGCCGAGCAGATTCCGATCGGATTGCCGGCCGCCAGCCCTCCGTCGGACCTGACGAGGCTCTTGGTCGTCGTGCCCGACTGCTGTCTTGGGCTCTTGCCCGAAGATTGGCTCCCACAAGCCCAGGCCGCCAATGCGTGCGTTTTGCGAAATCTGCGAAACCGCAAAGACGCAGTCGCCGCCGCGTTGCAGTGCCTGGGACCTACGCCGGCGGTCGATCCGAACTTGGTGGCCGATTTTCTGGCCCTTGGCTACTGCCATCTTCAAGTCGAACTGCTCACTCGCAAGCTGCGCTACAGCAGCAACCTTGACCAAGAGGGGCTGCGAACGGCCGCCCTGGCCGCCGCCCGCGAAGCATTGGCCGGCAACGCCGAGGCCGCACGCGGGCATCTTCAAGCGGCGTTCGACCGGCTCCACGAGGCCCGCGAGTATTACTACCCGGTCGATACGCAATTGTTCGACTTGACGCTGCTGGCCCCTGGCACGTCCGGCGAAGCACTGCGGGGCGAACTCTCCGGCGGTTTGCCGCGAAACATCCTCTGTTCCGGAGAAACGCTTGAGGGGTTGGCCGCTCGCGAACCGGAAACGCTCGATGCACTGAAACAGGCGTTGAACGCGGGTCGTGCGGCCATTGTCGGCGGCGAGTACGACGAACTGCCGTTGCCGTTGCTCGAACCTGACGCCATCGCAGCCCAACTGGCCCGCGGACTGCCGGCGTACGAGCGCCACCTCGGACGCCGGCCGACGATCTACGGCCGCCGGCGGTTCGGGCTGACGCCTGCGCTGCCGCAAATTCTCGAGCGTTTCGGCTTCACGGCCGCCTTTCATTGCACGCTCGACGACGGCCGTTTCCCAACCGGCAACCAAGCCCGGGTTCAATGGGAAGGGCTCGATGGAACCTCGATCGACTCGCTGGGCATCGTCCCGCTCGACGCCAGTCGGGACGCCGGGTTCCTGCAATTGGCGGAAAAACTCGGCGACTCGATGGGCATCGAACAGTCGGGCGTCGTCGTCCTCGCGCATTGGCCCGGCCGCGCCGCCTGCTGGTATGACGACCTTCGCCGAATCGCCGCCTACGGCTCGGTGCTCGGGAAGTTCTCGACGATGGCCGAGTACTTCAACGAGGTGGCCATGTCCGGCCACTACGCGCAATACAAGCCAGACGAATACCGCTCGCCTTACCTGAAGCAAGACGTCGCTGCCGGCCGCCCCGACCCGATTTCCCGCTGGGTCCGCTACTTCCGCCGTCGGACGCAACTCGACGCTTGGCAATCCGTCCATCTCCTGGCCCAATGCGTTTCGGACGACCAGGGACCGCCGACGGATGGGGCACAGATCGAGACGTCGGAGCAAGCCCGCCTTGCCGCCGCGATCGAAGACTGCCTGGCCGATGAAGGCTCCCATTCCGCGTTGGACGACGACCTCGCCAAGCGGCTTCAGCGGCCGCTGGCCGATTTCGCTCGGCGCGTCACGGATGCGAATTCGTCGGAACGGGGCTCGCTGGTCGTCAATCCACGGAGCTTTGCACGGCAAGAATGCGTGGAAGCCCACCCGCTGATCGATGTGCCCGCAATGGGATTTGCGTGGGTCGCCAGCGCCCCCGCGGCGAGCGATCAGGTTTCCGCAGCAGACGCACCGGCGGCGCGACGAGGCTGGTTCGGCCTCGGGCGTGCCAAGGTCGCGCCGCCATTGGCCGAGGGGAACGTGCTGCAGAACGAGTTCTGTCAAATCCACTTTGATCCCGAGACCGGGGCCATCCGCTCCATCTCGGACTACGACTACCGCGATCCTCGCTTGGGTCAGCAGATCGCCCTGCGGCTGGGCGGCACACGCGGCGGTGAGGCCGATTATTCGATCATGGCGGCCGACGCGCTGGTCTGCACGTCCGCCGGCCCAACGCTTGGCGAAATGGTCGCGCGCGGCCGGCTGCTCGACCGCGACGGCCGCCACGTTGCAGCATTCAAGCAAACGACCCGTCTCTGGCGAGGCAGCCGCTTGATCGAACTTCTCATCGAGTTGGACATCGACCGGCAGCCCGGCCCAAACCCGTGGGACTCCTACTACGCGGTCCGCTTCGCCTGGAAAGACGAGACCGCCGAACTGCGCCGCAGCATGAACTGGGCAAGCGTGCCAACCGAACTGGCGCAGTTCGAGTCGCCGCAGTTCGTCGACCTCCATCGCGGCAAGCAGCGAACAACCTTGCTCTGTGGCGGGCTGCCGTATCATCGCCGCTTCGGCCGGAAACTCGATACACTGCTGGTCGTCGCCGGCGAGTCGGCTCGCCGTTTCCGGCTTGGCATCGGGATTGACGTTCCGCAACCGATGGCCGCGGCGATCGACTTCATCGCGCCGCCGTTGGTGTTGCCCGATCAACCGCGTCCACCGACGCCCAGCGGCTGGCTCTTTCATCTCGATTGCCGCAACGTCCTTGCGACTCATTGGGCGCCGCTTCGCACTTCAAGTGAAACAACCGCCGGTGAGAGCGAGTCGGCGCAAGGCTCGTCGAGCGGGCGTCGGCTTGCCGGCGTCCGCATCCGGCTCCTGGAAACCGAAGGCCGCAGTGTTCGCCTCGGTTTGCGATCGTTCCGAGCCGTGGCG
>JBDKUC010000302.1:0-11023 GCA_039679885.1 Thermoguttaceae bacterium | reverse complement strand
ACCGTCGCTAGTCCCGATCGTCGTCCTGTGGGTCGTCGTCGTACTGGGGATTGCGGCCAACGCGGGAAGCAACCTCCCGGGGACCGCGGTCGGCGGTCCGCTGGTTCCAGGCCCGAGAAGGTCCGTCGTTGCGAGCCTGCTCAAAGCCGCCCTGTCGCCGCTCGATGGCGGCCAACCGGGCGTTGATCAGCTCGTTGGTCTGCTGCAACGCGGTCATGACGGCCGCCTGCTGTTCCTGCAAGGCGCTCAGCATCGCAGCTTGCTGGTTCTCGAGCGCCGTGAGCCGGGCTTCGACCGACCGATCGTCAGCCATGCCCATCTCGGCCTTCTTCGGCTCGGGCCTCTTCATTTGCTGTCCCTTGCCGTCGGGCCGCTTCTGCCACTGCGGACGCTCGCGCCGTTCGAAGCCGTCCATCCGGCCAGAGATCTCGCGGCCGTCGAATCGACCGGCCCACTGAGGACCGTCGAATCCTGGGTGGCGTCCCATTCCGTAGCCGTGGCCATACCACTGCGGCCCCCACGGTTCACGGAAGCCCTGGTGGTAGCCGTAACCGGCAAAGCCGCCCATGCAGAACGGGCACCCGCCTTGGAAGTGACGCTCCATGCCATACTGCGATCCATGAGCCCAAGGGCCTCCCATCGGCCCACCTTGGAACTGATGGCCTTGGAACTGACGCATCCAGCCCGGGCCGTCAAAACCATCGAAATCGGCCATGCCCGAACGCCCTTGGAACCCGGATCCACGAGAGCAGCAGGGGCATTGGCAGTTGCAGAACGGGCATCCCTGCGACCCGCCGCGTTGCATCCCCGGGCGATAGCCGTCAAAGCCGCCGCGCATCGCGTACCCATCGCGGTCGCCATCATGGTGCTTCATTGCATGCCCATGATGATGATGATGGCCGTCGTGGCCGTCTTTCATCGCATAGCCGGCGTGGTCGTGGTGGCACTTCTTGGCCTCCATGACCTTCGCCGCTTGCTTCCGCTCGGGACCGCGCATGGCCATCGGGCAATGCGACGGCGCTGCTTGGCGCGTCACCGTCACGGTGACACGGCCGGGCTGGCCGGGGTGCTTCTGAGCTTTCGCGGTGAACGCCATCGGGCCGAACGGGCAGGCAAAGCCCTGCATCATCCCCTTCGGGGCCTGCGCGTACATGCGGCCGGCAAACGGCGGCGTCCAAGCCTTGGCCTGCTTCGCCACCATCTCGCGGAACTGGCGCAAGCCGGCGGCAAACTCCTCGAAACTCAGCTTGCCGTCCTTGTTCGTGTCCAGCCGGTTGAAGATCGCCCTGTCGCTGGCCTCCATCGCCTTCGGACCGCCGGGCCCGCGACGTTGCTCGCCCATCGACGGGCGGTTGGACGGGCGATGAGCCTTCATCGCCGCCTTCAGTTCATCCAGCGTTAGCTTGCCGTCCTTGTTGGCATCCGCCTTCTTGAGCATCTGTTTCATCGGTTCGGGCATGCCGGGCGGCAGCTTGTCGAGAAGGATGAAGCCTTGATGCTTCTGGTCGAGACGCTGGAAGATCGCCTCGGGACTGGGCCGTTCGCGCCGGAACTCGGGACGCGGCCCATCCGGCCGCTTGCCATCCTGGGCGGCCAGCAACTGCGGCAACGTGACGACCGCCAGGGCCGCCAGCAAACCTAGAAGAAGCCTACGCATCGTACGTCTCCTCAATCTTGTTGGGGGGGGAAGGGAGCTGCTACGTTCAGATAAACCCCTGGTTTCTTCCGGGGTTCCGCGAGGAGGCCGAAGATTCCGGAGGTGATGGCAAGATCGGTCCTTGGCGGGGACGCCGCAAACTGCGATTTGCATCGCCCGCCATAAAGCCGCGACCGTTGGTTGCTGCCCACAAAGCCGCGACCGTTGGTCGCGCCCAAGATGCCGGGTTCGCGCATGGCACAAGACCCCTGGGACGACCACCGGTCGCGGCTTTATGAGAGAGCGTTAGGCCTTCCGAAAAGCCGCCGCGGTGAAATTGCCGCCTCCACGTTGGCGGGGTGCGGCGACAGATCGGTCTTGTCCAGCTTCTGGCAACCGCCTACAATGCCACCGTTTCGTGAAGTAGACCAATCCTTCGATAGTCCGCTGCCCGAGGTCCGGACAATTCTGCGGCAAAGGCGGCGAACCATCGTTCGGATCCAAGCGTATCTGAATTAGTTCTTCCGGCCGTAGGACAAGGACAAGTCCGCTTGGCCGCTCGGCGGGGCCGGTGCATAATAGGCATATCCGCCAGCATCCCGATGGCTTGCAGAACTCATGGAGGAGATTCGACCGACACGGCCGTTGCGGTCGTGCGGCCGCAGACGCAACCAACGGCGTCGCGGCGTTGACGGGATGCATCCGCCGATTCCGCTTCGCATCATTGGGCAAGAAATCGCGTCGGCACAGGCGTTACAGAAGTCGGCAGGAGACGTTCTCACTACAAGCCGGCGCGGGCTAAAGAGGCTGAATCCTCGTGGCGAACCCGGCCGATGAAACGACCGTCCAACTTATCTCAGGTGGAGAAGAGCAATGCACATTTACGGTCCCAGTCAAATGCACGGTCCGCAGTCGCTTGGAGGTCCGCACGGAGTCCGGCCGAATCAGCCGATGACTCAGCCCGACGCGTCCCAGATTGCCGATGAAGTCGACATCTCCGACGCCGCTCGATTGGTCGAGCAGGTGCAGCAGATGCCCGAGATGCGCGAGGATCGCGTCGAAGCCGTGCGTCAGCAGATTGCCGCCGGCACGTACGAGACGAGCGACAAGCTGAACATCGCGCTCGATCGGCTGCTCGACGAAATCGGCTAGTGGCTGGTCCTCGGGAAGAGGACGCGGAGACCACCTGCCCCCGAGCAGACGCAAGAGTCCGGTGTTGTCTTGAGCCTTCGAGTAGGACGGGCAGAGTTGTTCGTAGTTCCGGCTTTACCGGTATTCGAAATCGCCGTTTGAAGGCGGAACTACGAACGACCTCGCAGTGACCTCGCAGTGCCGCTTGGTTTGAGGCGGTGCAGCGGCTTGGTATAATAAGTTGTGGCCCGTAGCAGGTCTACGTCCTCACAACCGCGAGCCGGCGAGGTCCGAATGCCCGAAGTATTTCGCACGGAGGGCTACGTTTTCTCCTTCTATAGCAACGAAGGCAACGAGCCGTTGCACGTTCACGTGCGCAGGGCGGGTGGATTCGCCAAGTTCTGGCTGGAGCCGATCTCCTTGGACTATTCGCATGGAATGAGCCCGCGAGTTGTCTCGAGCTGAAACGCTCATCGAACAGAACGTGGAGCGGATCCGGAGGAGATGGGATGAAGAATTCGATACTTGAGCTTCAGTCGCACGCCACAGCAGCCTTCATCGACGCCGGCTATGTCTGCGTTCGGCTGGATGACGACCGCGAAATTCGCTTTCCCGCCTCGAAGAATCGTCGCCTGCGCAATGCCACGCCCGCTCAACTTGCCAACATCGAACTGATCTGCGATGGCACCGGTCTTCACTGGCCAGACCTCGACGAGGACCTGTCCGTCCTCGGCATTATCGAGGGGCGAGTGGGACTTCCGTAGAGTGCGTGCCTGGGCGGCTCTTCAGTAGCCATGCCCACTACACACGCACGTCTGTGTTGGCCCCTGGCTGGCCGGCGTATCTTGTTCTGACTGGCTTCACGATCTCGGCCAGGAACTCATCGACCTGTTCCGGTGAACGGCCGATGAATTGCGCGGGGTTCATCAGCGTGCCCATGTCGACTTTGGCAAAGGCCGGGTCGGCGGCCAGGCGTGCCATGAGGTCGTTCCGCCCGCCCTGTTCTTTCACCACGGCGGCCGCAGCCTGGGAATGACGGCGGATTCGCTCATGCAGTTCCTGGCGGTCGCCGCCGGCTTCCACCGCCGCCATCAGGATGTTCTCCGTGGCCATGAACGGCAGCTCCGCCTCCAGGTTGGCCGCGATCACCTTCGGATACACGACCAGCCCGCTGGTGACGTTCTGGCACAGGATCAGCACGGCGTCGATGGCCAGGAAGGCCTGGGGCAACGTCAAGCGGCGGTTCGCGCTGTCGTCCAACGTGCGTTCGAGCCACTGCACCGAAGCCGTCTGCGCGGCGTCGGCTTCGACGCCCATCACGAATCGCGACAGCGAGCAGATCCGCTCGCTCCGCATCGGGTTCCGCTTATAGGCCATCGCCGACGAGCCGACTTGCTCCTTCTCGAACGGCTCTTCGAGTTCCTTGCGGTGGGCGAGGAGCCGAATGTCGGTCGCCATCTTGTGGGCGCTCTGGGCGACGCCGGACAACACGCCGAGCACTTGCGAATCGATCTTTCGCGAGTAGGTCTGGCCGCTAATGGGATACGCCGCGTCGAATCCAATCTTCCCGCAAATCAGTTCTTCGAGCTTCCGGACCTTGGCGTGGTCGCCGTGGAACAGTTCGAGGAAACTGGCCTGGGTGCCGGTGGTCCCCTTGCTGCCCAGGGCCTTCAGACTCGCGATGCGGTGCTCGATCTCGGCCAGATCGAGCGAGAAGTCGTGCGCCCAGAGGCACGCTCGCCGGCCAACCGTCGTCGGCTGGGCGGGCTGGAAATGCGTAAAGGCGAGGCACGGGAGATCGCGAAACTTCGCGGCGAAGTCGGCCAGCGACTGAATGACGGCCGCCGTTCGCCGGGCGATCATCTGAAGCCCGTCGCGCAGCAGCAGCAAGTCGGTGTTGTCGGTCACGTAGCAACTCGTCGCCCCAAGATGAATGATCGGCATCGCCTCGGGACACTGCTCGCCGAAGGCATGGACGTGGGCCATCACGTCGTGCCGCAGCCGCCGTTCATGCCGTGCGGCGGAATCGAAGTCGATGTCATCCAGATGGGCCCGAAGCTCGTCAAGCTGCCGCCGGGTGACCGGCAGGCCCAACTCGGCCTCGGCCTCAGCCAGCGCGAGCCAAAGCCGCCGCCACGTGCTGAACTTCCGTTGCGGGCTCCAGAGGGCGCTCATCTCCGGCGAGGCGTATCGGCTCACCAAGGGGTTGTCGTATTGGTTCACGTTATCAGGCATGGCGATCCACCGGTGGACAAGCTGGGGTGCCATGCCCCACGCTTGTCGTGGGCATGAAGAAGCGGCAAACATGCTTGCTGTCTCGCTGCGCTCGCTTAGCAAGCATGGCACCCACAAATCATCACTTGTTTGAGACACTACGCTAGCTCGGTCTTTGTACGCCCCCGCAGCCGTTCTGTCAATTCCCGGGCAAGCCCATTGCCGGCCCGCGGACCGGTCGGTTATGCTTCCGCATTGCCCGAAAACTTGTTACGCATCCTCGCACGGAGATTCGGACGTCATGCCAGACCATCAACTCGACAAGAAGCAGCTCTACGACCTGGACCGCACGATCGTCTGGCACGGCTTCACGCAGATGGCCGAGTATGAGCCGTTTCTGATCGAGCGGGCGGAAGGTTGCACGCTGGTCGACATCGACGGCAACGAGTACCTCGACGGCGTGAGCAGCTTGTGGTGCAACATCCACGGGCACCGCCACCCGCGGATCGACGCGGCCATTCGCCAGCAGCTCGACAAAGTGGCCCACGTGACCAATCTGGGCAGTTCGAACTCGACGACCATCCGGCTGGCTAAGCGGTTGGTGGACATTGCTCCGCAGGGCCTCTGCCGGGTCTTTTTCTCGGACGATGGGGCGACGTCCGTTGAGGTCGCCATCAAGATGGCCCTCCAGTATTGGCAACAGCGAACCGATCCGCGGCCGGAGAAGACTAGCTACGTGGCCCTCGGCGACGCCTATCACGGCGACACGCTGGGCAGCGTGAGCGTCGGCGGCGTCGAGCGGTTCCATGCGACGTTCCGCCCGCTGCTGTTCCAAACGCTTCGTGTGCCTGCCCCCGACAGTTACCGCATGCCGCCCGGCGTGACCAAGGAAACGCTCTGCCAACATCACCTCGAAAAGCTGGAACGGGTCCTGGCCGAGCATCACGAGCGGATCGCTGCCTTGGTGATCGAGCCGTTGATTCAAGCTGCGGCCGGCATGATCATGCACCCGCCCGGCTATCTCCGCGGCGTTCGCGAGTTGACGCGGAAGTACGACGTGCTGATGATCGCCGACGAGGTGGCCGTCGGCATCGGACGCACCGGCCGGATGTTCGCCTGCGAGCATGAAGGGGTGACGCCCGACCTGATGTGCGTGGCGAAGGGGCTCACCGGTGGATACCTGCCAATAGCCGCCACGCTGGCGACGGACAAGATATGGCGGGCATTTCTCGGCGCCCATGGGGAGAGCAAGACGTTCTATCACGGTCACACCTACGGCGGCAATCCGCTCGGGGCGGCCGCGGCCCTGGCGACGCTCGACGTTTTTGAGGAGGAACGCGTTTTGGAGAAATTGCAGGCCAAGATCGCCCGGCTCGCCGAGCATCTGACGCGAATCGGCCGGCTGCCGCATGTTGGCGACGTCCGCCAGCGAGGCCTGATCGCCGCCATCGAACTCGTCCGCGACACCAAGACGAAAGAGCCGTTCCCCTGGACGGAGAGGATCGGTATGAAGGTCTGCGATTTCGCCCTGACGCAGGGCGTTTGGATCCGTCCGCTGGGCAACATCATCGTCATCATGCCGCCGCTGGCCATCACGCTCGATCAGTTGGACCGGATCGCCGAGGTCGTGGCCCAGGGCGTCGCCGCCGTGAGCTGAGGGGGGACAGGGGAGGGGATTTCGGGATTTCGGGATTTCGCACTGCCCACTGCCGACTGCCCACTGCCCACTATTCCCCTTGGCGATTGGCGGGGAGGTCGGGTACACTTCGGCGGAGTGGTGGCAACGGATTGCCGCCTGATCGTTGGCCCTCCTGGCTCAAAGCCTCATGCTGCAGACGCTTTTTCACATCCCCGCCAACATCGCCGGGTATCCCGTGTTCGGATTTGGGCTCTTGCTGGCCGTTTGGGCGGTGGCGAGCGTTGGGCTGCTCGCGTTTTTGACTTGGCGGCAGGGCTTCAACGCCGATACGCGAGGATACCTGCCGATCCTGCTGTTGCTGGGGGCAATCATCGCATGGCTGCTGCCGGCGATCTGCGACGCCGAGGGGCTGGCCATTCACGGCTACGGCGTCATGATTCTGCTGGCGGTCGTCGCGGCCGCGTCGCTGGCCGCCTGGCGCGCCCGGCGTCTGGGGCTTGATCCCGAAATGATCTTCGCCCTGGCGTTCTGGATGCTCGTGCCAGGCATCCTCGGCGCGAGGGCGTTCTACGTCATCGAGTATTGGCAGCGTTCCTACTGGCCTGCCTACGCGGGGCCGGACGGCAGCCTCGGAAAGCTGCTTGGCGAGGTGGTCAACGTGTCGAAGGGTGGGCTCGTCGTCTACGGCGCCTTTTTCGGCGGCGTTGCCGGCATCCTGCTCTTCGTTCGCAAACACCGCCTGCCGTTGTTGGCCGTCTGCGACCTGATCGCCCCGAGCATGATGCTTGGCTTGGCTATCGGGCGGATCGGCTGCCTGTTGAACGGCTGCTGCTATGGAGCCATTTGCGAACACGGCTTGGCAATCACCTTTCCCGCGGGCTCGCCGCCCTACGAGGCGCAGGTCGAGCGGGGCCAGATGTACGGCATGCGGCTAAGCGCCAACCCGGATTCTGACGCCCGATTGCTGGCGGTAAAGCCCGGCTCGCCGGCCGATCGCGCCGGCCTGAAACCGGGCGACACATTGCTGAGCATCAACGGGCACGACCTCCGCGTGACAGGCGAGGCCTGTTGGGCCATTGGCCAGGCGTTCCTACACGAGGAGCCGCTCGACGTGCGGACCAAGCTTGGGCCGGCGACGAGAACGTCGGCCGAGAGCACGCGGACGACGTTCACGGTTCCGGCAATCGCCGTCCCTGCGCGAAGCTTGCCGGTGCAGCCGACGCAGATCTACAGCACGATGGACGGCTTGCTCGAATGCCTGATTCTGCTCGTTTTCGCCCGGTTCCGCCGCCGTGATGGGGAAGTGTTCGCCCTGATGATGTCAATCTATCCCATCACGCGGTTCATCATCGAGGGCCTGCGGAGCGATGAGGCCACGGTGTTTGGCACCGGCCTGACGATCTCGCAAAACGTAAGTCTGCTGCTGCTCGTCTGCGCGGCCGGACTCTGGTTCTACATTCTTCGCCAGCCGCGGGGCCTTGCATTTTCAAGGCCGATAAATACGAACACTTCTGACGCATGATCGTCGCGTCGAGCCGTTCGTAGTCCCGCCTTCAGGCGGCGATTTCACCAGGAATTCTGGCCCAAAGCCGGGCCAAGAAACGCGTCGAGGGCGGCGTACGAACCGAAGCCGCACGCCACCCTCGTCGATTGAACGCTGACTGACTGTTGGACAGACTAGAATTTCTGTCCTCCTGCGAGACACTAAGACGGACCGCTACCCGTCACCTTCGGGTTCGTCCTCTTCTTCGTCTTCCCAGTCCTCATCTTCCTCTTCCTCTTCGTCCTCGTCCTCGTCTTCATCCTCGTCCCAGTCCTCGTCCTCCCAATCCTCGTCCTCCTCCCACTCCTCGTCTTCCTCTTCTAGGTCCTCGTCCTCGTCTTCAACTTCCTCCCATTCGTCTTCGAGCTCTTCGTCCTCGTCCTCCTCGGACTCTTCCTCTTCCTCCTCTTCGTCTTCGTCTTCCTCGAAGTCGTCGTCGTCGAAGTTCTCCTCGTCGTCGAGACGCTCGTCGTCCTCTTCCTCGTCGTCGAGGTCCTCGTCCTCGTCTTCGCGTTGATCGAAGACACCGAGACTGCCAGGCTGGTCGTTGTGCCGCGGACGCACGACGCCGCTACGACGATCCTCGGCAACGACTTGTCGAGGTTTAGTGGGAATGAGGGTTTTCACGGTCTCCTCCTCTTCGGCTACTTGGGAAAGGTTAGACAGGTTCGGGATACTGGAATCAGGATTGATCGAGGTGTCGCTCTTGCGGTTGCTCATTGGTCCGCTGGTTCGCAGGACCTCGGCCCTGGGTAGCTCATCCAAATGTCGCAATCCAAAGACTTGCAGGAATTGTCTGGTGGTTCCGTAGAGTAGCGGCCGGCCAAGTTCGTCGGACCTTCCCGCGACCCGAACCAGGCCGCGATCAATGAGTTGTCGCAGAACTTCGCCCGATTGCACGCCGCGGATCGCGTCGATCTCGGCCCTGAGGACCGGCTGTCGATAGGCGACAACGGCCAGGGTTTCCAAGACGGCTGGCGATAAGCGGACTTCCACTGGCACAGCGTACAGCCGCCGTAGCCAGGGAGCAAACTTCGCGCGCGTTCTCAACTCGTAACCGCCCGCCACCTCCTCTACGCGAAACGCACAGCCTTGGGTATCGTACCGTCGGTTCAGGGTTCGGACTAGTGTACGCGCTTTTGTCGCATCCGCCAAGCCGGCCAACTGGGCTAGTTTTCGGCTGGAGAGAGGCTGGCGGGAAAGAAAAAGCAGCGCTTCTATGCCGGCGATTTGGTTGTCGGCCGGAGCAACCCCCTCGCGTGCGGGGAGTTTTTCGGTCGAAACGGTCCCGCCGGGCCTTCGGAAGCACGGCGTGCGGTCAAAAAATCGGCTCAAGGAGCGGCCGACCGCCGCGCAGGGGCGCCGGTAGCGCAGCGCGGCGCTCGATAGTTGAATTCCAAGACTTGATCGGCACGACCGCATCGGAATCATGCTAAGCGGGCATCAATGGTCTTGGCAAGGCCGGGGCCGCACTGGCGAACGGTAAAACACGATGGTCGCGGCGCCGGTCGAAATGCCGAATTTGCTGCGACAACGGTTTCAGTTGAGGCTGGCCGCAGGCGCGACGTCCGGCTTGAGAATTCCGTTGGTCCGCGAGGCCATGCTCAGCCCGCCGCGCCAGCTCTCGACGCGTTGCAGCACTTGACGCATCGCTTGGAGCGGATCGGCATCGCTGGCTTCGAAGCAATGCGTGTAGTCAGCATTCCCACCGACCGCAACTTTGCAGTAGAAGCGGTAGAGCTCCTGGCCGTCTCCCCACATCTCCAGCCGATAGTAGGTCGCCCCCAGCTCACGCAGGCGGACTTGGATTACGCGGAGATCAGCCGGCGGCACGGCCAGGCCAGGCAACTCGGTCGGCACGTCGGCCATGGCCGGGCTTGTCGCGGAAGGTGCTGGCGGCGGGAGCTTCTCGGCGGCCGCGTTGCCGATCGTGACGGCCTCGGCGGATGGGCCTGACGCCGGCGCGCTCGATGTGAATCGCGGGGCCTCGCTGGCCACGGCCGACTTCGACGGGGAGGACCCAGTGGTGAAAATCGCCGGCCATTGGAAGTTTTGGAACTTCTTGGCCACTTCGGACCAGGACGAACCGGACACCGCCCAGATCGGGATCCCGATCACGCAGGCCAGCATCACAAGTGCACGGAATGTCACGGCAGATGACGACTGCATGACAGGTGACGCCTCCTTGCGTCAAAGAATGTCTTCCCTCTCTCACTCAACCGCCGGATGATAGCGAATCGAGGGGCTTCCGGGCAACGGCAATTTCGCTTCGCTAATCCTCCATGACCTCTTTTTCCCTCGCCTTGGCCAAGTCCGTGGCTTGGGTCTCGTAGGTCTTGGTCAGGTCCTGGACTTCTTCCTTAACCTGGTCACGCGCATCCTCGGAAAACTCCTTATCCTTTTCGCCGGCGTCGGCCTGCTTATTGCCGTCTCGGCGGATATTGCGGATGGCCAACTTGGTCTCTTCGGCCAAGTCTCGGACGCGGCCGACCATCTTGCGGCGAACCTCGGTCGAGAGCGGCGGAACGTTGAGCCGGATCAATCGGCCGTCGTTTTGCGGGTTGAAACCCAGGTCGCTGGCCTGGATGGCCTTCTCGATGTCCTTGAGGGTGCCCGGGTCGTAGGGGCGAATGACGATCTGGTTCGGCTCGGGGGCGCCGACGGCCGCCACCTGCTTGATCGGCACGGCCGAGCCGTAGACCTCGACTCGCAGCGAGTCGACAAGCCCCGGGTTCGCCCGGCCGGTGCGGATTCCGGCCAGATCGCCTGTGAGCTTGAGAATGGCCTTCTCCATGCGTTCTTCAACGTCGAGGAGGATTTCGTGGGTGGTCATGGGATGGCGTGGCTAGTGGCTAGGGGT
>JBDKUC010000351.1:0-2324 GCA_039679885.1 Thermoguttaceae bacterium | reverse complement strand
AGAGGGGAGAGAGACACCGTTTCTTTCCCTTCCAGCTTCGTTCGGCGCTGCCAGGGGAGGCCGGAAGCGTCGAGGAGTCTGGCCACGGCCTCGAAGCGGTCCGGATGACGCGGGACGAGCACGAGCCGCAACCGGGGATGTTGCCGGCTCAACTCGCGGAACGCGGCCAGGGCCATTTCCTCTTCCGGCTCCTGCGTGCTGCCGGCCAACAGAACGATGTCGTCGGCGGAGAAGCCGGCCAGCGAGGCCAGCCGGCGCGTGGCCGCATTGTTGCGGTCGGTCTGCGCTCCGTCGTATTTCATCGAACCGGTGACGCAAACCGACTCCGGACGGGCGCCGAGCGATCGAAACCGTTCGGCGTAGGTTTCGTCCTGAACGGCAAGGAGGTCGATCTGCCGCAGGACCGACGCCACCATCGGACGGATGCGCCGATAGCCGCGAAAACTCTTCTCGCCTAGCCGGCCGTTGATCACGGCCACGTTGGCCCCGTGGCGTTTGGCCGCGCGAATCAGGTTTGGCCACAGTTCCAGCTCGGCGAGCACCAACAGGTCCGGCCGGACACGCCGCATTGCCGCGCTGACCGCCCAGGAGAAGTCGAGGGGACAGTAGAACGTCGTCTGTCGCGGGTGTTTTTTACGGGCCAGCGCCATGCCGGTCATGGTGGTCGTCGAGATGACGCACTCCCACTGCGGCCGCTCCGCCTCGATTTTCTTCAGCAGCGGGGCGAGCAGGTTGACTTCGCCCACGCTGACGGCGTGCAGCCAGAGGCGGGTTTTCTTGCCTGTTGCAGATAGCGGGGAGCAATCGGCTCCCGGAGAGTCAACTCGTGGGCCACCGGGAGCTGTTAGCTCCCGGCTGTTCTTTGTTGTTCTGACAGGCACGAGCCCGAGGAGCTTCTCCGCGTAGCCTTCGCGATACTTTCCCTTCCGCACGGCCTGGACCAGCAGCCAGGGGAGGCTGAGGAGAAGCAGCAGCAGGTAGACGAGATTGAGAAGATATGGCACGTGGGAATCCCCGGAAGCGAGCCACTCGGCCTTCACGTTCGCTCTCGACGCAGGACTTCGGTCGCTTCGATTACATCCATGTCAGAGGGCAAGTCGAACCGAGCCCGAGCGATTCGAGGCGATCCAGATCGGCCGGTCATACCGCAACGGCTTCCGTCCGAGAGCAGAGCCGATCCTCAGGCGTCGCCTCGCGCACCCCGTCGGCGGGCACGGAAGACACCGCTAGGGTGTGTCCATCGGCGGAGAACAATTCCAGTTCGTAACCGATGATCTTTCCCTGCGAATCGCGGTATTCTTCGACGACGGTGCCAACGTCACCGGGAAATAGATTCTCTTCGGGAATTCGCTTCGTGACGATAACGCGGTTGTATAGGATGATCATTCTTGTTTCTCCGGAACAAGCGTAATCAAACGTGGAGTCGCCTCTCCGTGGCGAACGATCCAAATCGATCGCATCATTGTGCGGCCCGCACGTCCCGTCAGGGGGCCGACGATTTCGTACTTTTCTCCGTACGGTGAGAGCTTGCCTCTAGTCGCCGGCAGGCACAAGTGTTGCGATCGCAATGCGAACTCAAGCTCCTCGGGCCGCTCTGCCGAAAAGCCGGCGTGGGCCAACACGGTCGCTTTTGATCCGCCGTCAGGATGGTCGATATTCAACAAGTATGCAACGATCTTCTCTTGGGAGATGATCGCACGGTCCGCGCCGGGAATACGCATATCACCTCCTCAGCCACTTCCGCGCTCACCCCCTCTTCATGCAGCACTGTTTGAACTTCTTGCCGCTGCCGCAGGGGCAGGGGTCGTTGCGGCCGACGTGCTGTTGGCGGTTGCGGATCGGTTGAGGCTTGTGGTCGACCTCGGTTCCTTCGATGGCGGCCTCTTGCTGCGAGGCGATTTCGCCGGCCGATTGGGCGTCTTGATGAACCGTCTCGGTCACGGTCCAGGTCGAGCCGACGAAGCCCTCGTCGAGCTGCTCCATGCGGAAGACGATATCGGTCACGCGTTCGCCGACGGCGGTCCACATCTCCTCGAAGATGCGCATGCCTTCGCGCTTGTACTCGACCTTGGGGTCGACTTGGGCGTAGCCGCGCAGCCCGACGCTGTTCTTGAGGTGGTCCATCGTCAGCAGATGGTCCTTCCAAGCCGTGTCGAGGAGCTGGAGGACGACGGCCCGCTCCATGCGGCGCATTTCGGGGCGGAATCGCTGTTCGACGGCGGCGCCGAGGTGACGGTCGAGCCGCTCGGGCGTCGAACGAAGTATTTCGTCGGGCGTCAGCTCGTAGTTGTACTTCTCCTTGAGCCAGTCGGAGAGTTCCCGCA
>JBDKUC010000279.1:0-5933 GCA_039679885.1 Thermoguttaceae bacterium | reverse complement strand
GCGCTCCGAGGCCACCGGAAAGCCTCTCTGGGTCCATTGGCGGGGCTGCAAGTATCGGAAGGAAATCGACGCCGCCAAGCTCGCGGACGCAGATTGCTCCCTCCAGGAACTGGTCAAGCGTTTCGCGGACGGAACGCCGCCGGTCAAGGTGGTCGCCTGCGCGGAGTGCATCAAGGATGAGATCGACGCCGTCATGCATCTCGTCAAGCCGCTGAAATGTGACACCCCGGTCGAAGTGGCCGAGGGTGTGAGGGCGAAGTTGCTCGACGCCGGTCACATTCCCGGCTCGGCGAGCGTCCTGTTCGAGGTGGCCTTGAACGGTCCGCGGCGAGTGTTGTTCTCGGGCGACCTGGGCAACACGCTCTCGCCGCTCTCGTCGGGGCCGCACGCCGCGCCCGCTTGCGACGCCGTGTTCATTGAAAGCACTTATGGGCCGGCCCATCGCGATCCCTCGGTCAAGGAACACCGGCAGCTCTTTCGTCGCGCCGTGGCCGAGGCGGTTCGCCGGGGCGGCGTCGTGTGGATTCCCTGTTTTTCGCTCGACCGGACCCAGAAGATCCTCTACGAATTGCACCTCGCGCAGCAAGAGCGTCTGCTGCCGAACGAGCTGCCGATCTACTGTCCGTCGCCGACGGCTCGGGAGGTGACCTCGCTCTACAAGGCCCACCGGCGTGACGGCTGGTTCACGCCGGCGATTGCCGCCGATCCGCTCGCTTTCCAGCCGGCCGAGGTTCGCACGACCATTCCATCGGCCCGGCGTCTTCCGCACCCTTGCATCATCATTAGCACCAGCGACATCCTGCTGACCGAGTGGATGCGGCGGCTCTTGACCGACCTGTTGCCGGATCCGTCGACCGCCGTCCTGCTGGTGAGCTACCAGGACCCCGAGAGCGCCGGCGGTTTGCTCAAGAAGGGCGCGCGAAAGCTGGAGATCGGCGGCCAATCGGCGCCGGTGCGAGCCAACGTGCAATCGTTTCAGTGCTTCACCGGCCATGGCGACGCGGTGGACATCGACCGCTGGCTTGCCGCAGTGCCGCAGGCGGCGACCGTCGTGCTGGTCCACGGCGACAAAGAGGAACTCGGCGCTCGCGCCGATCAACTGCGCGAACAGGGCCGCCGGCGCGTCATCATCGCCGAGCGGGGCAAGACAATCGATCTGCTCCGCGCTTCATCCGAGCGGACGTTGGCTCCGCCCGTCACACCATGAAGACGCGGTCTGGCAGCGGGCCTTGGAGCGTGCGGCCAGCGGGCAGGCGAAGCTCCGTCGGGAGCAAGACGCTGACCTTCTTCGCTTGCTGCGCGCTGATGTCGAACTTGTAGTTGATCGCCAGTTCCATCCAGAGAATGTAGACGCCGGTCAACAGGCCTGCCACGACGCACCCGAGAAACACTGTGTACAAATCGCTGGTCGCACGGGATTTCCAGAGGGCGTAGCCGACCAGCCCGAGGCCGATGAAGTACAGGGCCGTCCAGATCGAGAGCAGCCCGAGGCCGCCTTTCCCGAGGATGTCGTTGCTGGCCAGGGCCAACAGCCCAAGCGGAACGACGATCAGGGCGAGGACTTCGAGGAACAACGGCAGTTTGCTCGGCTCGATTTCTTCTTCCTCGTCGTCTTCGGCCGCCGCGACTGGTTCCTCCGGCGCCGGCATTTCGGCCATGGCCGCCTCGTCCTCGATCGGCGCATCGTCCAGGGGCGCAGCTTCATCGGGCAGCGGCTCCTCGGCGGGCTCCTCGTCCAACGGAGAGGTCTCCTCGTCCAACGGAGAGGCGGTCAGGTCGCCCAGGGACGCCAGATCGTCGTCTGCGCCGAACGCGCCATCGAGCGGCGTCAATTCGTCAAAGTTCGGGTTATCGCCTTCGATCTTGGCCACAAGCGACCCTCCACTCTCTTCGGCCGGCAAACTTTACCAGTCTTCCTATTATAGTTGGCATCTCGCCGTGGTGCCAACAAAAGAGCCGCGCAACGAGATTTTCCGGCCCGGGCACCCCCCGAGAATGAGCCCGTCATCCTGAACGTAGCGACACAACGGCACTTCCGGGGGGAATAGTGGGGGCTCCAGCTTTAGCCGGTATTCGCGGTGAAACCGCCTGTTCGTCGTTCCGCCTTTAGGCGGCCACTTGGCAGCCCCTACCAGTTCAGCTCCGCGGCCTCCTCCCAGTGCTCATAAAGCGTCTTGAGGGCCGCCTGCTGGGCCTCGATCTCGGCCTTCGTCTGCCGGGCCAATTGGCCGTCGCGCAGCACCTCTGGCTCGGCCAGCCGGCACTGGAGCCGGTGAACATCGCCTTCGCGCTGGGCAATCTCCTCCTCGATGTCTTCGATCTTGCGGAACGGAAAGCGGCGTTTGCGAGCCGGTTTCGCGGCCGACTTCTGCGCCGCCGAGGCGGACGCCCCGCCAACGTCGGCCGGCTCCGCCTTCGGCTGATTGGCGAGCCGTCCGGCGTACGTGTCGTAGTTCCCCTCGATCGCCCGAACGCACGCGGCCTCGATCGCCGCGACATGATCGGCCACGCGGTTGACGAAGTAACGATCGTGGCTCACCAGCAGCACCGTTCCGTCGAACTCCGACAGGGCCTTCTCCAGGGCATCGCGGGCCCAAAGGTCGAGATGGTTCGTCGGCTCGTCGAGCACCAGGAAGTTGGCCTCCTGCAAAGCCAGCCGGGCTAGCGCGGCGCGGCAACGCTCGCCGCCGCTCAACACGCCGACCCTCTGCAACGCCCGCTGGCCCGTCAGGCCGAACCGCGCAAGCAGATTGCGGCGGACGGGCTCCGGCAGCAACCGGTCGTCCGGCCGCACCGCATCGACCACCGCGTCATCGTCCGCCAATGACGCCAACTGCTGGTCGAAGTAGCCGGGCACCACGCCGGCGCCCAAGTGCACCTGTCCCTCGTCGGGCGGCAGCAACCCAAGCAGACACCGCAACAACGTCGTCTTCCCCGAGCCGTTCGGGCCAAGCAACGCCCAGCGCTCGCCGCGGATAATGTCGAGCGAGACGTCTCGAAACAGGCACCTTGCGGCGGGAGCGGACGCCGAATCTCCCGGTTCGGCAGGTTGACAACCTGCGCCACCCTGGATGGCAGGCTGGCTGCCGACCTCAGGGGAATCGAAACTCTTCGCAAGGCGCTCGGCTCGGACCACGATGTCGCCCGACCGCGCGGCGGCGGGGAAGTGCATCGGCGGGCTGGCGATCTCGCGAGGCCGGGCGACCTCCTCGATCCGCTCGAGCTTCTTGCGGCGGTCTTCGGCCTGGGCGTGCTTCTGGCCATAGGTGTTGCGGCGGATGAACTCCTTCGTTTTCTCGATTTCGATCTGCTGCTTCTCGTAGGTGCGGCGCTGGACCAGAAGCCGGTCCTGTTTTTGCCGCCAATAGGCCGAGAAGTTGCCCGTGTAGGAATCGACCGTGCCATCGAACAGTTCGAGCGTTCGGTTCGTCACCTTGTCCAGGAAATACCGATCGTGGCTGACGACCAGGATCGCCGCCGAACTTTCGAGCAGAAAGCCTTCGAGCCACTCGGTCGCGTCCAGATCGAGGTGGTTCGACGGCTCGTCGAGAATCATCACGTTCGGCTCGGCCAGGAGCAGCTTGGCCAGCATCAGCCGATTCTGCTCGCCACCGCTCAGCGAGGCCACCGGCTGATGGACGCTCTCACGCCGGAATCGCAAGCCGTCCAACACCCGTTCGATGCGGTGCTCGATGTTGTAGGCGTCCTGTCGCTGCAACTCGTGCTGCAAGTGGTCGTAGCGGTCGGCTAACCGCTTGTGCTCGGCCGGATCGGTGGCCGCAGCGATCGACTCGGCCACCTCGACGGCCTCGCGCTGGAGCGAGACCAAGTCGGCCAGCGCGGCCGAGGCCTCGTCGTGCAGCGTACGCCCCGGCTCGAACGTCGGCTGCTGCTCCAGGTAACCGACGTGGGCGGCCGGATGCACGGCGCACGAACCGGAATCGGCTTCGTCGCGGCCGGCCAGAATCCGCAGCAGCGTCGTCTTGCCGCTGCCGTTGGGCCCCACCAATCCGACGCGTTCGCCAGGCCGAAGCTCGAAGCTGACGCCCTGCAACACCGGCTCGGGTCCAAACCGTTTCTTCAGATCAACAACGTCCAGGAGAATCATTCGAGGTGCGGAACAATGGGGACGGACTTGTCCCCTCTCCCATGCGGAGAGGGCTAGGGTGAGCGACAAACGGGTCCCCTCGCCCTCCGGAAGAAGGCTAGGGGCGGGCAACAAACGGGTCCCCTCGCCCTCCGGGAGAGGGCTAGGGTGAGGGCAGCTCAACTACGGCACATTGTACACAGTTCCGCGGCGGCCCTCACCCCGGCAGAGCTGCAAAGGCGTTCGTAGTTCCGGCTTTAGCCGGTCATTTTCCGCCTAGAGGCGGGACTACGAACGCCCTGCGGCCGACTTTGCAGTGGTCCTCCTGTCACCCCCCAGCCCCACCTGGCACCGAAGCCGGGGCGTCATCCGTCGCCGCGGTGAGCCGATAGATGGTAGATCAACCCGCCCATGAGCAACAGGATGGCCGGGCCGATCAGAGCTAGCGGGGCGTTTTCCGGCTGGGTAAGGATGCCGCCGGCGACGCCACCGGTGGGCACGCCGACGAGAATGCCCAGCAGGGCGCCCAGCACCGGCCGGGGGCGTGTCGCGCCGATGCCGACGCCCACCAACAACCCGATCACCGCGCCCGCGACACCACGCATCGCGGCCTCCTCCTGGTGCTCTTGTTGCCCCGCGATGGCCGAAGCAACGCCTGACGGCGTGGGCGTCGTGCCTGCCGATCCAAGGGCGTCTGCGGCCGCTCGATCCGCGTTGACCACGACCGTCCGCGCGGCCGCCAGAAAGATGGCCACGATGGTCATCAGCAGCAGCAACGTGCCGATCGAGAAGCCGTGCCGGATCGTTTTGTCTGGCTGGTTTTCCATGATGCGTGGGTCAGGGCAACCGGCCCGGAGCGTTCACTCTACTCGCCTCGCGTCGGGCCATCGGTCAGCAGCTTGCCGTCCGCCCGGCTGGCCAGTTGTCGGAGAATCTGCGGCGCGATGGAGTCGGTGACTCCCTCGACACGGCCATCGCCAAACAGGAAATTGCACATGCCGCTGTGCACGGAGGCAAAGCTTCCGACGAAAAGATCGTTCGGCACGGCCGACGTGGCGCCCGGCATCGTGCTGCCGGAGTAAGCCCCCGGATTGTTGTAGACCGAACTGGTTTCGCCGGGCGTGCAATTCGGCGGGACGCCCGTATTCCTCAGCGTCGAGCGGGTGCCCGACATCCAGCCCAGATCCCCTTCGCCCACCAGCTTCTCGCCGACGTAAATCGTGTGCGCCAGCCCGTCGGTCACGTCCTTGGCGCTGATGTGGCTGTTGAGAAACAGCACGCCGCTGTTGTCCGTATCGATCGGCTTCTCGACGTCGTTCTGGCAGCCGGCATAATTGCTGACGACCCAGCCCTGCGGCGGCGGAATCGGAGGATAGGAGCCTGGCGTGGCAGGGACACCGGCCATGCCTGGGCCGCCAGGTGCCGGTCCCATCGTGGGGCCTGGACCGCCCATTCCCAGCACTCCGGGCGCAGGCGACGGCGGAAAGATTCGCTGCATGCCGCAGGTAGGACACACGAGCAGCGGCAGGTTGATCGCCCGGACCGGCGCGTTCTTCGCGTTGTAGACGCCGACGGAGAAGTCGACGTTCTTGAACATCACCTTCTCGTCGAAGTAGGGCAAGAGTTGCACAATCCAATTCATGTGGTAGCCCTTGGCCACGTTATGGATCGGGCCCTTCGGCTCGATTGTACCCGGCGGCAACACCTCGTGGGCCGACTCGTAATTGGCCAGCGCCATGCCGATCTGCGTCAGGTTGTTCATGCACGACGCGCGGCGTGCCGCCTCCCGGGCCGCCTGCACGGCCGGCAACAGCAGCGCGATCAGAATGCCGATGATCGTGATCAC
>JBDKUC010000061.1:0-1510 GCA_039679885.1 Thermoguttaceae bacterium | reverse complement strand
CCCGCGTCCGCCCCGGAGACAAGCAATACCGCGTCAGGGCGACCGAATACTTGGTCAACCGGCTGAAGGACGAGGACGCGTTCGTCCGTGCGGCGGCCGCCCGCGCGCTGGCTGCCCTGCCGCCGGCTCCGGAAATCACGATGCCAATCTGGGAGAAGGCGTTCCAGGACTCCGATGCCACGACGGTGCAGTATGCCCTGGATGCGATGGCTGCGATGGGTGCGCCGGCCGTGCCTCGGCTCGTCGATTCGTTGAAGCACGAAAACGTCCGCAGGCAGGTGATCTACATCCTCGGCCAGATCGGCCCTGATGCAGCGCCCGCCACGCCCGCGCTTGTGGCGCTGATTGGCGACAAGGATGAACGCATCGCTCGCGAGGCCGTGCTGGCGCTGGCCAAGATCGGTCCCGGCGCCAAGGCCGCAGTCCCCTCGCTCGTCGCCGCGCTCGAGCAGGGCGATAATCCGAACGCCGGCCCGATCATCTACGCCCTGGGACGGATCGGCCCGGACGCTGCCGCCGCGGAGCCGGTGTTGACTGGTTTGCTCGGCGATAGCAACCAGAAGCTTGCCGTGGCCAGCGGCTGGGCGCTCGTCCAAATCCATCCTTCGGAGGAGGTGGCGGCCAAGGCGGTCCCCGTCCTCACGGCGGGACTGAAGAACGAGATGCCGCTGGCCCGCTGCGGAGCCGCTGAGGCCCTGGGCAACCTCGGTTCCTTCGCCAAGTCCGCCGCTCCGGCCCTGAAGAAGGCGACCGAGGACCCGGACAAGGCCGTCAGTGAGACCGCCACCAAGGCCTTGCAAGCCGTTGCCAAGTAGCCTACTGTCTCAGACAAATAGTGATTGATGGGTGCCATGCTTGCTAAGCGAGCGCAGCGAGACAGCAAGCATGTCTGCACTGCGACATGCCCACGACAAGCGTGGGACATGGCACCCGATTCCCCTGATTTGTCCAAAATAGTACGCTGAACAAAAGCCGGGTGCCATGCTTGCTAAGCGAGCGCAGCGAGACAGCAAGCATGTTTGCATCGGCGAGACGCTACAGCAGTAAGCCGGGAGAACCCACGCCATCCTGAACGCAGCGAAGAATCGCCGGAATCTGCCGACGATTTCTCCGCCGCGTTCAGGATGGTTTTCTATAGACACGGTACAATAGGCGTTTCACCAATGCCAGAAGGCGCTTGAAAGCGAGATAACGCGGTCGATGGTCCTCAGGGCGTTCATCCAGAATTGCTTTGCCAACGCGGTCAAGAGCCACGCGGGCAAAGCGATCGTTCAGGCGATTCAGTCGCAGCCCGATCCGCCTGCGCCCGCCGAAGCGCCCGAGCCATGCCACGTCGGTCTGGTCTTTGCGCTCGGCATCGAGTCGGGCTGCTTCGAGGACCTGTTGCACGGCGCCGTCACGATCCGCGCCGGCGCCGGGCGCTCGACTGCTCAGCAGGACGACTGCCGAGTCGTTCGTAGTTCCGCCTTTAGGCGGCCGTTTCACTCGGAATGCCGGCTAAAGCCGGAAC
>JBDKUC010000165.1:0-4708 GCA_039679885.1 Thermoguttaceae bacterium | reverse complement strand
GCCCAGACTCTCCAGGACATCAAGCCCTACCAGAACACGATCATCGCGGGGCTGGTCGTTGCCGTTCTCGCCGTGGCCGGCTACTCGATCATGTCGCATCTGTCGCGGGGCAAGACCGAACAGGCTTGGAACGCCGTGAACGTTGGCGTCGAGACGGGCAACCCCAGCGTTCTCAACGAGGTCATCGAGAACTACCCCAACACCAACGTCGCCGAAATGGCAGCGGTCATCTCGGGCGACTATCGCTTGATCGAGGGATGCAGCCGACTCCTGACGGAGAAAGCCGTCGCTCTTCAGCACCTGAGCCAGGCGGTCGATTCCTACTCGAAGGCTCTGGAAGGCGGAAGCCCGATGGTGCGCGAGCGGGCCACCTTCGGCCTCGGCCGCGCGTGGGAGGCGAGGGGCGATCTTGAAGCGGCCCGCCGCCACTACAAAGAGGTCGTCACGACGTGGCCGGACGGCGCGTTCGTTGCCGCGGCCCAGCAACGGCTGGACGACCTGAACCGGCCCGCGATGAAGCGATTCTTCGACGCTGTGGCAACGTACACGCCCGCGAAGGTTGCGCCGCGAGAGTCGGCCACGCCCGGCGAACTGCCAAGCTTCATGTCCGACGGCCTGCCTCCCGCTCCACCGGCCGGAAAAGAGCTGAACCTGGAACGGCTCGGCCAGGAGCCGCTGCAAAAGGCGGAACCAGGGAAAGGGAAGACGGAACCGACAACCGTGAAGCCGGAGCCGAAGCGCAAGCAGACCGACGCCCCGAAGGCGAAAGCCCCCGAGAAGGCGAAAAACACTGAAAAGAAATGACGAACGGAAATCCAAAGCTCGAAATCCGAAACCCGAATTGGTCCTCGGTTTCGGATTTCGGACTTAGGGCTTAGGATTTCGAGCTTTCACATGTCTCTCTCTTCTGAGCCGGTGGAATTCTCGGTCGGTCCGGCCGAGGCGGGGCATCGGCTCGATACCGTTCTGGCCAGCCATTTCCCAGAGTACAGCCGCGTCCATCTCCGGCGTGTCATCTCGGCCGGCGGCGTGACGGTCGATGGCCGTGGCGGAAAGCCGGCCTATCGGCTCAAGGCGGGGCAGCGCATCTCGGTGGTCCTGCCTGAAATCCCACGCGAAGCGCCGCAGCCCGAAGACATCCCGCTCGATGTCCTCTACGAGGACGAGCACCTGGTGGTCGTCAACAAGCCGCCGGGCATGGTCGTGCATCCCGCCCGGGGGCACTGGTCGGGCACGCTGGCCAGTGCGCTGCAATTCCGCTTCGGGCCGACGCTGAGCGCCGCCGGTGGGCTAAGCCGACCGGGAATTGTGCACCGACTTGATCGAGACACCAGCGGGGTGATCCTCATCGCCCGCAGCGATCGCTCGCACGTGGCCTTGGCCCGGCAGTTCGAGAAGCGGTCGATCGAGAAGGAGTATTTCGCGCTGGTGGCCGGGCAGCCGCCGCTGGACCGCGATCTGATCGACTGTCCTATCGGTTTCCATCCGCACGTCCGTGAGATGATGGCCATCCGACACCATGATCCCGAGAGCCGGCCAGCCCAGACGTTCTACGAGGTGATCGAGCGGTTCGACGGTTTTGCCGCAGTGCGGCTCTTGCCCAAGACGGGCCGAACGCACCAGATTCGCGTTCACCTCGACCACATCGGCTGCCCCGTGCTCTGCGACCGGCAATACGGCGGCCGCAGCCGCATCACCCGCGGCGAAATCCGCCGCGACGCAACGGACGAATTGGTGTTGCTCGATCGGCAAGCCCTGCACGCCCGGCGTCTTCGCTTCCAGCATCCAATCACCGGCGAGTCGATGGAGATCATCGCGCCGCTGCCGGCTGACATTTCGGCCGTGCTCGGAGAACTGCGTGCGTATCGCTCGCGGACTCGCGTGGTCCCCTCTCCCTTTGGGAGAGGGCCAGGGTGAGGGCGGTCGCTTGCACTCCTCACGCTCCGCATGAGGCCAGTGCGAGGTCAGGCCCATTCTGACATCACGCGGAGCGCGATGAGTGCATTACAGCGCAGCGCTCTCGACGGCGTGGCTCTGCCGCAGGTGACGAAGTTCGAGCGTCAGGCAGAAACCGGTCAACAACGACGAGGCGAGATCGGACGCGGGCATCGCGGCCCAGACGCCATCGAGGCCGAAGAAGTAGGGCAGAGCGATCACCGCAGGGATGAGGATTAGCAACTGCCGCGAGAGCATCAGGAGCGCGGCCTGCTTGGCCTTGCCGACGGCCTGAAAGTAGCTCGCGCTGACGATCTGAAAGCCGACGATCGGCAGCATCAGGGTGCAAATCCGCATCGCATGACCGCCCAAGGCGACGACCGCGGCCGTCGCCTTCTTTTCGTCGCAGAACAACTGGACGATTTGGGCGGGAAACAGCGACGTCAGGGCGAAGCCGAAGATTGTCCACGCGGTGGCGATCAGGACAGCCGTTTCGAGCGTCTTCTTCACGCGGTCGAACTGCCGCGCGCCGTAGTTGTAACCGATGATCGGCTGCACCCCTTGATTGAGCCCAAAGATCGGCATCGCCAGCGTCATCATGACTGCATCGATGATTCCCCAGACGGCAATGGCCAGATCGCCGCCGCCGGGCTGGACCTTATCGCCTTGAATCTGGAGTTGATTGTTCAGGATGCCCGACTGCAGGCTGGCGCCGAGTTGCATCAAGCAGTGCGGCGCACCGACGGCGAAAATGCCGAGGCAAATTCGCCTGTTAAGCCGAAGGTTTCGCAGATGGAACTTCAGCACGCTCGAGCCCACGAGGAAATATAGGAACACCCAAGCAGTTGTCGCCGCCTGGGCGAGCACGGTGGCCAGGGCGGCCCCTTTCATCCCCCAGCCGAACCCGAAGATGAACACCGGCGCCAAGACCGCGTTCACCACCACGCTGACGAACATCGAGAGCATGGCGATCTTCGGGTTTCCCTCGCCGCGGATCATCGCGTTCAGACCGAAGCCGACAATGTTGAAGACGGCGCCCAACACGATGATCTGCAAATAGTCCCGCGCATAAGGCAGCACCGCGTCGCTTGCGCCGAGGACGATCAAGATCGGGTTGATCAGTTGCATCCCGACTGCCGTGATGGCCGCGGCGAAGAGCACCAGCAACACCGTTGCGTTGCCGAGAATCCGTTCGGCCTCCGCTTTTCGCTTCTGCCCAAGACGGATTGAGATCAGTGCCGTGCTGCCAACGCCGACCAGCATGCCGAAGGCCACCATGACAAGCATGAACGGAAAGGCGATCGAGATGCCGGCGATTCCGTTGGGCCCGAGTTTGTTGCCGACGAAGACCCGGTCGATGAGATTGTAGAGCGCCTGGGCCATCATCCCCATGATGGCCGGCCCCGAGAACCGCACGAGCAGCCCGAAAACGTTCCCACGCCCAAGTTGTGCCGAACGATCCGGTTCCATGACATTCCTCACGCCCCGCGTGAGGAATTCACCGGCAGCATGCACGAGGCAGCATACCGCACAAAAGGCCGCGCGGCAAGGCGGACGTCCCTACCCACTGCCCACTGAGTCCGACCAGGCGATCATGCCCCATCGCCGTAGCCATCTGGGTGGCGGCGGAACCAGTTCCAGGCCGTGGCGACGATGGCGTCCAACTCGGTGTAGCGAGGCGACCAGCCAAGTTCCGTTTGGATCTTGTCGGAGCTGGCGAAGAGCACAGCCGGATCGCCGGCCCGGCGGGGGCCATACTCGACCGGGAAGTCGACGCCGCTGACCCGCTTGGCCGATTCGAGCACTTCGCGGACCGAATAGCCGTGGCCAATGCCCAAGTTGTAGCACCGGGCGTCGCCGGGCCGCAAGGCGTTCATCGCCACGATGTGGGCGGCGCAGAGGTCCTCGACGTGGATGTAGTCACGGACGCAGGTGCCGTCGGGCGTCGGATAATCGACGCCGAAGACCGTGACGGCCGGCCGACGCCCCAACGCCGCCATGAGGAGGACGGGAATCAGGTGCGTTTCGGGATCGTGATCTTCGCCAAGCGAGCCGTCGGCCGCCGCGCCGGCCACGTTGAAGTATCGCAGGGCAGCGAACGAAAACCGCGGCCGCGCGGCCGCATGATCGCGCAGCACCCGCTCGACGCACCACTTCGACCAGCCGTAAGGATTGACCGGCTCCTGGCGGTTCGTCTCGACGATCGGCGTTCGATCGGGCTCACCGTAGACGGCGGCCGTCGAACTGAAGATGATGCGGTGGACCTCGGCCGACTCCATCGCCCGGAGCAAGCTAATCGTGCCGGCCGTATTGTTGTAGTAGTAGCTCAGCGGCTCGGCGACTGACTCGCCGACGTACGTGAAGGCGGCGAACTGCATCACGCAGTCGACCGCGTGCGAGCGGAGCGTCTCGGCAAGGACCGACGTGTCGGCCAGATCGATTTCGTGGAACGCCGCCCGGCGATCGACCGCTTGCCGATGGCCGCGGCAGAGGTTATCGACGACGACGACCCGATGGCCCGCGTCAAGCAGTTGTCTCACCGCATGAGAACCAATATAGCCAGCGCCGCCGGCAACTAAGACGTTCATAGGCATTTACCCACGCCAACCTGGGATGTTATCTCAACACTGGACAGACCGCACCTCACGCAACCGCACGCATTGTACCTCCCGTCCATCGGTCGAACCAGACGGCGCCGGCGTGGCAATGGTTCGCGGTCAGGACCATTTCGCTGGGTGGCACGCCCTGAGGTACGAAGGGCGTGGTTTCGACC
>JBDKUC010000355.1:0-5678 GCA_039679885.1 Thermoguttaceae bacterium | reverse complement strand
ATTTAGGCAGGGTACAGCAGGCTTACGCATCGCCGCCAGCACGAATCACGGCACACACTCGCTGCACAAGCTCAGCAAGCTTGGGCGGCGTGAGCGTGCCGGCCGACCGCAAGATGACCGCCTCATGAACGGTGACGAGTCGGTGGGGAAGAGCCATGCTCGGCCGATCGATGCCGCCGCGTAGAAAATCATCCGTGCCGATGGCCACCGCGGTCGGGTGGGATTCTGATCG
Organism: Thermoguttaceae bacterium; assembly: GCA_039679885.1. Classification (GTDB taxonomy): domain Bacteria; phylum Planctomycetota; class Planctomycetia; order Pirellulales; family Thermoguttaceae; genus JAJFUI01. The sequence continues at coordinate 5,446 of JBDKUC010000355.1, read as the reverse complement.
ACTCGTTATTTGGCAGATCAGCAGGTCGCCCCGTGCGAACGTCGCGAGCACGACGGCGGGCCGCCGCTTGCTCGACTGAAGATCGGTGAACGGAAACGGCACGACGACCACGTCGCCGCCTACAAATTCCGCCACGCCTCATCCTCTTCAGGAGTATCCCAATCCACCGCCCAGGCTGACTCCGCGAGCGGCAGCAAAGCATGCACGTCCTCGCTTCCATCATTGCCGGCGCCGCGTGCCCGCAGATGCCGCAGAAAAGCGAGCACCTCCCGTTGCACACTCTCCGGGGCGTGCTCGAGTTCCTCGATCAGGGATTTGGTTATGGGTGACATGCGGAAGTATAAAGGAAGGATAAAGGATAGGTCGGCCAATGGCACTTCGGCAAGCGTCGGCCGAGCGGGGCGGATCATGAGGAGCAACCGCCGGAGCTGATCGGGCTGGATGCGACCCGATCGTGGAGGTGCCGACGAGCTTCCTATCCACGCTCAAGGCCGGATTTTTCTCGTCGGCGCAGACCAGCCTTGAAACCGCTCTTCTCGCGGGCCGTCCGCACCGTGGCATGGAATGCCATCAGAGGCTGTGGATGTCGATGTCGGGCAGCTCGACGGGTGACGCCTGAACAATCGCCCGGTCGTCGTGGACCTGCACGAGCTCTCCCCAGTCGGTGGGCGGGCCGCGGGCGGGAGAGACTGGCGGAGCCTCGAGCGGTTCGCCCAGATGCGTGAGGACCTTCCAGATCGGCCCCGGCTTGGGTGTAACGCGATGAGCCGGATGTCGCCGCCGCACCCCGGGCACTCGAGCGGAAACTCCTCCCCCACCCGGGCCATGAGTTTCGCCTTTAGCGTCGGGAGGTGTCGTGAGATCGCGGTTGGTCGCATGAGTCGCAGCAGTCGCCGGTGGCATCTCGGCGTGCCGCATGTCCGCCGACCGCATGCCCACCGGTCGCGGCATCGCGCAACTTGCCACTGTTCCCGATAGCGAGCGCCGTGACGGCGGGCCTGAGCTTGTGATTCGGGGCGAACACCCCGTGATACCGGTGCCGGTGCTTCCGCGGCGGCGGGACCAGATCCACGAGCCGGCCGAGGAACTCAAACGGTGAGAGTTCGACGACGCCGTTGGCGCCCGGCCGCGTGGACTTGCGCCCGCGCCCCGGGCCGACCCAGTTGGCCGCCTTGTGTCGCGGGAGCACGTAGCGGACGCGGGCGATGCGGCCGTCTTCGCCGCGGATCACGGAGAGCCGCTCCAGCGCGAAGGGCGGCCGGGCACAGTATCGCAGCAGGTGCTCGAGGCTCTGAAAATAACTCGGCACGTCGCGATCGATGAGCGTGATCCGGACGCTTGCGTCCACTGAGAAACCACTGTTTTCCCAGCGGAGCATGTCGGCGGCCGCATCGGCGTCCAGTAGCCGCTGTATGCGGGTGTGCGCACACCACAGCCACCCCTTGCCCTGCCGGGTGACTGCTGAGTGGAGCCCGGCGGCGGCTACTTCCGCGACGCCCGTCGCCGGGCCCGGCGGGTCTGCTTGACGTCGGCGCGTGCGGCCCGCTCTTCTTCGCGGTAGGTGCGCACTGCCTCCGGATGCGACCGCCGCCAAACATCGGGCCGCAGGGCCTCGTAGTCGGTCTCACCGGCGAGCAGCCGATCGAGCACATCCTTCACGTAGACGAACACGTCGAGGTCGTTCCGTACGGCGCTACTGACGATCGTGAACAGATCGGCCGCGCGATAGCCCGGCTCGACTTCACCGATGAAGAGCCAGTTCTTGCGGCCAATGGCCACCTTCTTCATCAGCTGCTCGGTGAGGTTGTTGTCGATCGGCATGAGACCGTCGTCGAGATAGACGAGCAGGTGGTCGAACTGGTTGCGGAGATACGTGAGCGCCTGCGCGAACGTCTCCTTGGGCAGCACGTTCGCCACCGTGGCGCCATCCACGTATTCCCGCATCCGCTCCCAGATCGGCTTCGCTTCGGCTTGCCGCAGGGCCTTCCGGTCGTCTGCCGAGAAGTCCTTGGCACGGTCTTCGATGTCGTAGAGCTGCTGGAACATCGAGAGCAACACCGCGGCATGCGCCGGATGATTGTCCCGCGCGTTGAACACCTTCCTGCGGGCGTGTGCCACGCAGGCGCCGCGGACGATCCGCCCGTCGCTCTTCGTCTGTACGGCGTCGTAGCCCGCGTAGCAGTCGGCCATCAGCGTGCCCGTGAAGCCGTCCAGGAAGATCTCCGGACCGTCCCGATGGCGGCTGACGGTGAAGTCGAAGACGTCGATCGGCGCCGTGATGCTCCGATACGCCCACATGCGCGCTGTGATGCTCTTCCTCGCTTCTGCATGAGCAGCGGCGATGACCTCGCGAACTCGGGCGGACTTCGGGTCGAGTGGGTCGGGTGGCGGCAGATCTTTCGGCGTCACGAGCGTCACGGTCGTGTCGTCGGTGCCGATGATCGGTCCGGCACGCACCACCTCCCGGAGGTGCGCGACCAGTGGCCGGAGGCATTCGGCCGTGGCCCGGAGGATGTTCTGGAGCGTGCTGCGGGCGGGTGTCCAGCCGCAGGAGGCGAAGACGTCCTGCTGGCGGTAGACCGGCAGATGAAACCCGTACTTGTGGGCAACGATCTGGGCGGCCACGCTCGTGCCGTATCTGTTCCCCTCTACCAGGCCGACGGGCCGCGGTGCCGCCGCGACGCCGCACTCCTCGTGCTTCCGGCAGGCGAGCTTGGGGATGCCCGTGCGGCGGACGACGAGCTTGGGCGGCACGACATGAAGAGTCTCCTGCCAGTCGTAGCCGATCACCTCCCGCTCGCCGTGTTCGGGGCAGGTCTGCTGATCGTCGGGGACGGGCAGCTTCACCTCGATCCGGGGGAGATGCGCCGGGAGTTGTTCGCTGCGGGGCTTCTGCGGCTGCTGTTGGCGACGCTGATAGCCTTCGATGTGTTCGTATGCCGCGTCGGCGATGCCTTCGACCGCATCCGCCACATCGGGCGAGTTGCCGAAGTCGATCTTCAGCTGGTTCGGATCGTTCATGTATCGCTCGATCCGCTTCTTGAAGGCGGCCTGGATCGCGGCGGCGAGGCGGAGCTGGTACTCGGCGAGCTTGTCCTTCTGTTCGGCAAGCTGCTGGTTCTGCTGCGCGACGAGCGCGTCCTTCGCGGCGAGTGCGGTGTCGCGCTCAGCGATCACCGTGTGGCAATCGGCGATCACGACATCCTTCTTCGCGATGATGGCATCGCGCTCACGAAGCAGCCTGTGGCAGGCCTCGATGTCGCTCGGAAACGTCGTCTGCGATGACATGCCCGCATCATGCACATCGCGCCGCGCATGACAAGAGTAAATGCGCGCTCGCGTGAAAAATAATCGTGTGCCAAACGCAATGTGAATCAGTCAACTCGCGCGGCTGAATCGCTTGCGACGGCGAACGCTCTCGAGTCGCACGCCGCCGAGGATCATCGCAAGCTGGGTCGAGTCGATGCGCACTCGCTTCGCGCCATCACGGGCGGGCACCACCTCGAACGTTCCCTGCTCCAGCCGCTTGTACCAGAGCACGAAGCCGTCGCCGTCCCACCAGAGCGCCTTGATGCGGTCACGTCGCTTGTTGACGAACAGGAACAGGCTGCCGTCGGCGGGGTCGTCGCCAAAGACGCCCCGAATGAGCCCGCAGAGCCCCGTGAAGCTCTTGCGCATGTCGGTGGCGTCCGTGTGCAGAAAGATGGCGGGTGCCGGGGCGACGCTCAGCACGACATTGCCTCCGGCTGAGAGGCCATGCGGTCGATCGCCAGACGAATGAGATCGATTCGGTCGTCCGGAATCTCGAGCGTGGCGCCGCCAGAAAACCGCACCACGATCCAGCGGCGCGGAATCACCTCAACGGGCTGGAACACGGCCGCCTGCGGCCGCGGCGCAGCAGCCGCGGGCTTCCGCAGAGCGGCAACCTCCACCTGCCGCCGCCAATACTTCAAGAGCGCGACCGACACGCGCTCTCGCTTGCAGAACTCTGCCGCCGTCAGTTCGGTCCGCTCATACCTCGCCAGCCGCCGCTGCCACTCGGCCAGCTTCTTGCGATCAACGCCGCGCCCCATGTCGTGCCTCCAATGCCGATGGAAAAGGTCCACCGGCCGAGGCTATCAGGGGCTACAAGGGTGGCTGTGGTGTGCGCACACACGGTAGGCGGGGTTCTTGGTGTCGAGAATGAGTTTGCTGGCCGAGAGCAGTTCGCGGTCGGCATGGAACGCGCGGGCCGCTGTCGTGCGCTGCTCCGGGGCGAGGGTCTTACGAACGCCGAGCCATGTGAACGAGAGTCTGACGGCGGCCATCGTTGCCCGGAGCCTGTTGGCCGCGTTGCGTTCAAGTTGGCTGCTCGGCGTGTTGGTGGGTTGGGTTGTGGTCCGGCGAGAACTGGTCTGGCTGGTGTCGTGAGATGTGGTGGTTGCTATGGCCATAGGAAATCCGTTCGAAATGAGTGTGTTTTCACCGATGTGAAATGGGCATTGGAAAGACAGGGGAGATGCGCGAGCTAGCTTGTTTGACCCCCAAGCGGGTGCTGATATTCTGTCCACGCGTCGGCTTTCAAGGTCACTCAAGCACAAGGAGGTTGCGCATGGCTGCCACTCGGTTTCACTTTCAGCTGGGCGAGGTTGATCTGTCGGCGATTGAGACAGATGCCGGCCTACGCCGGGAAGCCAAGAGACTGGTGCCAAAGGTGCTGGAGCAGAGGAACGCCGTTCTGGCCAAGGAAATCTCTGGCAAGGTCACGAAGGCGTTAGGTGGTGGCTCGCTACAGGTGTCTGGGCCAATGGCATCTCCTCAGCAGTTGGCGCGAGAAATGACAAGAAATGCTTCTGTTTCGGATAAGCGAGAGATTGAAGACATGCTTGTTGCACAGCTGACCGACTTGCGAAAGAAGCACCGCAAGCCGAGATGATCTGCTGGGCCAGCGGAACGAAGGGTCGGATAAGGAGCCGCGCCGCGCGTTGCCAAGGGAGCCATCGACTATGGCGTCGCACAGAACGTTCCGAAGAAGTAAGACGAAGGCAAAAGCATTCAGCTTTGCAACGAATCGCGGACGTACTCCGAACGCCACCGCGGAATGGTGCGAGCAGAATCGGGTATCCGCGATTCGTGAGTGCGAGACGTGGTTCGTGAGTCGGGGCTTTGACAGCTACCTATGGCATGGTGGAGGCTGACGGCGTGACGATATGGCCGAAGATGATCACCCAGATCTTCACAAGACGTCTGCCGCCATCGGATTTCCGAGCTGGAAGTCTTCTGGTCAGACAGTCTCGGCGGCTTGCGGCCAACGTCAACGGAGTGCTTTGCCGGTAGCGTTCTGGAATGCAGTAGCTTGTTACCGCCAAGGCTGCCCACACCCCTAGCCGGCCTCTTATTCGAACCAGTTCTTGCATGCGCCATGAATACGAAAGAAATCTCCACGCTTGCCTCACGTCTCTTCGAG
>JBDKUC010000321.1:0-6040 GCA_039679885.1 Thermoguttaceae bacterium | reverse complement strand
CAGGCCCTGCACGACACGACGGACGCTGCGGTGCTGGCCGCAAAAGCAATCACCGCCTACACCTGCCCGACGCGGCGAGCCTGCGCCCCGTTCTATTGGCAAGGCTCGCCCCCGAGTTACGCGTTCCACAACGATTATGCCGCAAACAGCGGGTCGAACTCCGCCTTCTCCTGGTACATCGGGCCGCCCTCGCTGGCGCAGGCCGACACGATCTTCAACGAGGCCGAAGTCGACCCAACCTCGGATCCAAATCATCAGTTCTTCAAAATGCAGGGCGCCAACGGCGTGTGCCACCAGCGAAGCGTCGTCGCGCTGCGAGACATCACGGACGGGACAAGCAACACGTATCTCGTCGGAGAGAAGCTGGTCAGGCCGGAGTGGTACGCCTCGCCGGACATGACGGCCAATTACTCCAACTTGGATTGCGGCGACGACCAATGCGCGACGAGCGGCGACTGCTTCGATCTGGTTCGTTGGACCGACCGATTGCCGCGTTGCGACACGCCAGGCTATCTTGACGTGGCGAGCTTCGGCAGCGCCCACGCCAACGGGCTGAACATGGCTTTCTGCGATGGCTCCGTGCAACAGGTCAGCTACACCATCGAGGCGACGGTCCATCAATACCTGGGCAGCCGGAACGACAATGTGCCGATCAACGGCAAGTAGCTCTGACGATTTCGGCGAAGCTTGCACCAATATCGCCGGGTCGTTGACGCAAAACTGACTTCGTGGTTTGATTGGGGTGGTGATCGGTTTGATTCCTGGCGAACCCGCCACCTTCGACGGCAACCACTCGGTTGCCTGTCGCATGGAAGGCACTTCTCCTTGCGGGGACGCAGAATGACTCCGAACCCTTGTCGCGCTAAAACGCTCGAAGTCCGCGCCGCAGGCTTCACTCTCGTCGAGCTGCTGGTCGTCATCACGATCATCGGCATCCTGATCGCGCTGCTGCTCCCGGCCGTCCAAGCCGCCCGCGAGGCCGCGCGGCAATTGCAGTGCAAGAACAACCTCAAGCAAATCGCCCTCGGTTGCTTGAATCACGAGCAGCAGCAGGGGTTCTACCCGAGCAACGGGTGGAGCGCACGATGGGTCGGCGATCCCGATCGAGGTTTCGATCGCCGCCAACCCGGCGGATGGACCTACAACGTCCTGCCGTTCATCGAACAGCAGCCCTTGCATGACCTGGGCATCGGCATGCCGGCGGCCACCAAGTCGGCCCAGGCGGCGATCATGGTTCAAACGCCATTGTCGGCCCTCTACTGCCCAACCCGCCGGGCGCCAACCGCGTTTCCGAACTACTACAGCCACGCCATCTACAACTGCAACGCCGGCGCCGTCGTTGCCAAGTGGTCTGTCACCGACTATGCGGCCAACGCGGGCTGCGATTATTACAGCTACGGCTTTCCGGCCCCGCCCGGCGCCGCGGCGTCAGCGGCCGACATGGACTCTTATTCCTGGCCCGACCGAGACGCGAACAGCCGATTGGGCCTTTGGAACGGCACGAGTTACCCGTTGAGCCATGTGAGGGTGTCCGACATCAAGGACGGCACAACGTTCACGTATCTGCTCGGTGAGAAGTACATGAACCCGTACTACTACTACACCGGGCAAAATGGCGGCGACAGCGATCCGGCCTACACCGGCCATAGCGACAGCTCGAACCGCTGGTGCCAAGTGGAATATGCGTCGGGCTACCCCTCGCCGCCCATGCAGGATCAAGCGGGCTACTCGTCTCTGTACATCTTCGGCGGCCCGCACAGCGCCGGTTTTCAGATGGCCTTTTGCGACGGCTCGGTCCAAGTGATGAGCTTTTCGATCGACCGCGTCGTTCACTCGAACCTCGGCAACCGAGCCGACGGCCACGCCATGAGTGCGAAAGTCTTTTGACGTTTCAAGACAGCGCGCCACCCTCGCCGCAGCGTGTCGCAGAGAGAGCGTCAACCGCCAGCGGCCACCGATTCCTCGTCGGCAACGCCTTCGTACGCCGGGCGGCTGAGAACCTCTTGGCGGCTGAGCGAAAGATAGATCTCCCCGTCTTCCCAGTGGATCGATCGGATCGAACTGGGCTCGATCAGGACGTGCTTGCCCGGCCACCAGTTGCGCGTCTCGACGACGAGGTGGCGGATCGTCCACGCCTGATCATCCACGAGGAAATCGTCGATGTGGCCGAAGAGGCCATCCGTGCAGTGAATATGCAGCCCGTTGAGGACCTTCGTGCTCCGCAAATGCGGATTCCCCTCCTGCTGCTCCGGTCCGCCATCCAGAACGCCGGTCCAATAGGCCTCCCACACGAGCACCTGCGGCGACTGGCTCGCCTGCCGTCGGGCGTCCGGCAGATCGGTCTCCGGGCCGGGGCAACCGTCAATGTCCTCTTTCGTCATCCGCGTAAACAGCTTCCGGTTTCGCCAGTCGGTCCACTGGATCATCTCCGGATCGACGAGCACCTGCCGGCCGTGAAACCATCGGTCACGGCTGATCAGAAGATGACGCACCTCCCACGATTGGTCGTCGAACAGGATGTCGTACAAAGCGCCGAGCCGCCCCTGCGGTCCTTCCAACGTGGCGCCATAAGCGTGCCGGGTGCTGATCAACATGGCGTTCCTCCCTCCAACACGGTGCCTCGCCCAACGCGTCGCGATGGATTCTACGCACGGCCCACGCAAGCGGCAAGCGAGATCGCTCGCTCTGCATCTCGCAGCCGCCGGCACACCGCTCGTTTAGCCGCCGCCGGCGCAGCGATCGTGTTTAGCAACCGCCGGCACGGCGGCTCCGCAGTGCAACGGACACTCCATCAACCCCAAATCGCGCGCTCGCACGCATGTCACGCATCACGTCGCCGCTCGAGAGGGCTTCGCCGGTCTCCACCGCAGGCTTTTCGCCGGCAGACGCCGCGGCCGCCAACATCGAAGCAGCGACGGCCACAAACGAAACAGCCACCAACCACCTCGGCAGCGAGCAGTATGTTCCCATGATCGTCTCCCCGAAAAGTGCTCGAACTCTAGCAGTCATTGTACAGCTCGCGCTCCGTTTGCGGCCACAGCCGGGCCGCCTTCACGCCGACCACGGCGACCTCCTCCGTCTCAGTAGCCGATCCCCACCGCAGTGTCAGCAGAGGGGGGTAGATTCGCCCCCATCGATGATGTAGGTTAGGGTCCGGGGCGTTTCATTCCGTAGCGACACGTCGCTGCAATTTCAGGGGAGCACTTCTGCGATGAGACACATTTCGATTTGGGTTCTGGGTATTGTGCTGCTTGGCGCGACCGCGGCCAGCGCAGACACGATCAGCAGCACCGGGCCGGTAACGCTCGGACTGAGCTATCTCGGTTCGACTACAAACCCCTATGGCACATTCGATAAGTTGGAACTTGACGTCGCTGCCATCAGCGGTGATCCCAATTCCACCGACATGGTGACGATGCTGTCTGGCGGAGAATGGTACACCGACACCGGGTTCTACCTGCCCGGATCGACTGAAATGATGTGGAAGATCACATCGACCGACTACATAAGCGTCTTGTGCGGCCAGACGACGTCGACGCAGTTTGCCTTCCAAAGCCAGACGGGTAGACTGCTTGATTGCGTGACCGCTGCTTTCCGTTCCGGCACGGTCATCAGCAATCAGGTCTACACGACCTTCGGTGACAGCTGGATCGACTCCGATGAGGACTGCTTCTTGGCCGTCGGCGCCCCGCTGGCCGTGTTGTGGGTCAAGCAGGGTTGGACGACCATCCAGTGGAAATCCGCCGGCATCGGCTCCTCGAAGAGCGAAAACTTCGCTGGTATTGCCACGAAAGACACTTATGCGGTGTCGCCCGAAACGATCACGATCACAGCTCCCGAGCCTTCGACGCTGGCGCTATCGGCGACAGGATTAGTCGCGCTACTTGCCTTCGCGTGGCGACGGCGAAAATGAATCACCTGCCGGCTAGGTCGGCGGTTGCGGGTCGGCAAGGCCCGCAACCGCGCGGCTTTGACTTCGCCTTTTCCATCACAGGCTTTTCGCCGGCAAGGCGCCCCAGCCCTCCCGCTGCAGGTAACGGTCCCCACCGAAGTGCTGGTCAGCGGAGGGGGGTAGATTCGCCCCCGTCGATGATGTAGGTTAGGTTCCAGGGCATTTCGTTCCGTAGCGACACGTCGCTGTAATTTTCAGGGGAGCATTTGTGCGATGAGACACATTTCGATTTGGGTTCTGGGGGTTCTGCTGCTTGGCGCGACCGCGGCCAGCGCAGACTCGATCACGATCAGCAACACGGGGCCCGTAACGCTCGGACTGAACTATCTCGGCTCGGCCAGAACCGCCTGTGGCACGTTCGATAAGTTGGAACTTGACATCACGGCCATCAGCGGTGATCCCAATTCCGCCGACACGGTGACGATGCTGTCCGGCGGATATTGGTGCACCGACACCGGGTTCTACCTGCCCGGATCGACCGACTCGATGTGGAAGAGCACCTCGACCAACTACGTGGGTGTCCTGAGCGGAGGGACGAAGTCGACGCAGTTTGCTTTTCAAAGCCAGACGGGCAAACTGTATGATGGTGTGACCGCCGCTTTCCGTTCCGGCACGGTCATCAGCAATCAGGTCTACACGATGTTCGGCGACACCTGGCTCAACTCCGATCCCGACTGCTTCTTGACCGTCGGCACCCCGCTGGCCGTGTTGTGGGTTAAGCAGGGCTGGACGACCATCCTGTGGCGAACCGCCGGCATCGGCCCCTCAAAACTCGAAAACTTCGCTGGCATCGCGACGAAAAGGCTGTGGCTGTCGCCCGAAACGATCACGATCACAGCTCCCGAGCCTTCCACGCTGGCGCTATCGGCGACAGGATTAGTCGCGCTACTTGCCTTCGCGTGGCGACGGCGAAAATGAGAGAGCCGAATCACCTGCCGGCTACGTCGGCGGTTGCGGGTCGGCAAGACCCGCAACCGCGCGGCCGGAAGCGGCTGCTCGTGAACATCATCGGAGAACAATCCTGCGAGCGCACGGGATGTTTGGCCGTCGCCGGCGCGGCGATCGCTAAACGGATGCTTGGATCGGGAGGGATAATGGCGAATCGACGTGAGTTTCTCAGTCGGACCGCCGGCGCGGCGACCGCGATGGTGGCCCAAAGCATCGTTGCCCAAAACCCTTCGCGCGCGGAAAAACCAGCGACGCCGAAGTCGAGGCCGCGGTTCTCCCTGGCCTTGGCTTCCTACACCTTTCGCCAATTCCCCTTGGATCGGTGCCTGGCGATGACCCGGCGCGTCGGCCTGCGGCACATCTGCCTAAAGGACTTCCACCTGCCGCTGACGAGCACGCCTGACCAGATCGCCCAGGTCGCGGCGCGGGTGAAGGCGGCGGGGCTCGACCTCTACGGCTGTGGCGTCGTCGCAATGCGCAAGCCGGCCGAGATCGATCGGGCGTTCGACTACGCCAAGGCGGCCGGCATCCGGACAATCATCTGCATCCCGACGGTCGAAATGCTGCCCCGGCTCGACGAGAGGGTGCGGAAGTTCGACATCCGCGCCGCCATTCACAACCATGGACCGGACGACAAGACTTTCCCGACTCCCGACGTGATCTACGACAAGATCAAGCATCTCGACCCGCGCGTCGGCCTTTGCATGGACATTGGCCACACGATCCGCGCGGGAGTCGATCCCGCTCGCGCGGCCCAGCAGTATGCGGATCGGCTGCTGGACATTCACATGAGGGACGTCACCTCGGCCACGGCTGCGGGCGTCTGCATCGAGATCGGCCGCGGCGTCATCGACATCCCCGAATTCTTGCGAACCCTGATCCGCACCGGCTACTCCGGCATGGTTTCTTTCGAGTTCGACAAGGACCCCGCCGACCCATTGCCCGGCTTGGCCGAATCCGTTGGCTATGTCCGCGGCGTTCTGGCGGGGTAGTGGAGAGGAGAAAGGGGAGAGGGGAGAGAAAAGAACGCAGGCGTTGTGGGACTGCCCACTGCCCACTGCCGACTGCTTACTGCCCACTGCCCACTTCCGACTGCCCACTGCCGACTGCCCACTTCCAACTGCCCACTTCTCCTCGCAC
>JBDKUC010000146.1:0-21651 GCA_039679885.1 Thermoguttaceae bacterium | reverse complement strand
TGCTTCGGCATGATCGGCGCATTGCTGGGCAACCTGGCCGGGGCGGTGGTGCCTGCCGCGTGCAGCGGTCTGATGCTGCGAGGATTCGGTCGTCGTGTCGCAATCGAGCCGGGACTGCGCTGGCGTGCATGCCGCTTCGCCTTCAATACATGGCTGGCCATGCTCGTTTCCATGATCGTTTGGTCGCGCAGTGAGGTGTTCTTCCTCGAACGGTACTGGGGAGTCCATGAGGTGGCGCTGTTCACAGTGGCATTGACCATGGCGGTTGCCGTCCAGCAGGTGGCACAACTGTTTTCGGGCGTGTTCCTGCCCCATTTCTCCGGGCTTGCCGGCGCCGGCAGGCAGGCCTTGATGCAGCGGCACTACGCAATGGCGACAAAGTTCATGGCCCTGATGGTCTTTCCTCTGAGCCTCGGCGGAGCGGCCGTCTGTCCCGCGCTTGTTCCGATCTTGTTCGGACCGACTTTCGCTGTGACGATTCCAAACGCCATGGTGCTGACAGTGACGGCGGCTCTGTCCTTCTCGCTGATCGGCTCGGCGCTGATTTACGCCAAGGAGCGATCGGGCTTCATCGCGATCGGCGGTGGGGCCGGCGCCCTGCTTTCGATCGCGGCGTCGTTGCTGGTCATTCCTCAGCATGGCGTGTGGGGCGCCGTCTGGTGTCGCCTCCTGATCCAGTCGAGCATGATCGGCATCACGCTCTGGTTCATCACGCGCCGGCTGCACGTAGCCTTTCCCTTCCGCGCGCTTGGCCGAATGTTGCTGGCAGCGGGGCTTTGCGCCGTGGCGGCTTGGTGCGTCATCCGCGTGGTCCCCCAGCCACTGGTGGCACTTGGCATGGCCGTACCGCTCGGCGCGGCGATCTATGCACTCGGCGTTCGGATGTTTCACGCATTGGATGCTGACGAAGCATTCCAGCTTTCGAGACTCGCGGATCGTTTGCCGGTCGATTGTCGGCGATGGATTCTGGCGTTGGTTCACTGGATGGCGTTCACGTCGTGAAGATCGCTTTGGTCTCGAATGAATATCCTTCGCGGCCTGGATTGGGCGGCATCGGCGTATTTACGCATACCTTGGCTCACGGTCTCTCGACGCGTGGACATTGCGTGACAGTGGTAGGGGTAGGCCCGAACGCCGGCGAAGACGACGATCAGGGCATCCGCGTAGTCACGCTTCGGCAATCGTCGCGACGAGGAATCGCCTGGCTGGCCAATCGGATCCGTCTCCATCGTTGGCTGAAGGCGGGGGTCGCCAACGGCGAGATCGATGTGATCGAGACGCCTGAACACAGTGGAATGCTCCCGTTCCGCCTATCAGGCTGTCCGGTGGTCATCCGCCTTCACATGGCAATGACCTTGCTATGCCGGTCGGCAGGGCTAAAGCCGCCGATCCTTGTGCGCCGCCTCGAGCGAAGAACGCTTTCATCGCACCGAAATTGGATCGCCGTTTCAGACTATGTTCGCCGGCAAACGATGGCCGAGTTCAAGGTGACCCCAGACCGATCGACGGTCATCTACAACGCGATTGAGCCGCTCACGGAGAGGGTAGCGCCGCCGGCTGGGCTGCCGGAGCATTTCGTGCTCTATGCCGGTGAGGTGCGCGAGCAAAAGGGCGCCTTCGTCCTGGCCGAGGCGGCTCGCTCATTCCTCAGTGCATTTCCCGACCTCCACTTGGTCTACTGCGGAAGCTTACTCCGTGATGGCGGGGCGCCCGCCGACGGCAGGATTCGGCAGATTGTCGGCAGCGAACTGGCGAACCGCGTCCATTGTTTGGGCTTCCAAGAGCATGCGAAAGTGATGGCCTGCATGGAGCGGGCCAGGCTGCTCGCTTGCCCCAGCAAGCTCGAGGCATGCAGCTTGGTGCCTATCGAGGCCATGACCTGCGGCGTACCAGTCCTCCATACGTATGCCGCAGGCGGCCCAGAGGTCGTGGTTGACGGCGTGACAGGGCTCCTGGCCGATCCCGAGGACAGTCGCGACGTGGCCGAGAAGGTGATACGGATTCTTCGCGACCGTGAGTTGGCCCAGCGATTGGCAGGCCGCGCGAAAGAGCGTCTGAACGAACGTTTCTCGTTGGACCGCTGTATCGCCGAGACGGTCAGCTTCTATGAGGCCGTACGGGCAAGCCGATGAGCAGTGACGGCTTCAACGTCTATGAATTGCACTACCGCCGGATGGGCAATGTTCGGCCCGACTGGCTCGCCGCCGAAAGGTTCCCCGAGCGATATGCCTGCCGGAAGCCGTGGCTTGATTTGCCCAAGACGGCGCGGATTCTGGATTTCGGTTGTGGCTGGGGCCAGCAGCTCTTGGGCCTATGGTGTGCGGGCTATCGAAACATCGAGGGCGTGGAACTCGTGCCGGAACAGGCGCGGCTTGCCAACGAATCGTCGCAGGGTCGCATCTCGGTCCATTGCATGGATGGCCGCCAGTTCCTCGCGGGGCGACCAGAGGCTTACGATCTGGTCATTCTCAACGACGTCCTGGAGCACATCGCCGTCAGTGACGCCGTTGCGCTGCTGGTCCAGATTCGTGACTCGCTTGTGCCCGGCGGCAGGATCGTGATCCGGGTTCCCAACATGGCGAGCCTGCTCGCATCATACAGTCGTTATCTGGACATAACCCACGTGGCGGGCTACACGGAATTCAGCCTCATGCAGGCGCTAGATCAGGCGGGGTTTCAGAATCATTTTCTGCTGGACGATCGCCCACGGTTCGAATGGAAGGCGTGGCGGCCGCTGGCGCCGTGGCGTGGCTTCCAGCTTCGTGCCCGGCTAAATGTGCTCTTGCACAAGGTTGTCTATGCCCTGCGGTCGCAGACGCCGTCGCCGCAAAGCTTTGGCTGCAACCTAGAGATGTATTCGCATAAGCCCACGATGGTGTAAGGCATGGAACGGGACCCCGGAAAGTCGCTGACCGCCGCAGTCGCGATCCCGACGTATGGCCGGGAACGCGTTCTCGTGGACACCTGCCGTCAGGTGTTAGCGCTCGATCCGCCTGCGGACGAGGTTCTCGTGGTTGACCAGACGCCGCAACACGAGCCGGAGACCGACGCTTACTTGAAGGAACAATCTGCCGCGAACAAGCTGCGGTGGATTCGCCAGTCGTGGCCGAACCTTCCGGCTGCCCGTAATCGAGCGCTGGCGGAAACTCGCTGTGACGTGCTGATTTTTGTCGATGACGACGTCCGTCTGCCGACGGACTTCGTCGAAAAACACCGGAGGAACTACGTTGATTCGGCCGTTTGCGGCGTAGCCGGGCGAGTCGTGCCGGGCGCAGAAGTTCGCCAAAGGACCGCTTGGCCGCCCATCATGGATCACCGTTTTTTTCCTCTAGGTTCCACAGAACGCCAAGAAAATGTCGTCACGTTCCGGGGATGCAATCACTCTTTGCGGACATCGTTCCTTCGGAAAATTGGCGGCTTTGATGAGAACTACCTGGGGTGGGCGTTCCGGGAAGACTCGGATGTGGCCATCCGTTGCTGGAAATCCGGGGGCGTGATCGTGTTCGATCCGGAAGCATCGCTCGAGCACTTGGCGATCCCCGGCGGCGGCTGCCGCCTCAAGCGAGCGTGCCAACCGCTATCCGAGTGGAAGGTCTCCTTTCCGGCCACGTATTTTGCCGCGCGGCACCTCTTCCCCACCCCCTGGTTCTGGTTCGACCTCCTGCTGGGCAACGTCCGCCGTTACGTGTTGCGCCGGGACAACGTGTTTCACCCTTACCGGCTGCCCTGGGCGCTCGCCTCGTACTGCTACTCAGTTGCGCTCGCGTTAAGCGTGATTCTGTATCCTCGTTCCCTGGAAAGTCCCGACCAAGCTGGCTAGGGCCAGGCGGCATGGACACCATCACCGAAAAGCAACTGATACAACATCCTCCCGCGGAGCATGGCAATCTCGTCGGCTACTGCCTGTGGCTGGGCCTGGTTTTGGGCGCCTGCTATCTGCTGTCTCCCTACGACGAGCCAGCGGCCCTGTTGCCGTTGTATGCCATCGAGGGGATCCTTGCTCTTGCGGCGTTTCACTCGCTCTGCCCTTGGTTGCGGCATCAAGCGACCATCATGGCGGCTCTCCTATTCACCATCTCGTTCGGCGTTGCCGCCTTGGTGGTTGCCGATTATTCGGCCGAATTCAATGCACCCTGGTCCTGGAGCGACGATTGGCACTACGTCCTAGACGCCGAATTTGTCGCCGAAGCCTTGCGGTCGTCGCATTGGAACCTGCTTGTCGCGTGGAATGACTACACTGCCAACGTCATGCACTGGTCGCTGGCTGGATGGCCTTTCCTTTTGGGGACGGTCAGTTCTGTGTTTCTCCCTGAGGGAGCGCCGCTGGAAGCCTATCACGCGGTAGCGCTGAGCCTGAATGCGTTGTTCCTCACCGTGACGTTGGCGATGATGTTTCACGTTCTCGGGGATGCGGCGAAACGCCCATCCTGGCGGTTGCTGCTTTGTTTTCTCCTGATGGCCGGCTCGCCGTTGGTGTATGCGGGCGAAAGCCGGAAAGAGTCGATGTTGCAGTTTGCCCTGATGGCCGCGTTCATGGCCGGTACGATGAACGTGAAGCGAGGGTTTCTCCGGCCCGCACTCTGGCTCATCGTGGCAATGCTCTCGCTGGCGACGACAAGAACGATTTATCTGATCATCCCGGCCGCGATCATCTACCTCCGTGTTTCCGAGTCGTTCGGCATCAAAACGCTCAGGACGATCGTTGTCGGCGCAGCGGTGCTGCTCGCGGCCTATCCCATCCTGCAAGCGCTTCCCATGCGGGAACAAACCGTGGGACAGTTTATCGCTAGCCGGGCGGCGGAGGGCCTAAACGCGGAAATGGGGCTTGGAATGAGAATCTACAGCACCCCGGTCGTTGGACCAGCCGCCTTCTATCTCCTGTCGCCGTTGCCGATCAACCCCTTGAACACCGAGGCATCCCTGTCCAAAGTCTTGGTCAGCGCCGGCAACGTCTTTTACGTCTTGGGGTTCCTTTACGTCGGCTACTGTCTCCTGCTGCGAGGGCGTGCTCTCTTCCAGGGAGTGTTTCCATTTGCCGCGATCACGTTCTTGTTTGTGTTTGGCGGCACAGTTCTGGTGGCGGACGATCCTCGCTACAAGCAGCCGTCGAATTTCTATCTGGCAATGATGCTCTATTTGGCGTTGACCGATGCCCATCGTGTTGCCGTTTGCCGGTCGCTGGCCGGCAATTGCCTGCCGGGCCCGGCCGGCCAACCAATGCGCGGACGCCGCTTGAGAACCGCAGGATGAGACGCTCTCGATCCGTGCCGAAGAACAGAACGATCAACGTAACGCACTTCCAGCGTCGTCCGCTCGATCAACAGCTCAGCATCGAGCGGGTGTTCGCTGCCGTGCGAGAGTGCCTTCCGCCTTCGATCCGCCCACGCGTGGTCGAGGCGAGCTATTCGAGCCGCGGCGTCTGGCGGCGAGTCTGCAACATGCTCCACGCCGTCTTCCAACAAGGCGACGTCAATCATATTACAGGCGACGTTCACTATCTGGCCATACCGCTGCACAAGCGCAAAACGCTGTTGACGATCCACGATTGCATCTCGCTCGAACGGCTTCACGGCCTCCGTTGGTGGTTGTTCTATCTTTTCTGGTATTGGCTGCCATCGCGACGAGTCGCGGCGATTTCGGTCATCTCGGAGGCGACGAAACGCGAGTTTCTCCGCTACGTGCAGTACGATCCGGCGAAGATTCGGGTGATTTACGACCCCTGCCCGCAGATCTTTCAGCCGTCGCCCAAGCCCTTCAATCAAGAGAATCCGATCATCTTGCAGGTCGGCACGGGAGCGAACAAGAACCTGCCGCGCGTGGCCGAGGCCCTGCGGGGCATCCCGTGTCATCTGCGAATCATCGGCAAGTTGAACGAGGACCAGATTCGTGCGCTCGGCGCCTGCGGCATGCGTTATTCGTCTGACGCCAACCTGTCCGCCGAAGAAATGCTGGTCGAGTACCGACGCTGCGACATGGTCGTCTTCGTTTCGACCTACGAAGGGTTCGGCATGCCGATCGTGGAGGCGAACGCTACGGGTCGGCCGGTCGTCACGGGCAACATTCTTTCGATGCCCGAAGTCGCCGGCAACGCGGCGTCGTTCGCCGATCCATTCGACGTGGCGAGCATCCGCAAGGCCATCCTTCGAGTGATCGAAGACGACAAGTTCCGCGATGCGCTCGTCGAACGCGGATACGAGAACGCCCTGCGTTTCCGGCCCGAGCACATTGCCAGCCTATACGCATCGCTATACCGGGAGCTCGCGTCGTCGGCGGGTGCGGCTGTCGGCAAGGTGGACAGCGACGCCGGCGTCGACGGTTCACCGAGGCACGAACTGTCCCATTCCCGCTAAGCCTGTGAACATGGCTCAATCGCTCAGAGTTCTTGTCCTGACGACCTCTTACTTGCCCGGCTACAAGGCGGGCGGGCCCGTCCGCTCGATTTCAGGCATGATCGAATCGCTCGGCGACGAGTTCGAGTTCCGCGTCGTGACCTTGGACCGCGATCTTGGCGACCGGCAGCCGTATGCCAACATCGTGCCAAACCAGTGGACGCAAGTCGGCAAGGCGCAGGTGATGTACCTGCCGCCACGCCGCGCGCAGATCGATCTGCTCGCGCGCCTGATTTGCGAAACGCCGCACGACGTCATCTATCTTGGCGGCGGCTTCGACTCGACGATGGTGTTGCGCACGCTGCTGCTGCGATGGATGGGGCGGATCGACGCCCCAGCGGTCATGCTAGCGCCGCAAGGCGTCTTCTCCCGCGGCGCCCTGGCGATCAAGCCGCATAAGAAAAAGTTGTTCCTCGCCCTGGCTAGGCATTTCGGACTCTATGGCGGCGTCACGTGGCACGTTTCGACGCCCTTCGAGAAACACGACGTGCGGCGGGCCCTGCAGTTGAAGGGGAAGCCGCACTTCGTGGTCGTTGCGCCCGACATCACGGCGGCTGCGGCGGCGCCGCCTGCGATCGAACATCGAAAAACGGCGGGGCGGCTCCAGGCAGTCTTTCTCTCGCGGATCTCGCCCGTCAAGAACCTCGATGGCGCACTGCGGATCCTCCAGGGCGTCGATGTCCCGATCGACTACCACATTTATGGTCCCCTTGAAGATCGAGCCTATTGGCGGGTCTGCGAACAGGAGATGCGGAAGCTGCCGGCAAACGTGTCGGCCGTCTATCACGGGCCGATCCCACACGATCAAGTGGCCGCCGTGATGCGGTCGCACGATCTGTTCTTCCTGCCAACGCGCGGAGAGAACTTCGGCCATGTCATTGCGGAGGCTTTGCGCGAGGGCTGCCCGGCCTTGTTGGCCAACACCACGGCCTTTCGTCGGCTTGAGGAGCAGAACGCGGGGTGGGACCTCCCGTTGAACGACATCGAAGGTTTCCGGCAAGTGCTGCGGCAATGCGCGGCCATGTCGCACGAACAATGGCAAACTTGGTCCGACGGGGCTCGGCGGCTTGCCGCCGCGATGACTTCGGACGAGGTCATCACCGCCACCTATCGCAAGGCGTTTCGGGAATTGGCTGCCCGCGGCGCCGCGGCGCGTGCCGCGTAAGGAAGAGAAAATGAACGTGTTCGCGAAAAAAACTCTGCTGATCACCGGTGGCACGGGCTCGTTCGGGAACGCCGTCCTGCGACGATTTCTCGACACGGCCATCGCCGAGGTCCGCATCTTCAGCCGTGACGAGAAGAAGCAAGATGAGATGCGCCGGCAGTATCAGAGCGACAAACTGAAGTTCTACATTGGCGACGTTCGCAACCCCGACGGCCTTCGCGACGCCATGGAGGGTGTCGATTACGTCTTCCACGCCGCGGCGCTCAAGCAGGTGCCCTCGTGCGAGTTCTATCCGCTCGAGGCCGTGCAGACGACCGTGTTGGGCGCGGCTAACGTGCTATCGGCCGCCATTGCCGCCGGCGTGCGGAACGTCGTTGTCTTGAGCACCGACAAGGCCGCATATCCGGTCAACGCGATGGGCATGTCCAAGGGATTGATGGAGAAAGTCGCCATCGCGCGGTCGCCTGTCGCCGCCAGGAAAGGCTGCACGCTTTGCGTGACACGCTATGGCAACGTGATGGCCTCGCGGGGCTCCGTGATCCCGCTGTTCGTCGAGCAGATCCGCGCCGGCGAGCCGCTGACGCTCACCGATCCTGAAATGACACGCTTCATGATGACGCTCGACGATGCAGTGGATCTGGTCGTCTATGCTTTCCGTCACGGCATGCCCGGCGACCTGCTGGTCCAGAAGGCGCCGGCGGCCACGATTGGCACGTTGGCCGAAGCCATCAAACGCGTCTTCCATGCCGATAATCCGATCCACCTGATCGGCACCCGACACGGGGAAAAACGGTATGAAACGTTGTTGACGCGGGAAGAAATGGTCAGGGCCGTGGACCTGGGCGAATACTACCGCATCCCGGCCGACGTCCGCGACCTGAACTACGCTAAGTACTTTTCCGACGGCCAACGCCGCCTGGCTGAAATCGAGGATTATCATTCGCACAATGTTCAACTGCTCAACGTCGATCAGATGGTCGACATGCTTCTGACGCTGCCGTACATCCAGGAGGAATTGGCCGACATGGCGATCAAGCCGCTGCCGGCCAGAGCGCAGCAGCAACGACGACGGAAGGCGGCGTGAGCATGTCGCGGCTGAATCGGGAGACCGGTTTTCACCAAGCGGAAATGAAGACGGTTCTGATCACTGGCGCCAGCGGTTTCATCGGGCGTAACCTGGCCGCGCATCTGCGGCCGCGCAACGACATCCGGCTGCTCTGCTACGACTTGGACAACACGCATGCCGAGTTGGCCCAATGGGCGTCGCAGGCCGATGTCGTCGTCCATTTGGCCGGCGTCAACCGACCAAAAGACCTGGCCGAGTTCGACGTGGGCAACGCGGGCTCGACGGAACTGCTGTGCCGCACGCTTGCGGAGTGTCGCCGAATGCCGCTGGTCATCCTAAGCTCATCGGTCCAGGCCCAATGTGACAACCCATACGGCCGCAGCAAGCGGCAGGCCGAAGCGACGTTGCGGCAGTTTGCCGCCGAGACGGGTGCGCCGATCGCCATCTTCCGGCTGAAGAACGTGTTCGGCAAGTGGTGCCGCCCGAACTACAACTCGGTCGTGGCCACGTTTTGCCACAACATCGCCCACGATCTGCCGATCGAAATCTCCGATCCGAACCGGCAGATCGAACTGGTCCACGTGGATGACGTCGTGGCTGCGTTCATGGCCGAGATGGCCGATGCCGGGCCGACGTGCCGTCGGCCGCCAAATGAAGATACAGACCGTGCGATTCCGTCGTACATGCTGACATTGGGCGATCTGGCCGGCCGCATCCAGTCGTTCCACGAGATGCGGGCGTCGCTCCGCGTGCCCGACTTCTCGATCCGCTTCAACCGGCAACTCTACTCGACGTATCTCTCGTATGTCGATCCCGAGCAGGCCGCGTATGGACTGAAGATCCGATCGGACGCCCGGGGTAGCCTGGCCGAGTTCATCAAGTCGCCCTTCGCCGGGCAGATTTTCGTCTCGCACACCCGGCCCGGCGTCACCCGCGGCAACCACTATCACCAGGTGAAGACCGAAAAGTTTCTGGTTCTCTCGGGCGAAGCGATCATTCGCCTCGGCCACATTGACCGCGGCGAAACGCACGAAATCCATGTCCGTGGCGAGGATTGCCGCGTCGTCGACATCCTGCCCGGCTACGCCCATTCAATCACCAACATCGGCAGCGGCGACCTGGTGACGCTCTTCTGGGCGAGCGAGGTCTTTGATCCGGACCGCCCGGATACGTACTGCCTTCCTCTTGACCAGCGAGCGGCAGCGTGAAGGTTGCAACGATCGTAGGCACCCGGCCTGAAATCATCCGCCTGTCGCGCGTCATGGCGGCCCTGGATCGCTATGTCGAGCACGTGATCGTCCACACCGGGCAGAATTACGACTACGAGTTGAACGAGATCTTCTTCGAGGACCTGGAGATCCGCCGTCCGGACCATTTTCTGGCTGCGGCAGGAAGTACGGCGGCCGAGACCATCGGCGCGGTCATCGCCAAGACGGACGCGCTGTTGCGGGAAGTGCGGCCGGACGCGGTCCTGATTCTCGGCGATACGAACTCCTGCCTGGCCGCCATCGCGGCCAAGCGGCAGAAGATTCCGATCTTCCACATGGAGGCCGGCAACCGTTCGTTCGATCAACGCGTGCCTGAGGAAATCAACCGGAAGATCGTCGACCATCTGTCGGATGTGAACCTTCCTTATAGCGACATTTCGCGGGAATATCTGTTGCGCGAAGGGTTGCCAGCCGACCGCGTGATCAAGACGGGCAGCCCGATGTACGAGGTGTTGCATCATTATCTGCCGAAGATCGAGCGGAGCGACGTGCTCACTCGGCTCGGGTTGAAGGAGCAGGAATACTTCGTCGTGAGCGCCCATCGCGAGGAGAACATCGAGCCGGCCGACCGGTTCGCCGAGCTTTGCCGGCTGCTCGATCGACTGGCGGCGACGTTTTCCCTGCCGGTGATTGTCTCGACGCACCCGCGGACGCGGAAACGGCTTGACGCGGAGGGAGTGAAAGTCGACCCGCGGGTGCAACTGCTCCGGCCGCTGGGGCTGTGCGACTACGTTCATCTGGAAATGCACGCCAAGGCGACGCTGAGCGACAGCGGCACGATTTCGGAAGAGGCATCCATCCTGAACTTCCCTGCATTGAACCTTCGCGAGGCGCACGAACGGCCCGAAGGCATGGAGCAGGCCGTCGTCATAATGACGGGGCTCGGATGGCCGCGAGTTCGGGAGGCCCTCGCCGTGCTGGCTTCTCAAGGACGCGGCGAACGGCGGACGCTGCTGCCTGTCGCCGATTACTCGGCGCCGAACGTGTCCGAGAAGGTTGTGCGAATCATCCTGAGTTATACCGACTACGTCAATCGATCGGTCTGGCGAAAAGCGTAAGTCAAGCGAACATCACTTGGCCCTCTCCCGGAGCGAGAGGGAACGAAAACACCTTGCGAATCCTGATTCTTAGCCAGTTCTTCGACCCCGAGCCGGACTTCAAGGGCCTGCCGTTCGCCCGCGAGTTGGTCCGCCGAGGACACGAGGTCGAGGTGTTGACGGGCTTTCCGAACTATCCGGGCGGAAAGCTCTATCCCGGCTATCGCGTTCGGCCGTGGCGCCGCGAGATGATGGACGGAGTGGCGGTCAACCGTGTGCCGCTCTATCCGAGCCATGACCGGTCGTCTGTGCGACGGATGGCCAACTACGTGAGCTTCGCCCTGAGCGCGTCGACGATCGGGCCGTGGTTGGTCAAGAAGCCGGACGTGATCTACGCCTACCATCCACCGGTCACCGTCGGCTTGCCGGCCCTGGTGCTGCGAACGCTTAACCGCTGCCCGGTGGTCTACGACATTCAAGACCTCTGGCCGGATACGGTCGCCTCATCGCAGATGTTGGGCAGCCGGCGTCTGATTGCGGCGATTGACCGTTGGTGCCGCTTCGTCTATCGCCGGATGGACCGCATCGTGGTCCTCTCGCCCGGTTTTCGCGAAACACTCATCAGCCGAGGCGTTGATCCGGCGAAGATCGACGTGATTTACAATTGGGCCGACGAGGCCAGCCTTCGCCGCAGCGATGCCGCGACGGCCTCCGGGGAGCAAACGTCCGCGCTGCAAAAACTGGCCGGCCGGTTCAATGTGGTTTTCGCCGGCACAATGGGTCTCGTGCAATCGCTCGACACGGCGTTGGACGCCGCACGGATCTGTGCGACCGCGACGCCGGATGCGCAGTTCGTCTTCGTCGGCAGCGGTGTCGATCGGGCGCGGCTCGAACGCCGCGCGGCGGAGATGCAACTGTCCAACGTCCTCTTCCTGCCGCGTCAGCCGGTCGAAACCATCGGGGCAATCCTCGCGATGGCCGACGCCGCCCTCGTCCATCTGAAGGACGATCCGCTGTTCCGCATCACGATTCCGTCGAAGATTCAAGCATATTTCGCTCTGGGGCGACCGATCCTCGCGGCCGTCGCCGGCGACGCGGCCGAGCTGGTCGCTCGCTCGGGCGGCGGCGTCGCTTGTCCGCCGCAGAACGCCGCCGCCATGGCTGCCGCCGTTGCCCGATTGCGCGCAATGAGCCGCCAGGAGCGCGAGGCGATGGCTGCCCGCGGCCGAGCGTTCTATGACGAACAGCTCTCGCTCGCAGTGGGCGTCGAGCGTTTCGAGCAGGCTTTCCGGGCGGCGGCTGGACAATGCAGATCGGGACGCGGGAAAGACACCAACTCCAATCGTTTAGCGGTCGACGGCACGTCGGCCCTGCAATGCCATGAGACCGCCGTTCCGGTGGCCGCTAAACAGGACGAACGTCGCGCGGCATGAACGATCGAATGTTCCAACGAACGATCAAGCGGGCGATCGACGCGGCGGTGTCGGCGACGCTGCTGTTGGTGTGTCTGCCGCTGCTGGTCTGCGTGGCGATTGCGATCCGCTGGCGAATGGGTCGGCCGGTCCTGTTTCGGCAGTGGCGGCCTGGACTTGGCGAGCGGCCGTTTCTGCTCTACAAGTTCCGCACGATGAACGACGCCTGCGGCCCCGATGGCCGACCGCTTCCCGACGCCGCGCGGCTTACGGCGTTGGGCCGCTTCATTCGCCGGACGAGCCTCGACGAACTGCCGCAGCTCTGGAACGTGCTTCGCGGCGAAATGAGTCTCGTTGGGCCACGGCCGCTGCGAATGGATTATCTGCCCTATTTCACCCGGCTTGAACGGCTTCGCCATTCCGTGCGGCCAGGCATCACCGGTTGGGCGCAGGTTCACGGCCGCAACGAGGCGTCCTGGGACGATCGTTTCGCCAACGACGTCTGGTACGTCGAACACTGGAGCCTGTGGCTCGATTTGCGCATTCTCTGGCTCACGCTGCGGCAGGTCGTCCATGGCCGTGGGATTGTCGTTGACGCTTGTTCGATCATGAAGAATCTGGACGAAGAGCGCCGGGCGATGTTCTCGGAGGGCTCGACGCCATGAGCGAACACATTGCCTTCCGCACAGCCGTGGCGGCCGACGCACCGCAGATTGTCGCTCTGATCCGCGATGCGTTTCCTGCACCCCTGGTCACGGCAATGACCTACGGTTGCCCGGGAGTCGCCGACTTCGTCGCCGAGCAGATCGCGGTCCAAGACCTGGGCGGCGAAACGTTCTATGTCGTCGCCGCCGATGAGCAAGGCCTCGTCGGCTGCGCCGAAGGAAGACGACTGCCACGCCGGCTGTTCTTGAGCTACATCGCCGTGAGTTCGACTATCCGCGGGCAGGGGATTGGTCGGCGCTTGCTGCTTGCCCTAATCGAGGCGGCTGGCATCGAGGCGGATGAACTCGCTCTCGACGTTTTCGACTTCAACACGGCCGCCCGGCGTTGGTACGATCGTCTGGGATTTGAATCGCGTGAGAGCGGCTCGTGGTGCGAAGCTTCGCTCGACGGCGGCCGACCGAGACCCGTGCGCCTGATCGGTTACGCCCAGGCCGAGGCATGCCATCGGCTGTATGGATTCTCGCAGTTCACGCTCTGCACACCGGAAGGGCAGTACGACATTGGCCGCTTGGAGGCACGCTGGTATCGGCTGAGCGACCCTGCGGCCATCGAGGCGCCGGGCGTCCTGGCCACGCTCAAGAGGCTTGCCCCAGAGCGGCGTCTGCTGTTGATCGGCAACGCCAGCAAGGCGGCTTCCTCCCTGTCCGATGCGCGTGAGTTCGCACGATCGCATCGCATGGCCGCGCCGCTGAACAACCTACGGAAACGTCTGACGGAAAGGAGACCGGAACGTGCCGGGACCTGCCAAGATCATTAGCAAGACGGCCGAAGACGCCGCGGCATTCGCCCGGCCCTGCCGGCTGTTCCCCACCGCCCGGTCGGCGATGAAGGCCCTGCTCGCTGCGATGGCTTTCGGGCCGGACGAGCAGATTCTTCTGCCGGCCTACGTCGGCTGGTCGCCGAAGGAAGGCTCGGGCGTGTTCGACCCGATCGCGGAACTGGGGCTCGCGTATGAGTTCTACCGCGTCGATGGTCAGTTGCACATCGATCTGAACGACCTCGAAGGCCGCCTTCGTGCTGGCTGCGTGAAAGCGCTCTTGCTGGTTCATTACTTCGGCTACGTCGATCCAAGTTACGCGGAATGCGTCCGCCTGGCCCGCCGGCACGGGGTTGTGGTCATCGAGGACGAGGCCCACGCGTTGTTCACCGATTGGGTGGGCGGCGCCTGCGGCCGTCTTGGCGACGCCTGCGTCTACTCGTTGCACAAGATGTTGCCGATGCCGGGCGGCATGTTGACGGTGTCCGCGCAGCACGCCGACCTACTGGAGCGGATTCCCGCCGGCGCGAACGACGCCCCCTCGCCTTGGAGCTACGATTTCTGCGAGATCGCTCGGCGGCGGCGGCAGAACGCCCGGCGTCTGGCGGCGTTGCTGACGCCGTTGGCCGACGAATTGACGCTGTTGCGCGAGTCGCCGTCGGCGGGCGAGACGCCGCAGACGTTGCCACTGCTCGTGCGGCGAATGTCGCGGGACAAGCTCTATTTCGCGCTCAACGAAGCGGGTTTCGGCGCGGTCAGTCTCTATCACACGCTGATTCCGCAGATTCGCAGCGAGGCGTTTCCCGATTCCCATCGACTGGCCGGTTGCATCCTCAATCTGCCGGTTCACCAGGACGTCGAGCCAGAGCAACTCGACGCCCTGTCCGAGGAACTTCAACGATTGGTGCATGGGCACGTCGGCTATCGGCCGCACTTCATCATGCCGCAGCAGTCTTCCGTCTGGGGCCATCGACATGGATACCGTCCGACTTCTCGATAACGCATCGCCGGCCGATCGGGCCGCGTGGCTCTCCGCCTGGCAGTCTTGGCCGGAGCGCGAACCGTTCGCGCATCCGGACTATGTCCGCCTGTTTGCACGGCCGGTGGACCGCGTGATGTGCGCCGCGATGGGCGGCGATGGCCGCGGCGTGCTCTTCCCGTTCGTCATGCGGCCGCTCGAGGCCGAGCCCTGGACGTTGCGAGGCGAGACGGCTTGCGATTTGGTGACGCCCTACGGCTATGGCGGCGCGTTCGCCTGGAATTGCTCGGAAGAGGACACCGCGACGTTTTGGCGGCAGTTCGACGGCTGGGCGGCCCAGCGCGGCGTCGTTTCGTCGTTCGCCCGGCTCTCGGTCTTCCCAGACCAGCAGTTGCCGTTCGCCGGCGAGGTCGTCGCCGATCGGCCCAACATCGTCCGCTGGCTCGATCTGACGCCGGACCAGTTGTGGCAGGATTTCGAGCATAAGGTCCGGAAGAACGTCAACTGCGCGAGGCGGTCGGGCGTAACGATCGAGGTGGACACGACCGGCCGACGGATCGGCCAGTTCCTGGACATCTATTACGCAACGATGGACCGTCGCGGGGCGTCGAACAGCTACTACTTCCCACGCGAATTCTTCGACAGCTTGATGCGCGATCTGCCCGGCCAGTTCGTCTTCTTCCACGCCCTGAGCGGCGGTCGGGTCGTGTCGACCGAACTGGTCCTGCTCTCGGCGGAGCACATGTATTCGTTCCTCGGCGGAACGCTGGCCGACGCCTACCCCCAGCGTCCCAACGATCTCCTGAAGTACGAGGCGATGCTGTGGGGCTGCCAGGCCGGCAAGCGGGCGTTTGTCCTCGGCGGCGGCTACGACGGCGAGGACGGCATCTTCCGCTACAAGAAATCGTTCGCCCCGAGGGGCGCTGCGCCGTTCTGTGTCGGCCGGCGAGTCCACGACCAGGCAGCCTACGATCGGCTGCTCGATAGCCGGCGGCAATGGGCCGCACACCAAGGCCGCCGAACGACAGTCAGGTCCGGCTTCTTCCCCGCGTATCGGGCCGTTCAGGAGGTTGCGATGGATCGCATCTATCTGTCATCGCCTCACATGTCGGATTACGAAAAGACGTTCCTGTTGGACGCCTTCGATTCGAACTGGATCGCACCGCTTGGCCCGCACGTCGACGCCTTCGAGAAGGAGTTCGCCGCGGCGGTCGGCGCTCGCGAGGCGGTCGCCCTGTCGTGCGGGACTGCCGCGATTCATCTCGGGCTGCTGCTCTCGAACGTCGGCCGCGGCGACGAGGTGCTCACCTCGACGATGACATTCGCCGCCACCGCAAACGCCATTGCCTATGTCGGCGCGGAGCCGGTGTTCATCGACAGCGACGAAACCACCTGGAACATGGACCCGCAGTTGTTGGTCGACGAACTTCGCGAGCGAGCGCGTCGCAACCGGCTGCCGAAGGCCGTGGTGGTCGTTGACCTCTACGGCCATTGCGCGGATTATGGACCAATCCGCCAGGCATGCCAATGGTACGACGTGCCGCTGATCGAGGACGCCGCCGAGGCACTCGGCGCCACCTACGACGGCCATTCTGCAGGCACGTTCGGCCAGCTCGGAATCTTCTCGTTCAACGGCAACAAGATCATCACGGCCAGCGGCGGCGGCATGTTGGTGACCGACCGCAAGGACCTGGCCGACCGCGCCCGGTTTCTCGCCACGCAAGCCCGCGACCCGGCGCCCCACTATCAGCACTCGGAAATCGGCTACAACTACCGCATGAGCAACCTACTGGCGGCGGTCGGCCGCGGTCAGCTTCGCGTGCTCGATGATCGCGTCGAGCGACGGCGCGCGAACTTCCAGTTCTATCGCCAGTCGCTCGGCGATCTGCCGGGCATCGGCTTCATGCCCGAGCATCCGCAGAGTCGCTCGACGCGTTGGCTAACCTGCATCACCGTCGATCCGCGGCAATTCGGCGCGACGCGCGACGAGATTCGCCTGGCGCTCGAGGCAGAAAACATCGAATCGCGGCCCACGTGGAAGCCGATGCACCTTCAGCCGGTCTTCTCCCATTGCCGGCTTTGCGGCGGCGCGGTGGCGGAGCGGATTTTCGAGCAAGGGCTTTGCCTGCCCAGCGGCTCGAACCTCTCGCAGGCGGACCTGTCGCGGGTAGTCGACATTGTTCGCGCCGTCGCCGATCGCTCGGCCGTCTCGCGTCCCGCGTTCCGCAAGGCGGCGTAGCGCGATGCCTGCTTGGCACTCATCACGCTCCGCGTGGCGTCAGCTCGGTACTCATCACGCTCCGCGTGACGTCAGCTTGGCACTCATCACGCTCCGCGTGGCGTCAACTCGGTACTCATCACGCTCCGCGTGATGTCAGCCTCCTCGCCGCGCCGAATACAACACATTTCTCGCGCAGAGCGTGAGGATGACTCTTCCCGGGCACTTGCGTGTCGGGTTGCCCTCGTTACAATCGGCCAAAAATGGCACCCACCGCGCACGGAGTCTCTCGATGAACATCGTGATTTGTCAGGACGGAAAAGACCTAGGACGTCAGGCGGCCGACGAGGCGGCTCAGCGGATTCGCCGGGCGATCGAGGAGCGGGGCCAGGCCCGCATCGTGGTGGCCACTGGGGCATCCCAGTTCGACGTGTTGGCCGCGCTCACCGCCGCACCGGGCATCGAGTGGCCGAAGGTGGTCGGCTTTCACCTGGACGAGTATCTCGGGCTGCCGATGTCCCATCCGGCCTCGTTCCGAGGCTATCTCAAGCAGCGACTGGTGGATCGCGTGCCGATCGGCGCGTTCCACTACATTAACGGCGAAACGGAGCCCGAGGCCGAATGCCGCCGCGTGGGCAACTTGCTGACCGCAGCGCCGATCGATGTCGCGATGGTCGGCATTGGCGAGAACGGCCACTTGGCCTTCAATGACCCGCCGGCCGATTTCGAAACGCAGCGGCCGTACTTGGTGGTCGATCTGGACGACGCTTGCCGCCGCCAGCAGCTCGGCGAAGGTTGGTTTCCGACGTTTGACGACGTGCCCCGCCGGGCGATCAGCATGTCGATCCGCCAGATCATGAAGTCGCGGGCGATCGTCTGCAGCGTGCCCGATCAGCGAAAGGCAAAGGCCGTCCAGGCGACGGTCGAAGGGCCTGTCACGCCGATGAAGCCCGCCTCGATCCTCCAGCAACATCCGCAAATGACGCTCTACCTCGATCCCCCGGCCGCTTCGCTGCTCAGCCGTAAGGCGAGTTAGGTGGAGGTAACCACGAAAGGGACGAAAGAAACGAAAAGACACGAGAGGGGAGGAGGGTGACGTGTTTGTCGATCTGAAACGCATTGGCTCGACGCAGGAGTGAAGATTCTTCCGCTCCTGCACCCAGCACCCTTTGCTTTGGCCTTTTCGTCACTTTCGTCTTTTTCGTGGTATTCCGAGCTAAGCCATAGAAAGGTAACCACGAAAAGAACGAAAAGAACGAAAGGAAACGAGAGGGGAAGAGAGTGACACGCGGGAGAACAAAGACTCTACGCTCCTGCACCCAGCACCCTCTGCTTTGCCCTTTTCGTCACTTTCGTCTTTTTCGTGGTTCCTCAATTCCGAGCGTAAGTCATGGAAATCGTCTATAAGGAAGAAAGTTACCGAGTGATGGGGGCCTGCTTCGAGGTCTATAAGGAGAAGGGCAACGGTTTTCTCGAAGCGGTATATCAAGAGTGTTTGGAGATCGAGTTGGAGCTGCAGCAGATTCCGTTTTCTCCTCAACAGGAGTTGGACCTCAACTACAAGGGACGTCCTCTCAGACAGAGATACAAACCGGATTTACTCTGTTTCAATAAAATCATACTGGAACTGAAGGCGGCGTCGGCCTTGACGGACGAACATCGGGCACAGGTTCACAATTACCTGAAAGCCACAGGGTTGCGGTTAGCACTGTTGGTGAACTTCGGTTCGGCCGGCAAACTCGAATGGGAGAGGATCGTTCGGTGAGGAGAGAGGAAACCACGAAAGGGACGAAAGAAACGAAAGAAGCAACACTTCCATTCGTCGATCTTCAGGTGAACGGCTACGCCGGCGTTGACTTTAATCAGGATGATCTCGGCGAACTGGATCTGCACAGGGCTTGCCAACGACTCCGCGAGGATGGCGTGGCGGGCTGTCTGGCCACGATCATCACTGACGACTTGCCGCGGATGGAGTCGCGGCTCGCGCGAATCGCGGCAATCCGCGAGCGCGACCCGCTGGTGCGCGACGTGCTCTGGGGCATCCATGTTGAGGGCCCCTTCATCAGCAGTCTGCCCGGCTATCACGGGGCGCATCCGAGCGAGACGATTCGGCCGGCCGACGTCGGCCTCATGCAGCGGCTCTTGGACGCCGCCGACGGGTTGGTCCGCCTCGTAACGCTCGCCCCCGAGTGCGATCCTGGGTTGAAGTTGGTTCGCCACTTGGTCGATCGCAAGGTGCTGGTCTCCGCCGGCCACTGCGACCCGACGCTCGACCAGCTTCTGGCTGCAATCGACGCAGGGCTCTCGATGTTCACCCATTTGGGCAACGGCTGTCCGGCCGTGCTGGCGCGCCATGACAACATCGTTCAGCGGGCACTCAGCGTCCGCGACCGGCTGACGATCTGCTTCATTGTCGACGGCGTCCACATTCCGGTCGTGGCGCTGCGAAACTATCTTCACCTGACCGGCACGCAGCAGGTCGTGGGCGTGACAGACGCCATGTCGGCCGCCGGCTGCGGTCCGGGCCGCTACCGTCTCGGGGTGCAGACGGTCGAAGTTCGCGAGGACATGATCGCCCGCGCCCCCGGCGGAACGCAGTTGGCCGGCTCGACGGCGACGATGCCGCGCGTCGCGGCCCTCTTGCGCAAGCAGGTCGGGCTTTCTGACGACGATCTCCACCGGCTGCTCGTCGAGAATCCCCGGCGGCTGCTGGGAGTGTAGCCGCCAGCGCGGTCACGCCCTTGCTGAGAATTGCAGCAGGACGCTGGCCGGTTCGTCAATCGCGGCGACAAGTTTCAGGTCCAGTCGGACGCCATACGGCAACGACTGGGCCGCCTTGATGCGGGCTTCTGGCCCATCGACCTGCTCGACCTCCACCTCGGGCACGCTCTCGAGCGGCGGGCAAAAAGCCACGTGGATGCTCACGGTCCGCTGACCGGGCGCGAACCGAGCGCGGAGCCACCCGGCGATCTGTTCCGCGCCGTCGTCCGCCCGGCTTCTCGTCAGTTGTTGGATGACGTTCTCCGGCGGGACGGCGTCGTCGTCGGCGAGGTCAACGGCATCCATTCGTCGATCGACCGGCTGCGTGTCTTCTGTGCGCAGAGCTGCTGCGCCGCGTTCGACGCTGGGGTGAGGACCAACCGCTGACCGGCGAAGATGACGCCGCCAAGCCCAGGCCTCTTCGGTGGCCACGACCACGCAGATGGCCGTCAAGCAGGCGGCCGGCGTTCCAGGCAGGCAGAGGCCGAGCGTTAACTCGATGACCGACAACGAGACGGCGACCATCACGATCCAGTCCGACCATCGTCGGCCCGGCGATCGAGACTCGCATCGCCAACTGCGGCGGATCGCTGCGGCGGCGACAATCGCAACAAGGGCGGCGGCCAACAGCGCGGCCGGATGCAGCGGATGCTGAAGCGCGCCGGCCATGCGGCGGAAAAACAGGGCCGCCGCCGCCGAGACGAGCAAGCTCAGGCCGACCATGGCGACCGTCCGCTGTACACCCGCTGGCAGCGTGCCCCCCAGCGGCCGCCGCAACGGCTTGCATTCCAACGACGGTATGCCGCTCATGGTTGCGCTCCAGGCTGTCCTGCCACCTGCTGTGCGTGACGCCAACGAAACCAGCCCCACAGTGCGGGTAAGACAGCAAAGCCCATGAATGGATATGCCAGACTAATCGCGGCCGTCCACAGCACGTTGCCAGAATCTAGCCATCGAAAGTGTCGGTAATAGATCCCTAGAGTTTCGCCGAAAGCAGTCGTCTCAACGGCTAGACGGGCGTTGCCGGCGCCGTCAGCGAGCGCGATGCTGCTGCCGTGATACGGCCCATATTCGGAGTTGAACAGCACGATGCGCCCGCCTGAAACGCCGATATGGAAGTCTCTCTTGAAAGACAACCGATAATGCGACGGGTCGAGGCCGATGGTGCCGGCAATGAAGAGGAAGATAGTACAGGCCAGGAGAACCGTTGAGGCGATTGCGGCGATGGTGAACGCACGATTTACCATGACTCGGATCCCACGACTGCGCAGGACGCCGACGCCGTCAAATCGGCGAGCCGCAAACGAAACGTGCGGTCGATGCTACTTGGCCGCGGCGGCCAACTCGGCGGCGCGGTCGGTATTCTCCCAAGTGAAGTCGGGGTCGTTGCGGCCGAAATGCCCGCCCGAGGCCGTCTTTCGGTAGATCGGCCGACGGAGGTCCAAGTACTTGATGATCCCGCTGGGCGTCAGGGGGAATACCTTCCGGACCAACTGGCAGAGGCGGCTGTCGTCGATCTTGCCTGTGCCTTCGGTGTCGACCAGGACGCTGACCGGTTCGGAGAGGCCGATGGCGTAGGCAATCTGCACCTCGCAGCGGTCGGCCAGCCCCGCGGCGACGATGCACTTGGCGACGTGGCGGGCCATGTACGCGGCGCTACGGTCGACTTTCGTGGGGTCCTTGCCGCTGAAGGCCCCGCCGCCGTGGCGAGCCCAGCCGCCGTACGTGTCAACGATGATCTTCCGGCCCGTCAGTCCGCAATCGCCGTGTGGGCCGCCAAGTTCGAACTTGCCCGTCGGGTTGATGTGGTAGGTGACCGGGCCGGTCACCAAGTGCTTCGGCAGCAACGGCTTGATGATCTTCTCGATGGCAAA
>JBDKUC010000406.1:0-3639 GCA_039679885.1 Thermoguttaceae bacterium | reverse complement strand
GCTGGCCAAGAAGATCGAAGTGACGCGGAAGAGCTTTCGGCGGACCGTGATCGGCTGCGCGATGGCGATGCGGGCGACGGTGCACACGTTGGCGCGCGTTCACCAGGGCGAGCTGCCCTTCGATCGGACGATCAAAGTGTCGCTGACCGAGCGGTTGACCAAAGAGCAGATCATGGCTCGGATGCCAAACAATCTGAGCACGATCTCGCACTTGATGGAAGGCAACCAGCGGGATTTCCGGCTGCTGGTGAGCAAAAAGACTTCGGCCACCGAGCGCGTGGAAGCCCGCAAGCGATTCATCCGCCGGCGTCGCAAGATGCTGACGTTGATCGAGGAACTCAGTCTGCGGACGCGCCGGGTGCAGGCGAT
The DNA here is from genome assembly GCA_039679885.1 of Thermoguttaceae bacterium. Classification (GTDB taxonomy): domain Bacteria; phylum Planctomycetota; class Planctomycetia; order Pirellulales; family Thermoguttaceae; genus JAJFUI01. The sequence continues at coordinate 3,270 of JBDKUC010000406.1, read as the reverse complement.
GATGCGGCAAATGGAAGACGCGGTGGGCCGGATGGAGGAAATCCGCGGCCAACTGCGGCTGCTGGTCGATACGCCGGCCACGCGGGCCAAGCGGACGAAATTGCGGCGCGAGCTGCGCGATCTGATGGTTTTGGCCCAAGAGAGCCCCAAAAGCCTGCGCCGGCGCTGCGACGTCATGCGGCGGCAGTATCAGGACTACGAGGCGGTCAAGCGGCAGTTGTCGGGCGGCAATCTGCGGCTGGTGGTGTCGATCGCCAAAAAATACCGCAATCGGGGGTTGAGCTTCCTGGATTTGATTCAGGAGGGCAACACGGGCCTGATGCGGGCGGTCGACAAGTACGAATATCGCCGCGGGTTCAAGTTTTCGACATACGCCACTTGGTGGATCCGCCAGGCCATCACTCGGGCGATCGCCGATCAGGCCCGAACGATCCGGATTCCGGTCCATATGATCGACGTGTTGAGCAAATTGCGGAACGCCTCGAAACGGCTGCTCCAGGAGCTTGGCCGGGAACCGACCACCGAAGAGGCGGCTGCGGCCACCGGCCTTTCGGTGGAGGAGACGCGTCGGGTATTATCGATGGGTCGGCACCCGGTGAGTCTTGACCGACCGGTCGGCGAAAGCGAAGATAGTTGTTTCGGGGAATTCATCGAGGACGGTGGATTGCCCCGGCCCGACAAAGCCGCCAGTAATGAACTGCTTCGCGAAAAAATTGACGCCCTGCTCAAAACGCTCACGTATCGCGAGCGGGAGATCATCCGTTTACGTTACGGTCTTGGCGACGGCTACACCTACACATTGGAAGAGGTGGGCCGGATTTTCAAGGTCACGCGCGAGCGGGTTCGGCAGATCGAAGCGAAGGCGGTCAAAAAACTTCAACATCCGGTCCGCAGTCAACAGCTTTCGGGCTTTTTGGACCGCACGACCGGACTGTCGCCGGTGGTCGATTACGATCCGGCGGCCGAGTATGACCGCGCAGCCGGCTGACGCGGTCAGTCACTCCGGCGATTTTCAAGCCCACGGGTCGCACGACTCGTGGGCTTTTTTGTTTCTTCCGCGCGATTTCCTTTAACCAACACGATTTTTTCATGCCTACCCCCACGAAGCTCGACTTGTCCATATTTCGCACGCTGCACCGCATTCATCGTCAACTGACCGATTTGAGGGGCCGGCTCGATCGCGGTCCGAAACAGATCCACGCCGCCGAGGCGAACGTCCAACACCACGAGAATTTGCTCGCCCAGACCAAGGACGAGGCCAAGACGTTGCGCAAGAACGCCGACCAAAAACAGCTTCAATTGAAATCGCACGAAGACAAGGTTAAAGAGCTTCGGGTGAAGCTGAATGGGGCGTCGAGCAATCGCGAGTATCAGGCGCTGCTGGAGCAGATTGCGGCGGACGAGATGGCCAAGAGCGTTTTGGAGGACGAGATTCTGGAGGCGATGGAGAAGGCCGACGCCTTTCTGAAGGACATCGCCGGGGCGGAGTCGGCGGTGAAGGCGGCTCGGCAAAAGCTCGAACAAGTTCGGGCGGAGGTGGCCGAGCGGGAGCCGCGCTTGACGGCCGACGCGGATCGGTTGGACGCCGAGTTGAAAACGACCGAGGCGACCTTGCCCGACGACGTCCGCGAAAAATATCGTCGCGTGGCGCGGAGCCGCGGCGAGGACGCGCTGGCCGTGGTGGAAAACCAGTATTGCACGGGCTGCAATCAGCAGATTCCGCTCAACATGCTGAACCAGATCATGTTGGGGCAGCCGGTGTTTTGCAAGAGCTGCGGCCGGCTGCTTTATTTGCCGGAGTGACACGCGCCGCCGTTTTCATTTTCGGCTTGCTCGGTTTCGTGCATCACTTCGGCCATCTCGCGGCGGTTGCCGAAATAGTAGAACACGCCCAGGCCGGCGATCAACAGCGACACGAGCCGATAGGCCAGCATGACGACCAGTCCTTGGCCTCGGGGCACGGGCGTGCCGAGCACCAACGACACTTTTGTGTAGAGGAAATCGAGGGCGAACTCGCTGGGGCCGACCGGGAAGGGAATCACCTGCATGGCCGCGCTTAAGGGCATCATCACGAAGTGCAGGTACAACGGCAAGTGGTTGTCGAACAGGCCGCAGACGATGCAGTAGCATCCGACGGCGAAGGACAGATGCACGCAGACGGTCATTAACGAGGCGACGAGCAGCACCTTGGGTTTTCGGCTGTAAAGCTGGACGGCCGACAGCAGGCTTTCCATGGGCGGACCGACGTGCGGGATGCTGCGGAACAGGTACATCAGCCACGCGGTCAGGGTTTTGGGGCCCATGACGACGGCCAGTCCGATCGTGCTGACCAGCGTGACCAAGAACATTCCGACGCCGATTTGTCGGAGTTCGGGCGAGTTGAATCGCCAGAATCCGGTCAGGAAAATCGCCACCGAGGCGACGACGAAGAGCCAATAGAGGCCGATCACGCGGTCGATGATGACCGAGGCGGCGGCCTTTGCGCGATATCCGGGATGTTCGTGATCGAGCATGGCGCCCTTGACCAGATCGCCGCCGACGATGCCCAAGGGCGCCAGATTGAACAAGTAGCCCCAGAAACTGATTCGCAGGGCGTCGCGGAAGCGGCAGGGGACGTCCAACGCGCGGATCAACAGCCACCAGCGAATAAACGTCAGCATCGTGGCGAACGTGTTGGCGGCCCAAGCGGCGAACAATAATTCCCAATCTTTAGGCTGGTCGCGCAGATCGGCGAAGACGTTTCCGTGCGCCTTGCTTTGCGTGGCGTCGTAGACCAGGTAGCCGACGATCGCCGCCGAGAGCCCGACTTTCAGGAGCGTGACGAGCAGTTTTTTCACGGGGCGTTTTTCTTGTCCGTGGTTGGTTTTTCGGGCAAAACCGCGGGTGGCTTTTCTTCTACGCCTCCCGTTCTCCAGGCTTCCGCTCCGGCTATTGCCAAATGCGGACGCTCCAGAGCACGGCGGCGATCCAGCCCAGGGCGCACAGTTGGATGCTCAACCGGCGATAGGCGATCTCGACCGGAGAGCCTCCCTCGCCCTCGACGTACACCAAGCGAAGATAATCCAGGATACCGTAAGCCACCAGCGGCATCGAGGCCAGTTCTCGGCCGGGCACGAAGATTTTTTGGACTTCGATGCAATACAGGGCGTAGCTCAATATGGCCACGCCGGCGCAGATGCCCACGGCTTGGTCCAAAAACCCCTTGCTGTAGCCCTTCAGGCTGGGGCGATGGTTCTGGTCTAATTCGTCGATCAGGTCGGCCCGGCGTTT
>JBDKUC010000190.1:0-12385 GCA_039679885.1 Thermoguttaceae bacterium | reverse complement strand
GCGATTCCAAGAATCATCAGGCCCAGGGTAACCGCGGTCAGGGAAGCGTCCACGGCGTGTGGTCCTATCAGGGCTCCAAACCGCTGTTCTACGAAGGCCGTCTCTATGCAGCCATGGGCGACACGCTGCTGTGCCTCGATGTCGGGACCGAGAAGGTGCTGTGGAAGCACCAGTTTCGCCCGCCGAAGGCTGCGAAGGGCAACAAGCAGAAGCCGAAAGAAAAGGATGAAGAGGAAGAGCTGCTCGACGCATCCGTCACCCCGCCCGCGCTGGTCAACCATAAGGTGTTCGTCGGCACCGGTTACGGCGACGTGGTGTGCCTGACGGCCGCCAGCGGAGAGCCGTTGTGGAAGGCGAATGTCGGCTCGCCAATCGCGTTCCAGCCCGCCGTCGCGCAAGGCCGTGTGTACGTCTCCACGGAGTCGGGCGGCCTCTATTGCCTCGAAACCGGCGATCCGAACGACGATGGCTGGCTCATGTGGGGCGCCAACGCCGCACACACGGGAGCTGCCACTTCGCGGAAATGACGCAAACGGCAATGCGTCTCTGGCGAAGGATCGAGGCCAATCGCATTGGCCCCGTCGTTGGGGCAGCAACAAAACGGCCGTCCTGCTGATGGCGACGGTCGTCGTTGGACGGGAGAACTGCAAAGTCGTTCGTAGTTCCGGCTTTAGCCGGTCATTTTCCGCCTAAAGACGGGACTGCGAACGCTTGCGGCCGACTTCGTAGTCCGCCTGCATCGTTGGACGCGCACGCTGAAAACGCCCCGGGCCGGTGTTATAATTGGAACTTCGGCACCGGGGCGCTTTTCAAGGAGTTCGCGTGGACGTCAATCGAGGAATTCCCGAACAGACGATGGTCGTCCTTTTGGCTGCTGGCAAAGGGACGCGGATGGGACGCAGCGACCTCGTCAAGGTTTGCTTCGAGATCGACGGCGTCCCGGCCATCAACCGCCAGATCGCCGTTTTCAAGCGACAACGGTTCAGCCGCTTTCTCGTGGTCGTCGGTCCGCAGTCCGATCAGGTTCTGGAGACCGTCAGCCGCGAGCATCCCGGTGTTCTGTTCGTCCACCAGGAGCCGCAACTGGGCACCGGCCACGCTGCCAAGGTGGCCGCCGAGGCCCTGCAAGCGATCGGCTATCAGGACTATGTCCTCGTGACGATGGGCGACAAGTACATCGAGGAGGGCGCTCTCTGCTCGCTGGTCGACGGTTACGTGAAGCAGCGGGCAGATCTGGCCCTGCTCACCATTCCCAAGACGCAGCACACCGAAGCGTCTGCCGGTCGCGTCATCGTCGCCGAAGACGGTCAGGCGGAGGACATTATCGAACAGGTTGACCTCGCCCGGCAGATGATCGCCGACGATCTCCAAGCGATGCTGGCCAAGGCGGAGAGCGTTGCCAGCCGCGACGTTCTCGGCGTCATCACGCGACACATTCCAAGCCCGAAAAAGCAGCAGACGGCCGTCGGCGAACTGATGGCCTTAGCCAACGCGGGCGGCCCGGTCGACCCCGCGACTCTGGGGAAGATTCTCCGGGCCGGCAAGTACAATCTCGAAGTCGGCGGCCGACGCTGTTCCGGCCGACAGATCGAGAAGCTCTCCGCTGGCGTGAATCCGAGCCTGTACCTGATGCGAGCCGATGTCTTTTACCAGGGCGTTGGCATGATTCGCAACGACAATGCCCAGGGCGAGTATTACGTCACGGACATGGTGCGGCTGTTGTCGGGCGTCCGCGATTCCGCCGCCGCGCCGCGCTACCGCGTCCGCGCGGTGCCGATCGAGCGGCCCGAGTGGGTGCAGAGTTTCAACTCGCCGGACGAATTGCTGGCGATCCAGGATTACGTGCGGCAACACCGGCTCGATCGGCGGGCGGCCATTCCGCCGCCGAGCCGGCCACGGCTGAAAACAACGCAATATGCCACGGTCCGCCAATGGCTGGCCAAGCTCGACCCCGACCGGCCCGCTCTGAAACGATGGCTCGAAAAAATCTATGGCCGGCATAAGGATCTCCATCGGCAAAAGTGCAAGGACCTCCGCGCCGTGTTGGAGTGTTATGCAAAACGTTTTGGCGCCGACGAGAAGGTCTGCATCGTCCGGGCGCCGGGCCGGGTGAATCTGATGGGCCGTCATGTCGATCACCGCGGCGGAACGACCAATTTCCTCGCCATCGACCGCGAGACCCTGGCCGTCGTCGGGCTGCGAGACGACGACGAAGTGGTGGCCGTCAACACGCGGCCCGGAAAGTACAAGCCCGTCCATTTCAAGATCTCCGAGTTGATGGGACGGATGGCCTGGAACGACTGGCTCGACTTCGTCAACAGCGATTGGGTGCGGGACATGGTCTACGTCTCCGCCGGCCACTGGGGCAACTACATCAAGGCCGCATTGCTCCGGCTCCAGCACCGCTATCAGGATGTTCGGGTGCGGGGGCTGAACATGGCCGTCGCCGGCAACATCCCCGTCGCCGCCGGACTGAGCAGCAGTTCCAGCATCGTCGTGGCCACCCTGCAATCGGCCATCGCGCTGAACAACTTCGACGTGAGCAGCCAGCAGTTCATCGACCTCTGCGGCGAGGGGGAATGGTTCGTCGGTTCGCGCGGCGGGGCCGGCGACCATGCGGCCATCCATCTCGGGCAGCGCGGAAAGATTGTGCAGGTCGGCTATCTGCCGTTTCGCGTCGAGGAGATGATCGACGCCCCGGCCGACTACCGGGTGGTGATCGCCAACAGCCACGTCAAGGCGGCCAAGAGCAGCACCGCTCGGGATGAGTTCAACTCACGCATCGCCGCCTACAACCTCGGCCTGGCCCTGCTCAAGCAGCGATGTCCCGAAATTGCCGGCGCCGTGGAACATCTTCGCGACATCGACCCTGGCAAGCTTGGCTATCCCATCAGCGACGTCTATCGCTGGCTGCTGCGGATCCCCGAGACGATGACGCGCACCGACTTCCGCGTCATGCTCTCCCAGGAACATGCGGGGCTGCTCGAAGCAAGCTTCGCCACGCATGCCGAGCCGGCGGCTTACCATCCGCGCGGCGTGTTGTTGTTCGGCGTGGCCGAGATTCTCCGCGGTCGAATGTGTGTCGATCTGCTCCGGGCCGGGCGGATCGACGAGTTTGGCGCTCTGATGAAGATCAGCCACGACGGCGACCGCGTCAGCCAGCCGGCCGGCGACGGCGTCTACCATCGCGTCGAAGCCGATTGCAGCGACGAACAGTTGCAGCGGCTCATCGCCGATTTGGGAAGCGAGAATCCGCAGCGGGTCTTCCGGGGGCAGCTATTCATGCAGCCTGGCGCCTATGCGTGCAGCACGCCGGAGATCGACCAGATGGTCGATATTGCCTGCCGGGTGCCTGGCGTGGCGGGCGCCCAAATTGCCGGCGCCGGCCTGGGCGGCTGCATCATGGCCCTGGCGCGTCACGAGAGCGTTCCGGCCCTGCGACGAGCCCTCGCCGTCGAGTACTATCGCCCTCGCGGCCTTGAGCCGGCCGCCATCCCATGCGTGGCGGTCGAAGGGGCCGGATTGGCCGAATTCTAACGGCCCGTGAACGCGTCGAAGTGAGGCTGTCGGGACTCGAACCCGAGACCTACGGATTAAAAGTCCGTTGCTCTACCAACTGAGCTACAACCCCAAGTGGCTTCGAGAAAGGCGCTTACGTCACTAGGCCGAAAGCCTTCGTGGTCTAGAACTCGGTTCGATTTGGTGCAGCGGGGGGCTGATTTCACCGCCACGACCCGAATTCCGGACAAACGATAGAGCATACACGGTAAGGACTTAAATTGCAACGGGACCCGCAACATGCGCAGACGCCGGCGCAACGGCGCAGCGGAACGCCGAATGGAGTCCGGCGGGCTGCGCGGCGCGGTTCCGTCTTGTCTGGGGGAGGCGAATCTTGCTACAATCGTGGCCCCAGCCCCCGATTGAAGGATCGCTATGCACGAAGTCGCGCTCGCATTTTTCTGGCACCAGCACCAGCCGTATTACCCGGACGACGTGGGCGGCGAGAATCCGATGCCTTGGGTCCGCCTGCACGGGACGAAGGACTATTGGGGGATGGCGGCACTGCTGAAAGAAGTGCCGGAGATGCACGCCACGATCAATCTGGTGCCGAGCCTGTTGGTTCAGTTGGCGGCCTACACGGAGGACGGCCGGCAGGACACGCATCAGCGGGTGTCGCATCTCGCGCCCGACGCGCTCACCGAGGAAGACTCGAACTACCTGCTGGACAACTTCTTCATGGTCCATCCGGACCAGATGATTCGGCCATTTCCGCGCTACTATGAGCTGTACAAGAAGCGTGGCCTCGGGGTCGATCCGCCGCAGCGGGCGCGGAAGCGGTTCAGCAAGAAAGACATCATCGACTTGCAGTGCTGGTCCAATCTGGTGTGGATCCACCCGCTGGCGTTCGAGCAAGACCCTGAGCTGTCGGAGTTCCGCCAGAAAGGCCGCGGTTGGACCGAGCACGAGAAGCAGTGGCTTTTGGACAAGCAGATGCAGCTGCTCAGGCAAGTGGTGCCGCTGCATCGCGAGCTAATGGAGCGGGGCCAGATCGAGCTGACGACGACGCCGTTCTATCACCCGATCTTGCCGCTGCTCTGGGACAAGCGGCTGGCCCGCCGTGCGATGCCGAACGTGGCATTGCCGAAGCACCTGGAAAGCTATGCGGACGACGCCCGGCAGCACGTCCAAAAGGCGGTCGAGTACCACACGAAGCTCTTCGGCCAGCCGCCGCGGGGCATGTGGCCCTCGGAGGGATCGGTCTGTCAAGGAATCGTGCCCGTGTTGGCCGAGGCTGGCATCCAGTGGATCGGCACCGACGAGGAGATTCTCTCCTGCTCGACCGATGGTTGGGTGTCGCGCGATGGCAACGGCTTCCTGCGCAATCCGGAGATGCTCTACCGCCCGTGGCGCGTTGAAGACCAGGGCCGATCGCTTCAGATGGTCTTCCGCGACCATGCGATGAGCGACCAGGTCGGCTTTCACTACTACCGCTACGAGCCGGGCCACGCTGTCGGCGATTTCATCGGCAAGGTGGAAGCCATTGGCAACGCAACGAACGGCAACGGCCACCGGCCCACGCTGGTGAGCATCATCCTCGATGGCGAGAACTGCTGGGAATATTATCCGAACGCGGGCGTCGATTTCCTGCGAGGCGTCTATCGTCGCGTTGCCCAGCACGGAAGCATCCGGCCGGTGCGGATCGGCGACTACCTCGCGCGCTGGCCGGCGACCGACAAGCTCGGCCAACTCTTCCCCGGCAGTTGGATCCAGCACAACTTCGGCATCTGGATCGGCCACCCCGAGTGCAATCAGGCGTGGGACCTGCTCTTTGATACTCGCCGGTACCTGCTGGCCGTCGCGGCGAAGAAGACCAAGCCGGCTGACAAGCTGGCCCGAGCCTGGGAAGAACTCTCGATCGCCGAAGGGAGCGACTGGTTTTGGTGGTTCGGCGACAGCCACCACAGCGCCCAGTCCGGCCTGTTCGATCGGCTCTTCCGCAAGCACCTGCAGAACGTTTACCTGGTGCTTGACGAGCAGCCGCCGACGGAGCTGGCCAAGCCGATTCGGCAAGGAGTGCGTCACGCGCTGCCCTACACGGAGCCGACCGGCTTGCTGCGCGTGAAAGTAGACGGCCGTCGCAGCTACTTCGAGTGGATCAACGCGGGGCGATACGTCTGCGGCGGCTCGCGCGGCGCGATGAGCATGGTGACGCAAGGCTGCATCTCAAACCTTTTCTTTGGGTTCGACGCCGAGCGGCTCTACCTTCGGCTTGACGCGGCCGGCGGCCCGTTTCGCGAGCAGCTTGCGGACGTCGAATCGCTTCGGATCGTCTTCGTCGAGCCGGAGGGCTTCGAGCTGTCGGTCGCCAATCCAAGCCGGAAAGAGTCGAAGGTGCAGCTCGATCGGGATGGCGAGGTGATGGCCGGGGCCCATGCCGTCGCCGCGGCCGATCTGATCTTCGAGCTGGCGTTGCCTTTCCGCAGCCTGGGACGGAAAGTCGACGAGCCGGTCCACTTCTATGTCGAGGTGCTCAAGGACGGCCAATCGGTCGAACGGATTCCCAACGAAGGGGCCATCGAAACGACCGTGCCATCGCCGGACTACGAGTTGTTCATGTGGCAGGCCTGACGCACGATGGCGTCGTAAGCCGTTGATGTCCTTCGGCTTCCATCGCTAACGATCGCCCTGGCCAGCCGACCGCTGGACTCCGCGTCTCGTTTGGTGTTCATAGTTCCGGCGTTGACCGCAATACCGTTGAATTAGGCAAGCAACCGACAATCTCGTTCCCACGCGGGAGCATGGGAACAAGGTTTTTCGGCGATAAATTCAACGGTATTGGCTTTAGCCGGTCATTTTCCGCCTAAAGGCGGGACTACGAACGCCTACGGCCTGCTTTGCAATCCTCCTGCGGCGTCGGCCTGGTGTCTTTATCACTCGTCGGGCACTTGGTAGAATCTCCCGATAGACGTCCATGCCCCCCTCACTGTGATGAACCGGCAAGCCTGAGGTGACAGCCAGCGAATGACAACAAGACGCTGACCCGCAATAGACTCACCACGCATTCACATCGGCGGTTGCGAGGGTCAGCACATACTTGCCAAGCGATATTCGGGATCCAGTTCCTCGTGAAGCGGAATCCGGACACATGCCTGGCGAAGGCATCGCCGTGTTGGCAACGTCCGCTGTGGCTGCGTGGTGCACAGCGAAGGCTCTCGCTCGTGCCCGATGGCCGACGGCGTGGATCGACTTTCCCAACGCGCGATCGTTGCACGTAACGCCCACGCCCCGCGTTGGCGGGCTCGCGTTGCTGGTGGGCGTCGCGGCGGGCATCTTCATGGTTGGGCAACTGGGGATCGGCGTTCCCGGCGTGGCCATCTTGTGCGGCGTCGCGCTGATGGCCCTTCTTGGCCTTGCTGATGACGCCATCGGCGTTTCGATCCCGGTGCGAATCGCGGTCCAATTGCTCGCGGCGGCGATCGTCGTGTACGCGACCGGCGGCCTCGTGCGGCTGCCGCTGCCCTCGCCGCTTGATGTCCCGCTCGGCGTCTTCGCCGTACCGTTGTCTCTGCTTTGGCTCGTCGGCGTAACGAATGTCTACAACTTTCTCGACGGCATCGATGGTTTCGCAGCGGCGCAAGGTTTGATCGTGGGCACGGCCGCCGCGTGTTTCGCGGCTGACGGACCGATGCTGGCCGCCGGCCTGGCGATTGCCGGCGCGTGTCTGGGCTTCCTGCCGCAGAACTGGCATCCGGCCAAGATGTTCATGGGCGATGGCGGCGCACTGATGCTGGGCTTTGCCGTCGCCACGCTGCCATGCCTCGCGGCGCCGGACGAGAGAGGGCAGGCCGCATTCTGCGTCGCCATGTGTCTCTGGTTCTTTCTCTCCGACGGTGCTTTCACCATTTGTCGACGACTTCGGCACGGTGAAACAATCTGGCGGGCTCATTGCACCCATCTCTACCAACGCCTGGTCAAATCCGGCCTGAAGCATCATCAGGTGACCGGCGCCGTCATGACCGCGGCAACCCTTCTGGCCGTCTTGGCGGTCGCGGCGTGCCGTAGCGGGGAACCGAGATTGCAGTGGTGGCTGGCTGCTTTGGCAGTCGCCAGTTTTCTCGCGTATTGGGCATTGACTTGCCGCCGGGAATTGCGGATTGCAGCCCAGCCGGCTCGAACGCCCCATGCGGCCGCCACGCCCCCAACCGCCAGCCTGACGCAATCAGCGTTGAATCATTCGCCGTCCTTCGTTACCATCATTGTTCCTTGCCGGAACGAAAAGGAATGGATTGGACCCTGCCTGAGCTCGATCGTCGGCAATGACTATCCGAAGGATCGTATCGAGGTGCTGGTCGTCGACGGCATGAGCGACGACGGGACGCGATCGGCGATGCGGCCGCTGCTGGAGCAGTGCGACCGCGTGCGGTGTATAGACAACCCAAAGCGGAGCACCCCGGCGGCGATGAACATCGGCATTGCGGCCGCTCGCGGCGAGATCATTATGCGTATGGACGCGCACTACGAATATCCGATGGACTACGTCTCGCGGCTCGTGGGGTGGCTCGAGCGGAGCCGGGCAGACAACGTCGGCGGCGTCTTGCGAATCGATCCAGCCAACGGATCCGCGATGGCCAGAGCGATCGCGGTCGCGGTCGTCCATCCGTTCGGCGTGGGCGGCGCACGCCACCGGCTCGGCGTGTCCCAGCCGTGCGCGGTCGATACCGTGCCGTTCGGCTGCTACCGCCGCGAGGTCTTCGAGCGAATCGGCCCGTTCGACGAAGACCTGCTGCGAAACCAGGATATGGACTTCAATCTGCGGCTGCGGAAAGAGAAGGGGGAAATCCTGTTAGTGCCAGATGTGGTGATTCGCGGCCGGGCACGCGACTCGCTCGCGAAGATCGCGCGCCTGTACTACCAGACCGGCTACTTCAATTCGCTGGTCATCTGGAAGCGGCGCCGCGCGATGAGCGTCCGGCATACCGTCCCGCCGATGTTCATGCTTGGCTTGCTGCTGACCGGCGCGCTGGGCCCCTGGTGTCCTTGCATGGCCATTGCATTTGTTGGAATGGTGTCGCTCTATGCAATCGCCGCGATTGCCGTCTCGGCCGAATCGCTTCGCCGGCACGGATTAAACTGCGCCTTGCGTCTCCTGCTCGTCTTTCCATTGATCCATTTCAGCCGCGGGGCGGGCGTGCTGGCCGGACTCTGTCACTTTATCTTCGCCGGCCGAAGACGAGGCAGACCGATCGACATCCCGCTATCTCGCTGACCACCGTTGCATCGCACGATTAACCGTAGCACCACCGCTTCCGAAAGACTTCCATGCCCGATCTTCGCAAAGACCCGATTGTTGGCCGCTGGGTGATTATCGCCACCGCGAGAGCGAAACGCCCTCACGACTTCGATTCGACTCCGCAGCGTCACAAAGGCCGCTTCTGTCCATTTTGCGAAGGGCAGGAAGATAAAACGCCCAACGAGATTTTGGCCTATCGCAAGCCGGGCTCGCAGCGGAACCGCGAGGGCTGGCGCGTTCGCGTCGTGCCGAACAAGTTCCCCGCGCTGGAGATCGAGGGACAACTCAACAAGCGCGGCGATGGCATCTACGACATGATGCGCGGCGTTGGCGCCCACGAGGTGATCATCGAATCGCCGCGGCACATCGTCAGCACGTCGGAGCTGAGCGAAGAAGAGTTGCGAGACGTGTTTTGGGTCTACCGCGACCGGCTCGTCGACTTGAAAAAGGACTCGCGGTTGGTTTACGGCATGATCTTTAAGAACGTCGGCGCCGCGGCCGGGGCATCGCTCGAACACACGCACAGCCAACTGATCGTCACGCCGATCGTCCCAATCAACGTCTGGGAGGAGATGACCGGTTCGCTCGAGTTCTACAACTACCGCGGCCGCTGCGTCTATTGCGACATGGTTCAGCAGGAACTGGCCACCGAGCAACGGATCGTGCTGGATACGCCGAACTTCGTGGCGTTCTGCCCCTTCGCCAGCCGGTTCCCGTTCGAGACCTGGATCTTGCCGAAGAACCACGCGAGCCATTTTGAGAACATTCAGAAGAACGAGGTCGAGGACCTGTCGGGCGTGATGCGGCAGGTGATCGTGAAGATCGAGTCGGCGCTTGACCAGCCGGCCTACAATTACATCATTCATACGGCCCCCTTTGACAGTCAGGAGCTAGGGCATTATCACTGGCATATAGAGATTATGCCGAGTCTGACGAAGACGGCCGGATTTGAATGGGGTACCGGTTTTTACATCAATCCGGTCCCGCCGGAGCAGGCGGCGGCGTTTCTCCGTGAGGTTGAGGTCGAGCCACAAACTTTTCTATCCAGGCAGGGTGGATAAACTGGGGTGCGGTTGCCGATTAAGAAATTGTTGCCGCGATTCCCTGTAGGGTGCGTGCTCGCACGCACGCGGATCGGCCGCTGAGCAAGAGGCGCTGCGTGGGTGCAAGCACGTGCAAGCACCCACCCTACGTTGAAACATCCTCCCGCCATCGATCACCATGCCCAACCCAATCCGTTTTGTCCTCGCACTGCACAACCATCAGCCGGTCGGAAATCTCGATGACGTCCTTCAACGGGCGTACGATGACAGCTACCGCCCGTTCCTCGATGTGCTGAGCCGCTATCCTTGGCTCAAGATTTCGCTGCACACGAGCGGCTCGTTGATGGAATGGCTGGCGAACCATCAGCCGGACTATCTGGACCGTTTGGCGGGGCTGGTCGAGCGGGGGCAGGTCGAAATTCTCGGCGGCGCCTGGTTCGAGCCGATTTTGTCGATGATCCCCTCCTGGGACCGCATCGGCCAGATCCGCGGCTACACCCGCTGGCTCCAAAACCGGCTCGGCGCGACGATCCGCGGCCTCTGGGTGCCGGAACGCGTTTGGGAGCAGTCGTGCGCCCACGACCTGGTCGACGCCGGGATCGAATATACCGTTCTTGACGATTTCCATTTCCGTGCGGCCGGCCTGAACGAGTCTCAACTGGCCGGACATCTCCTGACCGAGGACGAAGGCCGCCTGCTGTCGATCTTCCCGGGCAGCGAGAAGCTCCGCTACACGATTCCGTTCGCCGACCCGCAACAGACGATCGACTATCTGGCCGGCATCGCCGAGAAGCAGCCGAACGCCGTGGTGGTCTTCGGCGACGACGGCGAGAAGTTCGGCGTCTGGCCGGAGACGAAGAAGCACGTCTATGAGGACGGCTGGCTCACCCGCTTCTTCGACGCCCTGGCGCAGAACCAGACTTGGATTCAAGTGACGACGCTGGCCGAAGCGTTCGACAACGTCCCGCCCGTCGGCAAGGTCTATCTGCCCGATTGCAGCTACCGCGAGATGACCGAATGGTCGCTGCCGACGCCGCGGCAGATCGAGTTCGAGCGGCTGGCGCACGAGATGCACAACGACCCGCACTGGCCGGTCCTGCGGTCGTTCCTCCGCGGCGGATTCTGGCGGAACTTCAAGGTGAAGTATCCCGAAGCGAATGAGATGTACTCGCGGATGATGACCGTCAGCCGCCGGGTGCAGGAGACGATCCAGGCGTCTGCGGCTGGCGAATCGGTTAATTCCGAGGCGCTCGAACAGGCCCGACTCGAGCTCTACCGGGGCCAGTGCAATTGCAGCTATTGGCACGGCGCGTTCGGCGGCATCTATCTGCCGCACCTGCGGAACGCCGTCTATCAACACCTGATTGCCGCCGACAACTGGCTCGACCGCGCGGTCGGAAAGCCGGACGCCTGGATCGAGGCCATCGCCGACGACTACAACTTCGACGCCCGGCAAGAGGTCCGGCTGACCAACGATCGGCTGATGGCCATCGTCGCGCCGAACCTCGGTGGGCAGATGATCGAGCTGGACGTCCGCCGGACGCAGCAGAACCTTTTGGCCACGCTCGACCGTCGGCCCGAGGTCTATCACGAGCAGGTTCGCGCCGGCCAGAACCAGCAGCAGGGCCACGTGGCGAGCATCCACGAGCGGGTTGTCTTCAAGCAGCCGAACCTCGATCAGTGTCTGCAATACGACGATCACGCCCGGAAGAGCCTCGTCGATCTGTTCTACGACAACGACGCGACGCTGGAGGCCGTCGCGCGAGGCACGGCACCGCAGCGGGGCGATTTCGTCCACGGGGCCTACGAAGCCCGGATCCGCCGCAACCCGGACCGCATCCAGGTGCAGTTGGCCCGCGAGGGCAACGCCTGGGGCATCCCGATCCGCATCACCAAGGGCCTGACCTTGGACGCGGGCAGCGCGACCTTGCAGGTGGCCTATCTCCTCGAGAATCTGCCGCAGGGCCGGCCGCTCCACTTCGCCGTCGAGATGAACTTCGCCGGTCTGCCGTCGAACGCGTTCGGGCGGAACTTCTGGGACATCAACGGCAACCTGCTCGGGCAGCTCGGCACGAAGCTCGACCTGACCGGCTCGTTTGGCCTGACCTTGACCGACGAGTGGCAGGGGATCGACGTCGGCCTGAAGATGTCGCGGCCCACCAACTTCTGGACGTTCCCGATCGAGACGGTCAGCCAGTCGGAAGGCGGTTTCGAGCTGGTCCACCAGTCCGTCGCGGTGCTTCCGCACTGGATTGTCGAGGCCGACAAGGAAGGCCGCTGGAGCGTCACCATGCAGCTTTCGCTCGACACGACGCGAGCCGAAAACCGCAACAACCACCACGAAGAAGCCGTGGCGGCGGTGTAGCGGAACGCGCTCTCGCGAAGAACAAGAGCCCGTTCACTGGAGCGTTCCAGTGAGCGGGCTCTTTCGTTCGCAGGCTGCAAAGCCAACAGTTATGCGAGCTTATCGCACCTTTTGCAGCATCATCGACACGACCTTGTCGTAGAACAAGGTGAACTGTATTCCCAGTTTGTTGTAGCAAACGTACGT
>JBDKUC010000254.1:0-13316 GCA_039679885.1 Thermoguttaceae bacterium | reverse complement strand
CCACCATTGATTCGCAACCATAAAACGCCCGAGGCCACCGGCCTCTGGGCGTTTTTTCGTACCATGCGAGTGCCACCACCGGCTTGTCCGGCGGTGCCGATAGGAAGTAGGATGCTCGTCGCGACGGCCGACGCGCATGACACCGCCCGAGGAACCCAACGATGCTGGCTAATGTCCAATCGACGTGGGCGAGGAACGCAATTTGCGTTGCCCTTGTGATCGCTCTTGTGGGCTTCTTTGGCTTTGCCGTGATGCTGATCGTCAAGGGCCATCGCTGGTTCACCGCCCTGGCTGACCGAGCGCAAATGCGAGCGTTCGAGGGAGTCACGATTTCGCATGCTCCCGGCCCGGGCTTGGTAGGCGTCGTCTTCCATGCGTATTCCGGGGTTTTTGCGTTCACGCGCCAAGTGGAGTATCGCTTTTGGGCGGATCCGAGTGATGCGCGACTCGTCCTCGCGCGACTCCATCGCTTCAACCTGACTTGGGGATTCTTTGCCTACGGCGCGTTGATTATTCCCATCTTATCGCTAGGCAACTATTGGGTTCAGCAGGCGCGGATCAAGGAGCAGGCCGCACAAACAACCGTAGGTCAGGTACGGAGTAATCTAATGTTGAAGGGATGGCGGTATGAGTGAACTCGAGCGATTCGTTGCTGGAGTTAATGAGATGGCACCAGCTCTGACGGATGTCCAATGGCAACCGTTTCATCAAGATGCACTGCTTGTCTTTTCTGGCGGAGGCGGGAAAATCGTTCGCCTACGACTGTTCGGCGTTCACTTTTTTGCGACGCGCCAGTCGTTGCTTGGTGGGCCAAACTACAGCTATCCCGAAGAGCGAAACGTCGAGTTCTTTGGAATCTTTGATGATTCCGATTTCCTTAAGCAGTTCACTAACGGAGAAATACGCTTTTGCGGAGGAATTGTGCTTTACGACATGCAAAATCGCCTTGCCGGGAGCGCCACTTTTGTGAAGCCACTACACGTTAACGTCGTTTGCCCTGACGGCATCCTAGACGTTATTTGCGAACAGGTCGAGCGTGCGTAGCAACGCAGGTCGTAGGTCAGGTACAGGGATACCACCTACGGGAACTGACAAGTCGTTGACATTCGTCAGCAACAGGATAGCTGATGCTATCTGACATCTGGAGACGCGAAATGGACCGCATTCAGCGTACCCCAATCACGATCGAGCAACGGCGGGCCACCTTTAGCGAGCTAGCGAGAACCCCTTCGATTCCTGTGAAAGCTAACCTGCTCCTGCTGCTGCAAATGACAGCAGCGTTGTCTCCCGCCTTCCTCGCTTGGACGGCAATCGTGCGGCACCTTGTAGGCTGGGGTGGCTGGCGATACATAATTGCGATCGCCGCGGTTATCGCCGCATTGCCACTGGGCTTCTACTTCACCATCTGGCTATTTGGGCTATTCGACCGGTTGGAGGCATACCGGACAAAAAAGGCCTCCGATGAAAAGCTCTGGAAGAGGGTTGCTTGGGGGCTTGAGAACCAGACTCAGGTTTGCACGCAACTTGCTCAGCTTGCCGCTCGCGGCCGGGACGTCAGTGTCGTGCTGCCACGCCTCCTCGAACTGCTCGATGCTGAATCTGCCGTAACGCGCCTGGTGGCGTTCGACACGCTTCGTTACGTCTTTCCCGACGAACACCGCGCCATCCAAACGTACAATCCGGAGCGAACGCATGATTGTCACGCTCAGGTCGCGAGATTGAAGGAACTCATCAGGGCAGAGAACCAATCCGTCATGCCGGGCGGGGGCGCCGTGTCACGCAGCAGCGCCAGTACCGTAGTGAAGTAGGGTGCGTGCTTGCACGCACCAATCCCTTTCCCGTCAACGGTTACGGTGCGTGCAAGCACGCACCCTACCTGTCTCCCTGTCCGTCGCCGCTGGCACCTGGTTAAACGATCGTCGAAACCATGCTTCTCCCCTTTCTGATCTTCTGGGTTCTGATCTTCCTCGGGCGGGAGGAATTGGAGTTGAGAGGGATCGCCATCGCGGTGGCGGTGTGGCTGGGGCTCCTGGTGGGCTTCATGGTCGCCGGGATCTCGCCCTACCTGTTCGTCTCGGCCCAAGCCGTGCTCGACGTGGTCCTCCTTCTGACCATCTTCGGCAGTGACATCAAGATCCGGTAGGAGACGCCGTCGCGCCAAGGTCGCGCGATCTTGCCCACAACCGATGACGTACGTCAGGTACTCCCTACCTCACAAGTAGGTAGGTCAGGTACCCCGTACCTGACCTACGGGGAGGTCGGCGGTACAATCGGGCGCATGTCGGACTATCGACGCTACTTTGTTCCGGGCGGAACGTACTTCTTCACTGTCGTCACCGAGAACCGCTGGCGGCTCTTCGAACAAGGGGCTGCCCGACGATTGCTCGGCAACGTGATGCGGGAATGCTTTGCCCGGTTTCCACTCAAGGTCGTGGCCGTCGTGCTGCTGCCCGAACACCTGCACACAGTCTGGGCGTTGCCGCCGGGCGACGACCGCTACTCGTTGCGTTGGCGATGGATCAAACGAGAGTTCACCCGTCGTTGGCTTGCGTCGGGCGGGTCGGAGCAAGCCCGTGCCGACTCGCGTTGCCGTGAAGGGCGCCGCGGCGTCTGGCAACGCCGACTCTGGGAACATACGATCCGCGACGAAGCCGACTTGGAGTCGCACTTCGACTACATTCATTACAACCCGGTGAAGCACGGTCTCGTCCGGCGGCCGTACGATTGGTCTTGGTCAAGCTTCCGGCGTTGGGTTCGCGCCGGCCACTACACCGCCAATTGGGCTGCCGGAGACAACCATCCGCCGTTGCCAGGAGATGCCGGCGAATAGCGTTGGGCAATCGAAACGGGGATGCGCCTAGCATTGGCAAGCGATCAAAAGGGAGCAACCGTAGGTCAGGTCCCCTGTACCTGACGGATGGCGGACGGTGTCAGGTACGGGGTACCTGACCTACGGCTCCTGACGTCCGGAACCCCTTGCGGGTATGATTTCCCTGGGGAGGCAAGCACCATGAACGCTATTCGCTGCACAAGTTGGGTCGCCGTTATTCTGTTCGCGGCCATGGCCTTCGCGGCGGAAACGAACGAAGCGTATCTGCCCAAGTTCGTTCGCGACGCAAACGATGCAGCGCCGACCGAACAACAGAAACGCTGGGCGTTGGCCACTTTCGGCGTGATTACGGAGGCCTATCATCGACGTCACGATCTGCTCGGCGGCGTTGAGCCGTCACCGGCGAACAGGAAGGCGGCCCACGACGAACTCTTGCGCGGAGCGTGGCAGCTTGAGACCAAGCAGCAGGTTCTCGATTGGGTGAAACGCTCCGAACAGGGCGGCCATCGGCAATGGTTCGACAAGCTGGCGGAGGACGTTGCCAAAGCCTCGCCCGAGGAACTCGCGGAGCTTCGCACCGACGCCCGAATAGACGCGAAAACCGCAGCCCGCGTCGAACTCGTGGCGAAGTACCGCAAGAAGCTAAGGAACAAGAGCCTTGCAGGCTGGGACTTTGCGCGAGACGTCGGGCTCTGCGGCCGTGCCTATGTGGCTGGCTATCTCACTGAAGCCGAGGCGTGGCAGCAGATCATGCCGGCGGCTCGAGCGATGCAGGCCACCTTCGATAGCTGGGCCGACCTCGGCGAGAATTATCTCATCGGGCGCGAGTTCTGGTTCGGGGACGATCACGATCAGCAACTGATGAAAGCCGCCTATCGCAGGCTTCGGAGCGACGCGAGCAGCCCTTGGGTCAAGATTCCCTGGCGGCTCGATCTCACGCCACCGAAGGCCAAGCCGACACCTACGCCGAAAAAACCGATCAAGGGAAACGGATAACTGCGATTATGGGTGGCGACGGCGGTTGATGGTGGTCTGTTTCAGCCGCGAAGGAACACAAAGAGCGCAGAGATTGCAAGGGAAAGACGGGGAATGAGGAGAATCACGAACCGCACGCTCGTGCGGACATGTCGTCGCGATCTCCGGGTTCTTTCGCGGCTTAGGGGGCGGCGATGCCCAACGCCCGATAGAGCCGCGGGTCGGCGAGGCTGCTGACAATCAGCGAGGCGGAGCTGAAATCGTGCGTGCGGCTGTGTTCGGCGGGCACGGCGATGGCGAAGGCCCCGGCGGCCGCGGCGGCAACGCAACCGTTCTGGCTGTCCTCCAAAACCGCCATCTCGCAGGGCGGAACGCCGAATCGCCGCGCGGCCGTCAGATATATCTCCGGGTTCGGCTTGCCTTCGACGATGTCCTCGGCCGTCAGAATGAACTGGAAGCGGCCGGCTAGGTTGAACGGCTTCAGGCAGGCATCGACCAGCCGGCGGCAACTGCTGGTGCCAATCGCCTTCGGCATGCCGGCCTTCTCGAGGGCCCCGAGCAAGTCGAACAGCCCAGGCATCGGCGCCAGGCCTGAGTCGAGGATGGTGATGAAGTAGTCGGTTGATTCGGCGGCCAGGGCTTGCCAGGTGTCGGTCAGGCCGCAGCAGCGAATCAGGCCCTCGAACGCCGGCTGCTGCTGTCGGCCCATCATCTCGTTCTTCATCGCGGCCGTGAATGGAAGGCCGCGGCGGCGCAGCACTTCGGTGCCCACGGCCGTGTAGAGGTCCTCCGTATTGAACATGAGGCCGTCCATGTCGAAAACTACCGCACGCATCTTGTCTCTCATCATCAAATCGCGACTTGCGTCGCGGGCGTCCTCCTCACAATCGTTCACAAGACGGGAAATCACGGTCATTCTGAGCACAGCGAAGAATCTCGCCTGCACTCGAACCAGACTAGATTCTTCGCTGCGCTCAGAATGACAACCTTCGCTGCGCTCAGAATGACAACCTGAGCTGCGCTAGAATGACAACCTGGGCTGCGCTCAGAATGACAACCTGGGCGATCAGAATGACAGTCTGGCCGAAAACGCTTATCCTCTCCTATCGCAGTCGGTAAATCAGGTAGCTTGGATTCTCGTAAACGCACTCGCAGGCCGGCGGGTGTTCCGGGCGGCCGGTAATGACATACCCGGCGCCGTACTTCGCGCCGAGTTGCCGGAGCCTCGTCGCGCTCAACTCGCCGAGCGAGTCGCGCCACTGTTCGGGCGGCGCGAGCCCGGTATCATAAATGTCCTTCATCCGACGCCACCACTGGACCAGCCCCTCGGCGTCTTGCGGCACGTCCTTCCACGCGACCACTTCGCCATGATGGCTGTACCAAGTGAACGTCTGCGATCCTCGCGGCACGAGGAAGATGGCGTCGCGCGGCACCTTGCCCGAGCGGGCGACCCACTCGCATGCCGCCCGCCAGTCGGCCGGATTGGCCATCTTCTCCGCCCGGGGCTCGCTCGGCCACATGCGCTGCACAGCATGACCGCCCAACTGATAGGCCGCCAAGCCGAGGGCGAGCAGCCAGCCGGCGCGGCGGAAGAGCCAATTTCTTCGCTCGCTGACTTGCGGGCGATGGGACGTTTCGGCCCTCACCCCCGCCCCCTCTCCCAAAGGTAGAGGGGAGACATTGGCCCTCACCCTAACCCTCTCCCAAAGGGAAAGGGGACCTTCGGCAGCCAGCAGGCCCACGCCTTCCAAGGCCACGGCCAGCGGCAGGGCGACGTCGGTCAGCCGGAACCAGTATAACCGCATCAGATCGGCCGCCAAGGAGCGGTCGACCAAGACCAACGCATTGATGGCGGCGCCAGTCAGGCAGATGACGACCGCGCCGGTGACGAACGCCCGCAGCCGGACGACTTTCTCCTCCCGGCCGCGCCGCCGTTCCATCCACCCCACCACGATCCAGAACGCCCAGAGCAACGCAAGCCGGGCGATGAACCACGGTTGGATGGCCGAGAGGAGCAAGTGATGCGGCAATCGCTCGTAGACGTAAATGGCGTGGGCCTCGTGGATCATCTCGCGTCCCGCGCCCCCGTCGAGAGCGAGCGCCGGAAGAATGCCCGGCAGCGCCAGCAGCAATCCACCCAGCAGCCCCGGCCAGAGAGACCGCAGCGACGGCACGGTCCTCTCTCCCTTTGGGAGAGGGCTAGGGTGAGGGCCGCCGCGACCGGTGGTCGCGCTATCTCCCGCGACCGGTGGTCGCGGCTTTGCAAGCCAAAGCCAGGCCACGCCGGCGGCGATGGCGGCCCAACCGCCGACGAGTACGTGGAGCGACGATGCCGCGCCGAGCCAGAGCAAGCCGCGATTCCAGCGGTTGCGGACGATCGCCTCGAGCCCGAGCAGGACCAACGCGTATGCCACGCCCTTGGCTTCGACGCCGCCGACGACCCACTCGCCGGCCATGTGGCAGTTCTCCATCAGCCAGCCGAACAGGGCGGCCGTGAGGACCGAGCACCAGGGCCGCGGCACGATGGCCCAGCTCAACCGCCGCCACGCCCAGGCCAGCAAGAGCCACGTCAGCGCGCGGCCGGCCCAGGCCAGCGGAACCGGCCCGAGCCAGAGCGAGAGCCACCCGAAGCCGAAGTTGAACACCCGATGGACGTCCGGCGTCTCGATGAAGAAATCGCCGCGGAGCCAATCGGGGTTCCAGTCGTGAATCGCCTTGCCGAGATAATGTGGTTCATTCACCTCCGGCACGGGCCACGCCCCTTGCAGAAAGAACACGGCAAAGATCAGAGCGACCTCGGCGAGTGCTCGACGGCGGGATGTTGGCGACAAAGGCGACACGGCAGGATGGAAAACGGCGGACGGCATGCTCTCTCTCGGCATGGCCGAACACTTCATTGGACCAGACCGCGAGCCGAGAGGCAAGCCGTTCGCCTATTGAAGCCGCGAAGACCGGCAGCTACAATCGCTCACGACTTCGCACCGGTGCCTCCATGGAAAGCGAGTTCCTCAAGCCCGATCCCAATCTGCTGCATCCGCTACTCGGTGTCGGCTGCGCCATTCCGGCCGACAAGACTTCGCTCGCTTACCGAGCCGCATATTTCTCGCTTTACACGCCGCTGGCGATCATCTTCATCGGGATGGCGTTGCTGGGGCCAATTCAGTCCAATCGTGGCGCGCCACTCGCTTTGGCGCTGCTCGTGGCCGGCGGCCTCCTTCAACTGGCCTTCATCCAGGCCGCCTTCATCTCGGCCGCGATCAGCTTCCGCTTGGGGATTAAGCGTCGCGCTGCCGAAGTCATCTATCTCTCGTCGGTAAGCCTGTTCTTCAACGGCGGAATGCTAGCCTGTTGGCTCACCGCGATCCTAGCACGTTGGAAATTTCCATAATGGCGCTATGATGTTTGTCAATATCTGCATTTTTGTCGGCGTTCCGCTAGTGATGCTCGGCCTGTGGTGGCTCGTCCTCGGTGGCCCACCTGACCCAACAGACAGGGACGAGCAGGGGCACACTCCGTGGTGATGAATGCGACGGCCGTTCGCTGCTATCCCGTGTCGCAGGACACTACCGGCAGGCTGGAAGCATTGACACTCGCGTGGCCGCTACGGGTCGTTCCTTCGGTCGCGGCTGCAAAGGTACCGCACGAACGACCCCAGCCCGGAGAACCGGTAGCTCGGGTCGACGTAGTGGCTGACGACGTAGAACGCGAAGTAGTACGCCCGCGCGAAGCACCAGATCGCGATGGCGAGCAGGACGGCCGTCTTTACCGTCGGATGCTCAAGCAGGATCAGGACGCAGGCGACGATTCCGCCGACCACGAACAGGGCGGCCTTCGTGTAGAGCAACCGCACGCTGCGGATTTCTTTCGCGGGGACAACCGCCCCATGCCAATCCTTTTGGACTTCGGATTTCGAGCTTTGTGCTTCCTTCGTCATTCGTCATTTGGCCTTCGTCATTTTTCCAGTGCCGCGATGCTCTTGAAGTCTCCCTTCAGCGACTGATAGAGCTGCTGATAGATCGGAAACGCCCGATCATAGTACTTCTTCGCCGAGCGATCGACGGTCGTTTGCCGATTGACGCGGATTGTCGCGGCGCAGGCCTCTTCGATGTTCTTGAACGCCCCTGCGCCGACGGCGGCCAGCAGCGCGACGCCGTAGGCGGGGCCTTCCTCGCTGCCAGTGGTGACCACGCGGCGGCCGAAGACGTCGGCCTGAATCTGCCGCCACATCGGCCCGCGCGAACCGCCGCCGGACGCGCGAATCTCGCGGATCGGCACGCCGAGACCCTCGAAGATCTCCAGGCTGTCCCGCATCGAGTACGTCACGCCCTCGAGGATCGCTCGGATCAGATGCGCCCGGCTGTGGGCGACCGTCAGCCCGACGAAGCAGCCCCGGGCGTCGGGGTCGGCGTGCGGCGTCCGCTCGCCGGAGAGATAGGGGAGGAAGAAGAGGCCGTGGCTACCGACCGGCGCCGTCCCGGCCTCTTCCAACAGCAGGTCGTAGACATCGCGTTTCGCTCGCTTGGCCGCAGCGACGTCGGCCTTGCACAGCTCGTTGCGGAACCATTGCAGCGAGCCGCCGGCGCACAGGTTGACGCCCATCATGTGCCAACGTCCGTGGACGGCGTGACAGAAGGTGTGGACGCGTCCTTGCGGGTCGATCTTCACATCGTCCGAGTGGACGAACATGACGCCGGAAGTGCCGATCGAGGTCGAGAGCACGCCGCGGGCGACGATGCCATTGCCGACGGCCCCGGCCGCGCAATCGCCGGCCCCGCCCACCACGACGCAATCGGTCGTCAGCCCGAGCAGACTGGCCGCCTGCGGCGTCAACCGGCCGGTCACCTCCTCCGATTCGTAGCAGCGGCCCAGCAGGTCGATGTCGAGCTCCAACGCCGAGAGGAGCTTCTTCGACCAGGAGCGACGGGCGACGTCCAAGAGCAACATGCCGCTGGCGTCGCTCACTTCCGTGGCATACTCGCCCGTGAGCCGCCGCCGGATCTCGTCCTTCGGCAGCAATATTTTCCGCGTCTTGTCGAAATGCCGCGGCTCATGGTTCCGCAGCCAGAGGATCTTCGGCGCGGTGAAGCCCGTCAGCGCCGGGTTGGCGACTAGCTTGATCAGGTTCGCCCGGCCGCCGACGCGTTCTTCGATTTCGGCGCATTCGGCCGCCGTCCGCTGGTCGTTCCAGAGGATCGCCCGGCGAATGACCTTGTCGTTGCGGTCGAGAAAGACGGAGCCGTGCATCTGGCCGCTCAGGCCGATCGCCTTCACGTCGGCCGGCTTGAGCCGGGCCTTGGCCATCGTCTTGCCAACCGAGCGGATCGTCGCCTGCCACCAATCTTCCGGGTCTTGCTCGCTCCAAAGCGGCTTGGGGAAGTAGCAGGGGTAGGTTTCCATCGCCGAGCCGAGGATCGACCCGTGCGCGTCGATGGCCAGCGTCTTCGTGCCTGAGGTGCCGATGTCGATACCGAGATAGACGCTCATGGGGAAGCTCCGGTGAGTGATGGTCGACGTCTGCCGGATTTTAACCCCTGGCGGGGTTCCCTCGCAACGGGTCCATTGCCGCCGGGCGGGGTTTGGCGTAACTTGGAGACTACTGAACTGCTCGAAGCAAGAGCATCGCAATAGCCGGGAGCTAACAGCTCCCGGAAGTCCGGAGCACACGATGCGCCACCGGCGGCTGTTAGCCTCCGGCCATTGTTTTTCCCGTTCGCCAATGGACGCCATGAAATCCCGTCACTCTCCACTGTCCACTCTCCGCTCTCCACTCCTCGTCCTCGCCCTGCTGCTGGCCGGCTGCCCGCGATCGGACTCGGTCAACGAGCCGTCGCCGTCCAAGCGGCCGCTGGACGGGGTCAAGCTGCGGCTGGCCGTTGTGAACGATCCGGCCCTGGCGACGGCCATCGGGCGGCTGCGGGGCGAATGGAACGCGCAGACCGGGTCGAGCCTCGAGGTAATCGAAACGGCCGAGAACGACATCGCCCGACGCGATTCGCTGCCGGCCGACGCCGTGGTCTGCCCATCGCACCTGTTGGGCACGCTGGCCGAACGGAAACTGCTGGCTCCGGTGCCGCCCGACGTGGTTCGCAGCAGCCAGTGGGCCGGGCTGTTCGAGCTGCTGAAAGTCCGCGAGGCCGCCTGGGGCCGCGAGACGTTGGCGGTCCCCTTCGGCTCGCCAGTCTTCTGCTGTTACTACCGGGCGGACCTTCTGGAGAAGCTCGGCCGCCGACCGCCACAGACTTGGGCGGACTACCAGGACCTGTCGGCGCTGCTGGCCCGACGTAAACCAAGCGGCGTCAAGGCGTGGTGTGGAACGATCGAGCCGCTTGTGCCCGGCTGGGCAGGTCTGACGCTGCTGGCCCGGGCCACGCCCGCCATGAAGCACCGCGACAACTACTCGGCCCTGTTCAACATCGAGACGATGGAGCCGCTCATTGCCGGGCCGCCGGTGGTCGATGCCTTGGAGCAACTGGTGGCCACGGTGAAGGCCGGCCCCGCCGAGCCGCTGGCCTACGACCCGGCCGCCGCCCGGGCCGCCTTCTGGCGCGGCGAGTGCGCCATGGCTCTCACGTGGCCGACGGCAGCGAGAGGGGAGAGGGGAGAGGGGAGAGGGGAGAGAGCAGACGGAAAAGCCGCGTCCAAGACGCAAGGGCTGGCCGCTTCAGCGGCCAGTAGCCCCGCCGACAAATCCCAGAAACCCGAACCGAAACTCCCCGCAACCCTCCCCGCCAAGGTTGATCCGAAGATCCGCGTCGGTTTCGCCGAACTTCCCGGCTCGCGGCGGGTCTACAGCCTTTCGAGCCGCGGCTGGGAAACACGAAGCGAGGACGACGACCCGCGTGTGCCGCTGTTGGACATCTCCGGCCGGCTGGGCGTGGTCAGCGCGAAGTCGGCGCACACCGAAGCCGCCTTCCAGTTGCTCCTCTGGCTCTCCGACGACCGGAACAGCCCGCAAGTCAGCGCGGCCAGCCCGGCGACGACGCTCTTCCGCCAATCGAACATGCGGTCGCCGATGGCCTGGGTCGAAAAGCCGGTCGGGCCGACGGCTGCGGTCAAGTATGCCGACGCGACCGAGGCGGCGTTCCGTCATGAGCAATGGGTTGGCGCTCTGCGTATGCCCGGCCGGACTGAATACTTGGCCGCGCTCGACGAGGCGGTTGCTTCGGCAGTCCGAGGCGAAAAGTCGCCGCTCGAAGCACTCTTGGACGCCGACGCCAAGTGGCGCAAGATCACCGACCGCCTCGGCCTCGAACGCCAGAAGGCCGCCTACCGGCACAGCTTGGGGCTGGAGTAATAGACGCTTGGGGGCAACACAGAGGTGTTTGCGTTCTGCACGAACTCTGGCAGTGTGTTCTATGTCTGGTTCCCATGCTCCGCGTGGGAACCCAGTTTCTCCGACGCTCCGCGTCGATGACGGCGACGCAGAGCGTCGGGCGGGTGCGTTCCCACGGAGGACCGTGGGAACGAGAGAAATCTCGCCCTCCAATTCCGGTTCCAGGTCGATCTCTCCCTCCGCTCCGTCATTGAACCGGAGCCAAATGACATAGTCGCGTAAGTATCTCGCTTCTCTCACGTGTAGAACCATGGCATTCCATTATACCGCGCGAGGCGGTGAGCCTATTTGCTCGCCAGCGGGATGACGCCGTCCCAGCCGGGCGGCGGGCGGCGATTGTGCTGGGCGATGTAGACGATCAAGAAGTCTTTCACCTGGTCTTCGGCCGGGATGCGGTGCAGGAGCTCGAAGGCTCGCGGCCAGGCCCCGCTCAGGAAGGCATCGAGCGCCGATTCGTAGATCGAGAGGTGATCGTCCGTCAGTTCGGGACACTCGGCGACCGGCGGCAGCAACTCGCTCACCTCCAACGGCGCTTCGAGCCCGTAGGGGCGAACGATGGCCAACCGCCGCACCCGGGCAACATCGCGCGGCACCGTCTCTCGCACGATCCGCGCGGTTGTCTGGTCCAGCAGGATCGGGGCCTGGATCAGCTTCGTCATGCCTTCGAGCCGCGAGGCCAGGTTGACGACCGGCCCAAAGACGGTCACTTTGACCTGATCGACGGTGCCGATCTTGCCTGCCACGGCTCGGCCGGTCGCCACGCCGATGCCGGCGCCGAGACCGGTGGTGGCCTCGAACTCGGCGCGAACGGCCAACGCGGCCCGGCAGGTTCGCTCGACGGCGTCGGCCTGCGGGAGCGGCCAACCCCAGAAGCCCATCGCGGCGTCGCCCTGGAAATCGCCCACAACGCCGCCTTGCTGGCGGATGTGGTGCGTCATCACGCCGAGCGTCGTGCTGACTTGCCGCAGCAAGCCGAGGAGATCGCCTGCCTTCCGCTCCGATTCTCGCGAGAACCCCCGCAGGTCGCAGAACATGACCGAGACTTCGGTTTCCCGGGGCGAGAGGACGACCTCGGGGTCTTCGTCGGCCAGCGTATCGAGCACGACCGGCGAGAAGAACTGGCTCAGCGTCGCGTGGCGATGCTCCAAGAGCCGCATTTGCCGGAGCGAGCCCAGCATGGCGGCGACCAATTCGGTGAACTTCACATCCTCGCGCAAGTCGCTTGGATCGGTCGACGGGGTCATGCCCGAGCGCTCGACGTTGAACCGGCCGGCCACGTAGAGCGCCCACCCGCGGCAGGCTTTGCCGAGCACGGGCGTGCAGAACGCCCAGTCGAATGCGTCGCTTACGGTGTACGACTCGGGCGAAGCGACCGGCGTGCCTCGCCAAACATGCAGCACGCTCTGGCGTTGTCGGACCGCTTCAAGGATCAGACTTTGGCTCGGGCGGAAGTCGCGTGCGATGGCCAACCTCTGGTCCCAGTGGAGAACGCGGGGGAGCGAAGTGGAGAGGGGAGAGGGGAGAGGGGAGAGAGAAGACACGGCATCATCTGTCTCGTTCCCCCCACAAGTCCCTTGAATCGAATTGACATCTGTCCCGTTTTCGCTCTCTTCTCTCCGCTCTCCCCTCTCCGCTCTCCCCTCATCCGCCGCCACGACGGCCGCGGCGTCGGCGCGGGGCACGCCGGCCAGCAACATGCTGACCAGCCGCATGAAGAGCTCGTCGTCGCTCGCCGCGCCAGAGATCACGTCCGGCAGCCGGCTCAGCACCTCGATGCGATGGTCTGGGTTGCGGAACTGGACCTGCTTGAGGTACTGCGCGCTGAAGGACTGCTGCTGCACAGGGGCCGGGGCGTCGGCCGTGATGTTGGCCTGCTGGTCGGCCAAGGTGAACGTCGTCTGCCCGATGACGAAGTGCTCGCCCGGCGCGAGCGAGAAGCGGTCGTTCTGCGTTCCGCGCAGAAAGAGTGGATTCCGCGAGTCGGGCAGCCGGGCCACTTCGAGCCGGCGGCCGGTCCAGAGCAACGTGGCATGCCGGCGCGACACCTGCGAGTCCCAGGGCACGGCCCAGCCGCCTCCGAGGCGTCCGAGCACGACCATCTCGGCTTCCGGCAGCGACCGCCGCCAGCGGTGTTGGGCGTCAACGCCTTGAGCAATCAGATCAGGCATGATGGGTCAC
>JBDKUC010000129.1:0-2600 GCA_039679885.1 Thermoguttaceae bacterium | reverse complement strand
AGCGACAACAGCCGAGCCGAATCGTCGGGCTTCGACCGGGCCAACATGGCGAACCGGGCCTCCTTCAAGGCGAAATCTTTGAACTCGCCGACCGGCTTCTTGCTGGCCAACTGGAACGGGTGCGCCTCGTCGCGCGGATCGAAGCTGTAGAGCGGCCAGTAACCGCAGGCCACGGCTTCCTTCTGGATGTTCATGCCCTGCCGCATGTCGATGCCCCAGCCGATGCAGTGCGAGAACGCGATCACGATCGAAGGACCGCGATACGACTCCGCCGCCCGAATGGTCCGGATGGCGTGCATCGGATTGGCGCCCAACGAAATCGAGCCGACAAACACGTCGCCGTAGGACATGGCGATCATGCCCAGGTCCTTCTTGCGTCCGGTCTTGCCGCCGGCGGCGAACTTGGCCACGGCCCCGCGGAACGTCGACTTCGACGCCTGGCCGCCCGTGTTCGAGTACACCTCGGTGTCCAACACCAAAATGTTGATGTCGCGGCCCGAGGCCAACACGTGGTCCAGTCCGCCGAACCCGATGTCGTAGGCCCAACCGTCGCCGCCGAAGCTCCAGACGCTCTTGCGGATCAGGTAGTCGGACGAGGCCAGCAGGCTCTTCGCCTCGGGCGTGCCGATCGCGGTGAGCCGTTTGTTCAAGTCCGCCACGCGAGCCCGCTGCGAGGCCAGCTCTTCTTCGGTCTCCTGCTTATTGGAAAGCAGAGCGCCGACCAACTCGTCGCCCAACTGCGACGAAATCCGCTTGAGCAAGTCCTGAGCGAATTCGACTTGCTGGTCGACCGCCAATCGGAAGCCCATGCCGAACTCGGCGCAGTCCTCGAACAACGAATTGGACCAGGCCGGGCCTTGGCCGCCGCGATTCGTCGTGTACGGCGTGCACGGCAGATTGCCGCCGTAGATCGACGAGCAGCCGGTCGCGTTGGCGATCAGCATCCGGTCGCCGAAGAACTGCGTGATCAGCTTCACGTAGGGCGTCTCACCGCAGCCGGCGCACGCGCCCGAGAACTCAAACAACGGCAGCAACATCTGCGAACCCTTGATCGTGTCGGCCTTGACCTTCGAGCGATCCACGTCGGGCAGATTGTGGAAGTACTCGAAATTGGCCCGCTCCACGTCCAAGTGATCGAGCTTCGGCTCCATGTCGATCGCCTTGTGCTTCACCTTTTCCTTGTCCTTCGCCGGGCAAGTCTCGACGCATAGGCCGCAGCCGGTGCAATCGTCCGGATACACCTGGACGACGAACTTCCAGCCGGGGAACTCCTTGCCTTTGAAGTCCGCCGACTTGAAGCCGGCCGGAGCCTGCTTGGCCGTCGCTGGATCGAACGCCTTCACGCGAATCGACGCGTGCGGGCAGACCAGCGAGCACTGGCCGCATTGAATGCAAATCTTCGGATCCCAGATCGGAATGTCCTGGGCGATGCTCCGTTTTTCGTATTGCGTCGTGCCGGTCGGGAACGTGCCGTCGCACGGCAGCGCACCGACGGTGATGTCGTCGCCGCGATTGGCGATCATCATGCCCAGCACGTCCTTCACGAACGCCGGGGCGTTGGCCGGAACCGCCGGAACCATGTGCAACTTCGACGTGACCTGGGTCGGATACTTCACTTCATGCAGCGAGGCGAGCGCGCCGTCCACCGCCGCGTAGTTTTTATTGACGACCTTCTCGCCGCCCTTCTTGCCGTAGGTCTTCTTGATGGCCGCCTTGATCGCCACGATCGCCTCGTCGCCCGGAATCACGTTGGCCAGCTTGAAGAAGCACGTCTGCATGATCGTGTTGATCCGCACGCCCATCTCGGCCTTGTGCGCCACGTCGTAAGCGTCCACGACGTAGAACTTCAGCTTCTTGTCGATAATCTGCTTCTGCACTTCGGCCGGCAGATGATCCCAAACCTCGTTGGGGCCGTAGACGCTGTTCAACAGGAACGTCGCGCCGGGGTCGGCCATCGACAGCATGTCGATCCGCTCCAAAAATTGGAACTGATGGCACGCCACGAAGTTGGCCCGATGCACCAGGTACGAACCGCGGATCGGCCGGGGGCTGAACCGCACGTGCGACGCCGTGACCGAGCCCGCCTTGCGCGAGTCGTACACGAAATAGCCCTGAGCGTGCAGCGGCGTGTTTTCGCCGACGATCTTGACCGAGTTGCGATTGGCGCTCACCGTGCCGTCGCTTCCCAGTCCGAAGAACATCGCCCGAACGACGTCGTCCTTCTCCGTGGTGAACTTCGGATCGTAGTCGAGGCTCAACCGGCTCACGTCGTCCACAATGCCGATGGTGAACTGACGCCGCGGCTCCGACTTCTTCAACTCGTCGAACACCGCCGCCACCATCGCGGGCGTGAACTCCTTCGACGACAGACCGTAACGACCGCCGATCACCTTCGGCATCGCGCCGGTCCAGCCCTCGGCCAGCGACGTGATCACGTCCTGGTACATCGGCTCGCCGGCGGCGCCGGGCTCTTTCGTCCGATCCATCACCGCGATCCGCTTGACCGACTTCGGCAACGCCGCCACCAGTGCGGCCGAGTCCCACGGGCGGAACAACCGAACCTTCAGCACGCCGACCTTCTGGCCTTCCTCGATCAGCTT
>JBDKUC010000155.1:0-20850 GCA_039679885.1 Thermoguttaceae bacterium | reverse complement strand
TGCTTCTCGATGGCGAGAGAGTCACTGACGACATGCTCGTGCACCTGCACGGATTGAAGCGACTCGAATACCTCGCGCTTAACTTCACGAACGTGACCGACGCCGGCTTGGTGCATCTGGAAGGATTGAGCAACCTCAAAAGCCTGTATCTCGGCAGCCCCTGGATCACCGATGCCGGGCTCGTGCATATCAAGGGGCTAAGCCAGCTCCAGGTGCTGGAACTGGGCGGCCACGTAAACAACGCGGGGCTCGCAAACCTCGAAGGATTCAGTCAACTTCAAGAGCTACAACTTGGCGGCTCTGACGTCGTTGACGCAGGACTGGCGCATCTTCGCGGATTGACTAAGCTCCAACGGCTCGACCTGAGCCTTACGAAGATCACCGACGCCGGGCTCGCGAACCTGGAACCGCTATGCCAGTTGAAATCGTTGTTTCTCGGAGGCACCAACGTCTCTGATGCTGGGTTGGTGCATCTTCGAGGCTTGAAACAGCTCGGCGGTCTGGGGCTTCAGCAAACCAAAGTGACCCCAGACGGCGTAAAGAGACTCCAGCAGGCCCTGCCAGGCTGTACAATCGTGCGATAGCGACAAACACAGAATGACAACGATCCGACTCTTCTTCGTCCTGATTGCATCGTTCGCCGCAGGCTCCACTCCGGCGCTGGCGGAACGGCCCGTGACGCAGCCGCGGTCGGCGTCTGCCGACGCAGGAGACACTGGCGGCGCGACGTTGCGCGTCCCCGTGCCAGAGCCATCCGAACGAGCGATGGAGCGCTACCGCAGCGGCAACCTGCTGTGGGTCGTCTCGCAACTGGTCGCATTAGCCATTCCGGCGATGCTCCTGTTCACCGGCTTTTCTGCCCGGATGCGGTCGCTCGCCGGGCGGATCGGGCGGCGGTGGTTCTTCATCGTGGCCGTGTACTTCATTCTCTACAGCCTGCTCGCGTATGTGCTCGAATGGCCGCTGGCCTATTACGCCGGCTTTGTGTGGCAGCACGCCTATGGGCTGTCGAATCAGACGTTCGCTCGCTGGTTTGCCGAGTCTCTCAAGGGGCTGGCCTTCGCGACCTTGTTCGGCTGCCTGATCCTCTGGATTCCTTACCTGCTGATTCGCCGCAGCCCGCGACGCTGGTGGCTCTACGGGGGCTTGCTCGCGCTGCCGTTGATGATCTTCGTCACGATGATCGAGCCCATCTGGGTCGCGCCGCTGTTCAATCGCTTCGGCCCGATGAAGGACAGGCAACTCGAATCGCGAATTCTGGCTCTCGCCCAGCGGGCGGGCATCGAGGGGAGCCGCGTCTTCGAAGTCGACAAGAGCGCGGACACGAAGACGGTGAACGCCTACATGACCGGCGTCTTCGGCACGAAGCGGATCGTCCTCTGGGACACGCTGCTTGCCAAACTGGACGACGATCAGGTCCTCGCGGTGATGGCTCACGAAATGGGGCACTACGTGCTGAACCATATCGCGATGGGCATCTTGGTGGCGACGCTCGGCGCGGTCGTCGGGCTGTATCTGGTCTACCGCCTCTCGAACGTCTTCCTCCGCCGCGCGAAAGGCCGCTTCGGCTTCGACCGGCTCGACGACGTCGCTTCGCTGCCGCTGCTGATGCTCGTGCTGCAACTCGTGTCCCTCGTGCTAATGCCGTTGGGCCTGGCCTACAGTCGCCACATCGAACGGCAGGCCGACCAATTCGCCCTGGAGCTCACTCACGACAATCACGCCGCGGCCACGTCGTTCGTCCGCTTGCAGGAAGCGAATCTGAGCAACCCACGCCCCGGACTCCTCTTCACGCTCTGGCGCGGCAGCCACCCGAGCCTGGCCGAGCGGATCGAGTTTGCCAACGATTATCGGCCCTGGGAGCGCGGCGAGCCGCTCCAGTACGGGCATCTATTCGCGCCGAAGGCCAAGTGACGCGCGGGCGGGCCTCCGCCGCTTCCCCAGCTTGCCTCCGCCGCGGCCAATTCGACGGATTCTGCCATTGACCCACCTCGGAAGGCCTCTATAATCCGCCCCGTACTTTTGCGCCTCGGTGGGGATGAAGGGTGTCCTTGACTCGTCTTGCAGCGGAACTCTTCACGTCGCCACCGAAGTCTGCGGCCATTGGAACGTCAAGCGGACCGAGGTCCGATCGAAACCATGTGTGCTCAATCTCCCGTTCATTCGGAAGGATAGTGGAGCCATGCGAACAAAGACTATTTGGAGCGTTGCGGCGCTGCTAAGCACCGTCGTCTTGGCTGGCTGTTACACGCCTGGTCAGGGCTGGAGTTCGCCGAATCTGGCCTTCTGGAAGACCAACCCCTTCCAGTCCAGCCACGGCGCAGCCCCGGCCGGCCCCGGCGCACCCCAAAAGCCCTCGGCGCTGGCCAGCCAGTCGACGACCGCGCCGTCGGTGACCCAAGGCCGGCCCGAAACCGGCTACCCGAGCACCCAAGATTCGCTCACGGCTACCCCGTCAGGCGCGACCGGCTCCGGGGCGTCTGGCTACGGCGCCTCGGCCCTCACGGCCAGCAATGCGGGCGTTCCGGGCGCGGGAGCCTACGGCACGTCGCCCTCCAACTACGGCCGATCGACCGGCTCCTACGGCAACACGACGGCCGGCTCATCGCCTTCCGGCTACGGTTCGGGCGGCTACGGTTCCGCTCCAGCCGGCGGCTCTGGCTACGGCGCCAACGCCTACGGCGGCGCAAGCGGTTCCAGCGGCGCCTCATCAACCGGCTACGGCAACAGCTCCTACGGCCGCCCGTCCACCAGCGGCTCCGGCTACGGCGGATCGACCAGCCCCTATGGCGGCGGCGCGTCTTCCTCCGGCACGCCCTACGGCGGTTACTCGACCCCTGGCACGTCGTCCTACAACAACACCACGCCCTCGGGATCGTATAACACGAGCGGCGGTGCGAGCGGTGGCTATGCCCCGGCAGGCACGTCGGGCGGCTACTCGAACCCCGTTCGACCTTCGGCTGACAGCAGCGCCAACCGCTACGGCGCAGGCAGCAGCTACGGCAACAACGGCAGCTACGGCAGCGGCAGCTACGGATCGGCCGCCGGCTCTGCCTACGGCAACACCGGCAACACCGGCTACGGCGGCAACTCGGCGGTTTCTAACGCCGGCTCGACGGGCATGAGCGGGTCCGGCTACGGCAACAGCGCCACGGGTTCCGGCCTCTCCGGAGCGACTCCGCCGGCGGCAGGCGATCGCTACGCACCGGCAACCGGCGGCTCGACGCCGTTGATGGGCAGCCGCTACGGCGCGGCTGGCGCCACGTCGCCCACGGCCGGCAGCGGCGCCTATTCGCCGGCAGGCTCAAGCTACAACAATCTCGGCGCTTCCGGCGGCCGTGCCAACCCGATCGACTCCAGCTACCCGTCCGCGGGCGGGTCGCCGGCCGGCTCCGGCAGTTCGGCCTATCCAGCCCAAGCCACGCCGAGCTGGTCGAACCCAGCGGGCGCATCGAGCGGGTCTGGCGCTTCCGCGATTCCCGCGTCGGGTGACGCTGCTTCGGCTGCCGGCCGCTATCCGTCCAGCGCCGGCAACGGCGATGCTCCCGCCTATCGGCCCGGCAGCACCAGCGACTACGTGCCGCCGTCCGCCGCGGGAAGCTCGACCGGCCCGCTCTCCGCGACGCCTCCGATCGCGCCCAGCGCCGCTCCGGCCAGCTACAACCAGCCGGCGACAAGCCCGGGAATCTAGTGTGCAGTGATTCGCAGTTGAGGTGTTTGCGAAATGGCCAGGAGGACAAACATTCCTGTCTGTCTGGTAATCTTGGTAGACAAGGCACGCTAGACAGACAGCCGTGTCCGTCCTCAGTGGCCGCAGACAAGAGTGTCTGTCCTCCGGATTGATGGGCGCCCATGCTTGCTAAGCGAGCGCAGCGAGACAGCAAGCATGTTCGCCGCCGAATCACGCTCGCGACCGAGGCCGTAGGACGAACTTCCCAGTCCGTCCCGGAACTGGACGGACTAGGAAGTCCATCCTACGGCGCAACTGCGCAGCTTAGCTGTGACGACACTTGGTGTCGCCTTGGCCTTGTCGCTCAGAACGGCTTGTCCTTCTGCGTCAAAACGCTTCTAGAATCGCCATTGCGCGGTGAGCGCCCACACAGGTGCTCGCCAAATGGGGTCGTCAGTTTTCTGATGGACCGCTATAATACTCCGTTTCCCGATAAGAAAAACTCCCTTGGCCATCGAGTAGGCCCGGATCCCTATGAGCCCGGTCGAAGCACCCGCAATGCGTGTGCCGCAGCAAACAGCGGCATTTGGACTTACGGCGGAAACACAATACGACAAGTGCGTCGCCTTGGCACGAAACCTCTGGTGGAGTTGGCACGCCGAGGTCATCAACCTCTTCCGCGACCTCGACCCGATCCGCTGGCGGCAGCTTGACCACAACCCGATCGCCCTGTTGGCCGAGTTCACGCCCGAGCGGCTCGAAATGCGGGCGGCCGAATTGGTCCTCTACAGCCGCATCAACCAAGCGTATCGCCGTCTGAAGGAATACGTGGCCGAAGTGCCGCCCTGGGGCCGCACCCACGCCGGCGTCTTGGGCAGCAAACCGGTCGCCTACTTCTCGCTCGAGTTCGGCGTCCACGAGTCGATTCCGATCTACTCCGGCGGCCTCGGCGTCCTCTCGGGCGACCACATCAAGAGCGCCAGCGGGCTGGGCGTGCCGCTGGTCGCCGTCGGCCTGTTCTACGACCAGGGCTATTTCAAGCAGCACCTCGACATCAACGGCTGGCAGAGCGAAGAATATCTCGACACGAAGGTCGAGAATCTGCCGATGGAGCCCGCCCTCGGCCCGGACGGCAAGCCGATCACCGTCCGCATCGACACCCGGCAAGGCAAGCTGCTGGCCAAAGTCTGGCTGATGAACGTCGGCCGCGTGCGGCTCTACCTGTTGGACTGCGACGTCCCGAGCAACAGCCCCGAAGATCGCGACCTCACCTCGCGGCTCTACGGCGGCGACAACCGCACCCGCATCCGGCAGGAGCTCGTCGCCGGCGTCGGCGGCATGAGAGCCCTAAGCGCCTTGGGCATCCATCCAGGCGTGTATCACCTGAACGAAGGCCACAGCGCGTTCGCCACGATCGAGGCCATCCGCGTCCGCATGAAGGACGACGGCATGAGCTTCGACACCGCCTTGCGCGATGTCGCCCAGCGGACCGTCTTCACATCCCACACGCCCGTGCCCGCCGGCCTCGACCGCTTCGACCGCAACCTGATCGAAGAGCACCTCGGGCCGCTGCGCGACGAACTGGGAATCTCAACCGAGCAACTCATGGGCCTGGGGCGCGTCGAGCCGCAAAACGAGCACGAAACGTTCTGCATGACCGTCCTCGGGCTGAAGCTCTCGCGACGGGCCAACGCCGTGAGCAACCTGCACGGCCACGTCACGCGCCGCATGTGGGCGCACCTCTGGCCGTGGCGCGTCGAGGAAGAAATCCCCATCGGCCACATCACCAACGGCGTCCACATCGAGAGCTGGTTGGCCTGGCAGATGCAGCAACTCTATGACCGCTATTTCCCGGCCAACTGGATGCGCCGGATGGGCGAGCCGGACGTCTGGCAGGGTCTGCACGACATCGATCCCGGCGAACTCTGGGAGACGCACTACGCCCTAAAGAACCTGCTGCTGGCCTTCGTTCGCCGCCGCATCAGCCGGCAGTGCCGCCGCCGCGGCGAGAGCGACGAAGCCGTCGAGGCCGCCCGCAATATCCTCGATCCAAACATTCTCACGATCGGCTTCGGCCGCCGGTTCGCCACGTACAAGCGCGCGGCGATGATCCTGGGCGATCCCGACCGGCTCGCCCAAATGGTCAACGATCCGGAGCGGCCGATGCAAATCATCTTCGCCGGCAAGGCCCATCCGGCCGACGAGCCGGGCAAGCAGTTGATCCAACGGATCGCCAACCTGCGGCACGATCCGCGCTTCGCCGGCCGCATCGCCTTCGTCGAAGACTACGACATCAACGTCTGCCGCCACTTGATCCAAGGGGTCGACGTCTGGCTGAACAATCCCCGCCGTCCGCTGGAAGCCTCGGGCACGAGCGGCCAGAAGGCGGTCCTCAACGGCGCCTTGAACCTCTCGATCCTCGACGGTTGGTGGGCCGAGGCCTACGACGGCGCCAACGGCTTCGCCATCGGCCACGGCACCTCGCACGTCGACGAGCGCGTCACCGACGCCCGCGACGCCGCCGACCTCTATCGCGTGCTGATCGAAGAGGTGATTCCGCTCTATTACGACCGCGACGTGGACGGTCTGCCCGGCCACTGGATCAAGCGGATGATGAACTCGATCAGTTCGCTGGCTTGGCGGTTCAGCGCCGACCGCATGGTGGCCGACTACGTCCGCCGCACCTACCTCCCCGCCGCCGGCGGCGTCAGTTGCGACATGGAAATGCGGTAGAGTAGTGGGCAGTGGATAGTGGATAGAGAAGTAGAAGTAGGGTGCGTGCTTGCACGCACCAATCCATTTCTCGTCCACGATAACTTCGCGTGTACATTCGCAGATGACGACCGCTATAATACAGTCATGCGGACAGTATACGTCGAGACTTCTGTCGTAAGCTATCTTACATCCCGCCCGAGCCGGGATGTTCGTGTTGCAGCGTGGCAGGAGATTACGGCGCAGTGGTGGGACAACGAGCGCGTTAAGTACGAATTGTTTACGTCGGAATTGGTGATTACCGAAGCCGGCGGCGGCAACGCGACTGCGGCGCGAAACCGGCTGAGCCAAATCGAGGCCATTCCAGTGCTGGCGATTGACGAGGCGGCCCAGGAGCTTGCTGCCCGCTTGATCCGCGATGGCGCTGTTCCAGCCTCGTCGCAAGCGGACGCACTCCACATCGCCATCGCCTCGGTGCATGGGCTGGATTACTTGCTGACCTGGAACTGCCGCCACATCGACAACGCAGCGACGAAGCCGTTGATTCGTTCGATCTGTGCGGTCGTCGGCTATCAATGCCCGGAGATTTGCACGCCGCTGGAACTTATGTCGGAGGATCGTGAAGATGTATCGGGATGAAGTCATTGAAGAAGTCTGGCGGATTCGCGACGAGTACGTTAAGGAACACCATCACAGCTTGGAAGAGATCGTTGAAGACCTTCGTCGACGCCAGGCGGCGCATCCGCAACGGATCGTCGATCGGCGGCAGCAGCCGATCGATAGTCCAAATCGGAATCGCTGATCGTGAGCGATTGGGACGGCTAGCGACTGTTGTCCAGTTCTGTAGGTCAGATACCCCGTACCTGACGTTTTCCTGATTGTCAGGTACGGAGTTCTGTAGGTCAGGTACCCCGTACCTGACGTTTTCCTGATTGTCAGGTACGGAGTACCTGACCTACGCATGCTGTGGACTTAAAGTAATCCATCCTTCCGCACATCCAACATGAACGTTTTAGTCCTCCTTGGCCATCAGCACCCGGGCAGTTTTTGCCACGCCATCACGGCGACGGCGGTCGAAGAATTGAAGGCGGCGGGGCACGAGGTCGTTTATCACGACCTCTACGCCGAAAAGTTCGATCCGATCCTGCCGCACGACGAGATCCCCCGCAACAGCTCGCTCGACCCGATCGTCGCAGAGCATTGCCGCGAGGTGACGGCGGCCGACGCCTATCTGGTCGTGCATCCGAACTGGTGGGCGATGCCGCCGGCGATCCTCAAAGGCTGGATCGATCGCGTCTGGCGTCAAGGCGTCATCTACCGCTTCGGCCCCAACGGCGTCGAATCGTTCGTGGCCGGCCGCCGGGCGTTGGTCTTCACCACCTCGAACACGCCCCGCGAGGACGAACTGCGGCTCTTCGGCGACCCGTTGGAAAACCTCTGGAAGACGTGCGTCTTCGGCTTCTGCGGCGTCACGGACTTCTACCGCCGCAACTTCGAGTCGATCATCATGAGCACGCCCGAGCAGCGGCGCGATTGGCTCGACGAGGTCCGGACCATCGTCCGCCAGCGGTTTCCGGCATAAGGACGCGTGAAGAAATAGGAGGCCAAAGGGTGGCACGCCCTGAAAGGGCGTGGCGCGTGTCCTCGCATAAAGCCGCGACCGGCGGCCGCGTCTGGGTGCCATGCTTGCTAAGCGAGCGCAGCGAGACAGCAAGCATGTTCGCCGCTTCCCGCTTCCTCATGCCCACGACAAGCGTGGGACATGGCACCCTAGTCGTAGGGTGGTTGCTTGCAACCACGCGTCC
This sequence comes from Thermoguttaceae bacterium, assembly GCA_039679885.1. Classification (GTDB taxonomy): domain Bacteria; phylum Planctomycetota; class Planctomycetia; order Pirellulales; family Thermoguttaceae; genus JAJFUI01. The sequence continues at coordinate 12,663 of JBDKUC010000155.1, read as the reverse complement.
TACCTTTCACATAAAGCCGCGACCGGCGGTTGCGCCCAAAATGCTTGTTGCGCGCCAGAAGCCTACAGAGAATTCGCGACTTCTGCCGCCGCGTCGCACAGTTCGGCGGCTTCGGCGGCGGTCGAGGCTTCGGCGATGGCGCGGACGATCGGCTCGGTGTTGCTGCCGCGGACTAGCAGCCAGCGGCCCGGCCAATCGAGCCGCAGGCCGTCCAGGCGGTTGGCCGTCGCATCGGGAAATCGCTTTTCGATGGCGTCGAGCGCGGCGGCCAGTTTCTCGGGCGGCAGAGAAATCTTCCGCTTGACGATCTCGTACCGCGGCAACTCGTCAGCCATCCGCCCGATCGGCATTTCGCGGGCGGCCATCGCGTCCAACAGCAGGGCCATGCCGACGAAACTGTCGCGGACGTAGCCGACGCGCGGGTCGATCGGCCCGCCGTTCCCTTCGCCGCCAAAAACGGCGCCGTGGGCCAGCATCGCATCGACGACGTTCGCCTCGCCGACGGCCGACCGGAAATACGGAACGCCGTGGCGGGCGGCCAAGTCTTCCGACATCCGGCTGCTGCTGCAATTGACGGCAATCGGGCCCTTGCGCTCGCCGAGCACGTGATCGACGCATAGGGCCAGCGTATACTCCTCGCCGATGTAGCGGCCAGTCTGGTCGATGACAGCCAGGCGGTCGGCGTCCGGGTCTTGGCAGAACCCGACATCGGCGCCGGCGTCGTTGACGGCCGTCAGCACGCCGGCCAGGTTCTCGGCCGTCGGCTCGGGCGTGTGGGCGAACTGCCCATTGGGCTCTTCACCGAGCACGGTGATTCGGCAGGCCAACTCGTGCAGCAGGCGGCGGCCGAGAATTCCGCCCGCCCCGTGGTTGCTGTCCAGGACGACGCGGAACCGGCGGCTGCGAATCCGCTCGGCGTCGACCGTTTCGAGGACGGCCAGCAGGTGCGCGGTGATCGTGTCCTCGCAGTGCTGGCCCGTGCCGAGCCGGTCATGCGGGACCCAGGCGACCGTGGCGGCCGCCGAATCTTGGCGATTGCCGATGGCCCGATAGCGATTCAGGACCTCGCGGCCCAGGCTGGCGGGAATCACGCGACCCTCGGCCGAAAAGAGCTTCAGCCCGTTGTACGGCGAGGGGTTGTGACTGGCCGTGATCTGAATGGCCCCTGCGGCCTGGTAGTGCCGCAACAGGACGCCGGCCGTGGGCGTGGCGACGATTCCGGCGTCGATGGTCGAGCGGCCGACGGCTTGCAGCGCGGCGTGAATCGCCAGTGCGAGCATCTTGCCGGACGGGCGGCTGTCGCGGCCGACGAGAATGTCGCCCGGCGGGGCCACCGTCGCAAAGGCGGCGGCGTAACGCATTGCCACCTCGGGCGTGAGTGTATCGCCCACCACGCCTCGCAAGCCCGAAACGCTGATGATCGGCTCGGCCATTTCGCTACACCTTGAAATTGAACGTGTGGTTGATCACCCGCCACAGCCGCGCGCCCAGCGGCAGCCAGCGGGTATAGACGCGGGCCTGGCCGCGGAGGCCAATCCGATACGCCCTCGCCGCGTCGTCGATCGGAATGCGAGCCAGGTAGCACGCGCTGATCGGCCGCTCGATGCCCGTCTGCTGGTCAGTTTTCGTGGGCACATCGCCGCCGCCTTTCGTGCTCAGCCGTTGCGGCACGACCTTGCACTCGGCCTCGGCGACCTCGCGAATCTTGCTGTGCACCGTCATCGACGGAGCGGCGAAGCCCTCGAGCTTGATGTCGGCCGGCAATCCGTCTTGAATCATGTTGCGGTCGGCCTGATCGACCACGAGCACGGCGTCGAGCCTCGTCGGATCGCCGACCTGGCAGAAGACGGTGTCCCGCTCGAGCGCGGCGCCGAGGTTCTCGCGATCCAGCGGCGTGCCCGACCAGGCCGGCAGCTTTTCTTCCGGATCCTCGTGCCGCGTCGTCAGCGAAGGCGGCAGCACCATGCCGTCCAGCGGCGCGACAAGCAGAAGCCTCCGTTGATCGGCCATCTTCTCCTCGAGTTCCTCGGTAAGCGCCTTGAGCGACTCCTGGACCTGCGAGATTTGCGACGCGGCGTGCGGATCCCGGGTGCTCTGCCGCATGAGACTGCGACGCCTCGCCTCTTGCGTGCGAAGATCACCCTGCAGTTTGACGATTTCCAGATCGAGGTCGAGGTTTTGGAGCCGCGCCAACGGCTGTCCCTTCTTGACCCACTGGCCCGGCTTCACGTCGACCGAAACCAGCGTGCCCGGAACGACGACGTAGACCGGCTGGGCGGTCGTGTCGTAGGTCGTGGTCTGCGCGCCGTCCGGGTCCACGGCTTTCGCTTCCCGATCGCGGGGCTGGATCTCGAGCGGACAGATGACGCTGTAAGGCAGAGGCAAGAAGAAGAACGCCGCGACCAAGGCGACGACGATGCCGAGGCTGGTGTAGAAGTACGGTTTTTTCACTTGATCGATCCTCCCGGGCACGTAGAAGAACTTGCCCGCCTGGTAAAGCGGCATCACGAACAGTCCCCACAGCGACGCCGCCACCATGCCCTTGCCGATAATCTCCAAATGGTTCGACACGAAGAATCGGTAAAGGAACCAACAAATCGACAGAGCGACGATCCAACGATAGATCGTCGCCGCGACCGAATAGAGGGCGAAAAACACCTGGTTCCGCTGCGGCAGGAACGGATCCTCGGGCGGTTCCATGCCCAAGCACCACTCGCTCAGCTTGCGGCCGAGAATCGTGGTGGCTTTCTGCCGAAGGTTCGGAATCTCCATCAGGTCGGACAGGATGTAATAGCCGTCGTACCGCAGCAGTGGGTTGGCGTTGAAGATCACCGTGCTCACCGAGCAGATGAACATGACGTTCAAGCAGAGCTTGTTCACCAGCAGGTGCTGATACGAAGACCACCAAATGAACGTGCAGATCGAGGCCAGCACCAACTCGACGTAGATGCCCGCGGCGCCGATGGCCGCCCGCCGCCACTTGCTCGGCAACATCCAGGAGTCGGACACATTGCAGTAGAGGCACGGCGTAAGCACGAGAATCATCACGCCCATCTCGTGACATTCGCCGCCGAAGTGCTTGCACGAAAGCCCGTGGCCAAACTCGTGAAATACCTTGGTCACCCCGAGCGTCAGGGCCAGCAAGAACGCGTTGCCCACGCTGAAGAACTGGTGAAACTCGGGCAGCTTGTTGCGGAACTGCTCGAAATTGACGGTCACCAGCAGCAGCGCCGCCAGCGCCAGCAGCAGGCTGGCGGCCACCGCCCAGGGCGAGAAAAACCAGCGGACGTAGGGGTAGATCCAGTTCAGGAACCGCTCGGGGTCGAAGCCTTTGAACCGGATGCACAGCACGTTGGCCGCCGCGGCGAGAAACTGCTTGCGTTTCCGCTCGCCGCGGCGTTTGCCGAGCTGCCGGCCCTGGCCCGGCAGGTCGGTGATCACCAACCCGCTGCGGTGCAACATGCCCAGGAACTGCTGAAGCTCTTCGAGCGTAATCTTCTGCGGTGGAAAATCCTCCTCGAACCGGTCTTTGATCTCGTCCAGGCTCGTCTCGCCGTCGAGCATCTGGAGGATGGCGAACTCTTCCTCCTGGAAGCGATAGTAGTTCAGTCCTACCGGGTCCTTGACGACCCAGTAGCTGCGGCCGAGGTAATGCTGCCGCTTCGCGACAAGGTCCGGCCGCTTCCGGATGGGCAGTTTCCGGGCGGAACTCGACAACAGGCTGTCGCGGAGAGTGACCATCAGCGAATGACGAAAAAGGCCCTAAGCTCGAAGCTCGGATTTCGGATTTCGGATTTCGGATTTCGGACTTCGGATTTCGGATTTCGGACTTCGGGCTTCGTCATTTAAGCTGGACGGTCATCTCCGCGCTCATGCCGGGGCTCAACAGCCACGCCCCGCCGTCTTTGCGGTTCTGGACCTCGGCGCGGACGAGGAAGTCGCCCCCCGCCTCGACCAGCGGCTTGACGTAAACGATCTTGCCGGTGAACGTCTCGCGTTGACCGTGCGGAAGCGTCACGACGACTTGCACGGGCCGGCCTTGAATCTCCGACTGCCGGTACTTGCTGGCGTTGAGGAACCCCTCGACCCGAAGCAGGTCGATGCGCACCAACCGCATCACGGGATCGCCCTGCTGCACCCATTCGCCCTGATGGCGAGACAACTCGACCACCACGGCATCCAACGGGGCGGTGAGTTTCCGCCGCGTGACGCCGACTTCGGCCGCCGCCAGTTCGGCCTTGCTCACCTCTTTCTGCAAGGCGGCGACGGCCAAGTCCTTCTTGGCCTTTTCCCAAGACAGCAGGAACTTGTCCCGCTCCAGCCGCTGCAAATCGACTTCCGTCTCGGGAATCGTGCCAGGCGTCTTGTGATTCGCTTCCTCGTACTTGTCCAGCTTCTTTTTGGCGACCCAGTAGGCCGCTTCAGCATAGCGGACGTCAACGTCGTCGGTCGCTTGCTTCTCGGCCACCTTCAACTTGAAGTAAGCCACTTCCTTCTGCTTCTGCGGGATCTGATCGTCGATCTGGGCCAGCAGTTCGCCGGCGGCCACCTGCTGCCCTTCGCGGACCGGAATCTTCACCAGCGCCCCGGCCTCTTGGGCCGGCACCTGCGCCTCCTCGGACAACGACAGCAGGCAGTTGTTTAGCATCAACGAATCCGCTGCCCGAACCTCGCCGTCCGCGCAAAACGCGACGAGCGGAAACCCGACCGCAAGACAAAGGGCGACAACCAATATGCGATTCATGGCGAAACCTTTCGCTTAGTTTTCAATTAGCAGGCAATTGCCCGATTCGATGCCGCCCCAGTACAAGTAACGCGTAGGTTATGCTTCAGCATAACACAGTAAACCACAACGCTTTGTGTTATGCTAAAGCATAACCTACGACCGCGTTTTCAATCAGCGATCAATCGTCCGATTCGATGCCGAAACGGGGCATCGCTACTTCCAAGCCGCTTCACAGGTACCTGAACGTGAACGTCTGCATCCACGAAATCAGGTCGTACAGCAGCACGTAGCCTAGCGGACGGACGCCGCAATCGACCTTCGCGGTGGCGTTCGCGCCCGGCTTGAGCGCCGCCCGCCCGATCGCGGCTTTGTCAACCTCCCACACCTTGATGAGCACCGTGTTCCCTTCGTCGCCGCGGACTTCGGCGCTGCGGGCGATCTCATGGATCCGGCCCTTGTGCGTGACGCTCGGCTCGGTAGCCAAGATGAAGCTCACCTCGAGGCGGTCGTCCTCGGCGCGAAGGGGACGCAACGATTCCAGCTTGCCGATCAATTCGCTGTTGTCCGGCGCCGCTTGTGGCGGCAGGTTGTCAACCTGCCCCACCGGAGTTTCGACTGGCTTCGCGCTTTGTGGCGGCGGGTTGGCGCCCTGCCCCGACGGAGTCTCGGCTGGCTTCGCGCTTTGCGGGGGCACATTGTCGACCGGCCCCGCCGGCGGCGATTTCAACTCCTTGATGATCGCGTCGAGCTTCGCCAGTTGCCCCTCGTAGGTCGATTCGTGCAGCACCGCGTCAAGCTTCGCCCCGATCGCCGGGTCGGTCACGTCCTTGCGAACCGTCTCGAGCGCCGCGCGAAAACGCTGCTGGTAGATCGAGTCGATCTTCGTGCGGAGCCCCTCGTCGGACACCTTCGCCAACTCGTCCTTCACGGTCTTGTCGACATCCTCGGCGGCCGCATCGGGCGCCTTCGCGTGGGCGTCCTCCGTCAGCAGACCCTCCAACGTCTTTCTCAATCGGTCGTACACCGCCTGTTGCCTCCGGACCACGTAGCCGATGTGGTTCTCCGGCATGTGCAGCTCCAACTGGAACGGCCCATTGGTGTCGGCCACTCGCAGCAGTTCCTGACCACGCTGCACAGGCCGGTGCAGCAGTCGGTATTGCAAGTCGAACGTGAGCACCTGGCCGGCAATCGGGCTGCGAACGTTCAGTTGGAGTTGCTTCGCCCGGTAAAGGGCCATCTGCTCCTCGAGCGACCGGATCGTCTCGCGCAGCTCGGCCTTCTCCCCCTCGAGCTTCAGCCGCTCCTCGACGCTCAGCCGCCCGGCCAACGCCCGTTGGATCATGCCGACCCGTTCGTTGGCGCTTCGCAGCTTGCCATCGGCCTCCCGCATCGCCACGCCGAGATCCGTGTTGCGGAGCTTCAGCAGCAGCTTATCCTTGGCGATCTTGTCGCCATGCGCAACATAGAGGTTCTCAACCTCCCCGTCGATCGTAGTGAAGATGTGCTGCTGATCGATCGGCATCAGCGTCCCTTTGGCCTCCAACGTAAACTTCGCCGGCCAAAAGATCAGGATTAGCAGGAGGACGACCACCGCGCCGGCGATCGTGAGCGTCTTCGGCAGTGTGCGGCCTTGGACGACCCATCGAGTCTTGCCCAACGCCCGCCAAACAGGCATCAGGAACAAGTTCTGATGCTCCATCGCATTGGCCAGCGCGGCGGAACTGTGTTGGCGGACCACGTCGGCGCGCTGCATCAGGCTGGCGGAAACACGGCTATCCTCGATCTGCTCGACGATCAGCGCCCCGATCGGTCGTTCCGGCTCCTCGCGTTTCGTCGGATCATCTTCCTCTTGGACATTTGCTCGGACCAGCGGCAGCACGGCCACGGTCTTCGAATGCGCCTCGTCGACGTACTCCTGTACGGCGTCCTCGACCTGCGGGGCCAAGTCGCGAGTCTCGCCGGTGTACCAGATCGGCTCGCCCGTCGCGACCACAGCCGTGGCCAGCTTTCCCAGCAGCCGGACGGTGTTCGATCGCTTGTCGAACAGGTCTTGCCCGCTGACCGCCTCGATCTTGCACTTGTTTCCCTTGCGGATGGCCACGCTGACGCGATCGCATTCGATCAGCCGTCGCCCCTCGTTCGCCACGGTGTAGGCGGTGACGCGAGGATCGAGCGAGGCGTGCACGATGCGGGTGAAGTCTTCAAGCTGCGTCCAAAGCGTCTGCCGATGCGAGAAGTGGCGCAACTGATGGCTCTTCAGGAAGTCGCCGGCCAGTTCGCACATCTGACCGAGGAACCGCAGGTAGCCCTGCTGCGTCGCCGGACTCGTGTCGGCTCGCTGAAAGATCTCGACCAGCCCGCTCGTTTCCAGGTCGGTCTTCAACAGGCCGAACAGCAGAAGGAAGCCGGTCGGGTTCGCGGCAGGCGTTTCATCGCCAGCCGACGGCGACAGAGCCGCCGCCCCCGGCCCCGAGCGGGCCGGCACCATCAGCGATTCGCCGTCGGAGAGGACCTTGTAGAGCAGCCTGGCGTGCTGAGCCTGATGCTCTTCGCTTTCGCGGAGATGGGTTTCCTGGATGTTGACCTGATACTGCAGGGCCAACTGGCCCTCCGGGTTCAGCGTCCAAACGGCGCCGCCCACCGCAGCCAGGGCCGACACCACCCGAGGCAAAAATTGCCCGTAAAACTCCTCCGGCGCGACGTCGGTCTTCGACAGCTGGGCGATCTCCGCCACCAAGGCGCGGATTTGCTGTTTGGTCTGTTCGATCAGTTGCGGGTCCAGCGTCTGCTCGATGCTCATATATGCTATGTACTCCGTTTCACGCTCATGCTCAAGGTTAGCTCACGTTTCGGCGTCCAACCGCAATTGGGGGAACGAAACAACCCGCCGTCAAATTCCGCCGACTTTGCCCCAATTCTTAGTCTTTTTCGTTTTTTTGTTAAGATGAAGGTTGCTTGTGGAATACGAATGATGGAAACAGTATCGCCAGGAAACGCCCTGGGGCTGCGGTCGCGGGGAAAATAAAACGCTACGCTTTTCCCGCGACTGCAGTTCCCTGGGCGTTTACCTTCGCCGCCTGGGGAGCGGTCGTTTGTCGGCGACCGAGCATCTCCTCCCGGGGGCTTCCGTTCCGACAAGCGCGAGAGCCCTTCTAATCGGTGGCCATCGTCTTTTCGGCAATCAGTAGGTACGGTGCATGAAGCCTAAGGATTCACAGGAGTTGTTCGTGCGCAACCTGACCGGTTGCCAGCCGGCGCTCTATGGATACATCCTTTCGCTCTTGCCCAACCGGAACGACGCGAACGACGTGCTCCAGGACACGAACCTGGTCCTCTGGCGACGCTGGGAGGAGTATGCCGATGGGACCAATTTTCTAGCCTGGGCGTATAAAATCGCCCGCTACAAGGTCCTCGCCCATCATCGCGATCATCACCGTGACCGCCATGTCTTCAACGATGGGCTGTTCGACGTCCTGGCCGATCAGGCCGAACAGCGAACGGCAGCCCCAGACGGCGTGGCCGGGCTACTGGACGACTGCATGGCCGAACTCTCGCCCCCGCACCGCGATCTGGTCCGCGAGCGGTACGCGCCAGGCGGATCGGTGCAAGAGATCGCCCGGCGGCTTGGGCAGACCGCCTCGGTCGTCTCCGTCACCCTTTCTCGGATCCGCCACTCACTCCTGCAGTGCATCCAACGCAAACAGGTGGCCGGGAGGAGCCGATAGTGCCGGAGTCTCCGAAAACAATTTCTGAACTGACTCAGTTGCTCGGCGAGCTAGCCGACGAACAACTGGACGATGCCGGTCTGGCCCGGCTGTTGGAACTCCTTGCCGATGATCCCGCCGCCAGAACCTACTACCTCGACTTCATGAACCTCCACGCCCAGCTTCAGTGGAAGCAGGCCAACGGCGACAACGTCGTGGTCGAGCAAGAGCGGCAATCGGCCGATCTCGATGTTCAGGCCGAGGAACCTCTCGCGGCGTCTTCCGCGTCGCCGTCCGCGCCCTTGGTTCCTCCCATTGTCATCGATCCGTCTCCGGCGGGCGGCTCGTCGCTGTTGACCGGCGGATGGCTGTTCTCGTACGGCGCCGCCACGTTGATCCTTGGCGCCGCCGTGCTGATTTCCTTGGCCTGGAAAATCTCGCTGCGTGACGACGCGCCGGCCGGCCGAGGTCCAGTCGCCCACGACGCGCCCGCGGCGCCTGGGCCGACATCCCGGCCCCCTCGCAGCGATGTCGCCCACGTCGCCCGGATCACGGCGATGGCCGACTGCCGCTGGCGGAACATGCCTGCCGCGGCGATCGGCGCAGAAATCGCCCCCGGACAATCGTGCGTCCTTGCCTCCGGCCTGGTCGAAATCACCTACCGGACTGGCGCAACAATCGTTCTCCAGGGGCCGTGCAACTACCAATTCGACTCGCCCGCCGGGGGCTTTCTCGCCCTAGGCAAGCTTGCCGCGCGAGTGGAGTCGACAGTTGAGAGTCGGCAGTCGGCAGTCGGCAGCCGGCAGTCGGCGGGTGACAGTCGCCCACTGCCGCCTAAGTTCATCGTCCGCACCCCCACGGCCACGGTCACGGATCTGGGCACCGAGTTCGGCGTCGAGGTCGCCCCGTCAGGCGAGACTCGCTCGCAGGTCTTTCAGGGAACCGTCGAGGTCCGCGCGGCCGACAGCCCCGATCCGCCCGCCGTGTTGCGATCCGATGAGATGGTGCGCGTGGGAAAAACGGCACGGGGCAAGCTCGAACTGCGGCGACTTTCCGCCTCCGATGCCCGGCCCGTGTTCGTCCGCCAACTCGCCAAGGCGCCGATGTTCATCGATCTGCTCGATGTCGTGGCCGGCGGCAACGGCGTCCGCGGCGGCCGTGAACGGGGCATCGACCCGGCGACTGGCCTCGAAGACCCGCTCTTCGTGCCCAAGTATCGTGACGGCGACCATCAATACCGGCCGGTCACTTGGCACCCGATGATCGACGGCGTCTTCGTGCCCGACGGCGCGAAACGGCCGGTGGTGACCGATTCGGCCGGCCACGAGTTCTCCGAATTCCCGCGCACCTGTGGGCAAAGCTGGGGATCGATCTGGGTCCGAGCGGCTGAGCTTCGAGATGGCACGCCTCCCCGCGGGGAGAAGTGCTGGATGCATGCCATCGGTCCCATGCGGCAGTACACGCCGGCCGGACGCGGCCTTCTCGGCCTGCATGCGAACGTCGGCATCACGTTCGACCTTCGAGCGATTCGGCGGAATTACCCTGACGGCGCACCAACGCAGTTCCACGCCGTCCTCGGCATAGGCGACGCCAGCACCCGGCGGCCCGACGTCGACGGCTTGGCCGACTTCCGCGTCCTTGTCGACGGCCGCCCCAGGTTCAGCCGGGCAGCCATGCGGCCGAAAGACGGGCCCATCGCGGTTGACGTGGACCTGCGGCCGACCGACCGGTTCTTGACGCTGGTTGCCACTGACGGCGGGGCCGCAAGCCCTTACGCAGGCACCAAAGACGCGATCGTCGGCGACTGGGTCGTCCTCGGCGATCCCGCGATTAAAATGACAGGCCCGGGAAACTGAAAGGAGGCGTTTGCAAAAAACAACGACATTGAAGACAATAGGGAGGAGATTAGGAGGGGAGCGTTCTTGGGCCTCGAAGCTCGCGCATCGACGCGCGGATGCCAAAGGCGTTGATTAACAGGACCCCATTTGTTGCAAGGAGGATGCACCGCACTACACACTTTTTACTTCGGGAGACTTCCATGATGCGAAGAGCAACTTTTCTGACAGCGATTGCCATTCTAGGCAGCTTGGCCGCCGCGGCGCATGCCGAGACAATCTGGAACCCGCTGGCGACCGCGCCGACGTTCATCACCAACGGCGGGACCCTTGCAGCCAACAGTTCCACCGCCTTCACCGGCGGCGAGTACGCGGCCGATGCAACGCTTGACAACACGCCCGCTAACACGATGTACCCATCTGCCGATTGGCAGAACATCCAGATGGGCCACGACGCCAACAACCTTTACGTCTATGTCCATTACAACAACGCGGGTTCTGCTACCGTAAACGCCGGTGGCTCGACCGCACGAAACTCAACGATCTACATTGCCTCGGACAATCTCAATGGCGGAACGGGCACGACTGTCGAAGGGCTCAGCAATGTGAATTTTGAGATCACCGGCATCTACTATCGGAGCAGCTCGTACTACATCGGCTATGCGACGTGGAACGGCTCCGCCTGGGGCAGCGCGACCAACTTGGCTTGGGGCACCACCGCCAGCTATGCCACGGAGACCGGCGCCGCCAGCGGTTACAAGATCGATTTCGAATTTGCGATCCCGCTTTCGGCGATTGGCACGGGCGCCAATGGGCCGGCCTTCAATTGGATCGCCTGCGCGAAGTCGAGCCAAAATGCCAACTGCGATTACTACCCAGCCCTCGGCGGCAGCAACCGCTACGCCGGCGTTCCCGAGCCGAGCACGCTGGCCCTCCTGGCCGCCGGCCTCGTCGGCCTGCTGGCCTACGCCTGGCGCAAGCGCTAGTTGACTTTGCATCGATCGCCCCCTCTCCCGTTCCCGCACGGGAGAGGGCGGCGCGTTTTCTTGACGTTTGATCTTCACGGAGCATCTGATGAAACCGAGACTATTTCTTCCTGTCCTGGCGATCATGCTTGGCATGGTCGCCGTCGCGCAGGCCGACCCGATCACGCTCTACAGCGACGCCTTCACGAACTCGACCGGCTCGAACGTCCTGCTGAGCAACCATCCGCTGGACGTCACCAGCGGCCTCTACGGCGCCACCGCCGGCGCCGGCTGGACCGCCAGCAGCGGCTGGTCCGACAACTACATCAGCGGCCGCGCCTACACGACCAACGGCAACCCCGCCCACTCGGACGCTTGGCTGCCGCTGACGCCCCAGTCCGGCTGCGTCTATACGCTGTCGGCAAAGCTCTACATGTACCAGGGCAACGATTCGTCGGCGGCGACGAGCCAGTACTTCGGGCTCGGTTTCGCCTACGCGACTTCGGGCGTGCCCAGCACGAGCGCGGCGTTCTATACGCCCGCTCAGACCTGGATCGTCGACAATCCGATGGCCTCTAGCTACAAGATTGGATACGCTTCCACTAGCGCTAGCAGCTTCACGGACTCCAAGATCACCTACAACAGCTCGCTCTCGCTCGTCGACGGCTGGCACACGTTGAAGGTCGTCTTGGATACGTCGAACGCCCAGTGGGTGGCCTCCTATTTCGTCGACACCACGTCTTTGGGTTCGGTCACCTACGCGGCTGGCTCGAACCCCGTGATTAAGGCCGTCGGTTTCGGCGGTTACGTCGGCAACGGAAGCAGCCCGATGCTGGACACCTTCAGCCTGACGGCCACGCCGTCGCAAGTTCCCGAGCCCGGCACGCTGGCCCTGCTGGCCGCCGGTCTCGTGGGTCTTGTTGCTTACGCTTGGCGTAAACGAGGTTAATCAGTAGCAACTTTCGACAGCGGAGCGGCGGACGGTCGGCGTCCGCCGCTTCGCAGCTTTTTAAAATTTTCGTAGCGATAGCGGCCACCGTTCCTGTTGGGCAGAGGGACACCGCCATGGGGCAATTCTCTTCGTGCGTCGGCCATCAACGGAAGCTCGGCTTCACTCTCGTCGAGCTGCTGGTCGTCATCACAATCATCGGCATCCTGATCGCGTTGCTGCTCCCGGCCGTCCAAGCCGCCCGAGAGGCCGCGCGCATGACCCAATGCCGGAACGGAGTCAAGCAGCAAGCCCTGGCCGCCATGAACCACGAACAAGCCAACGGCTGGCTCCCTACCGGCGGTTGGGGCTGCACCTGGCTCGGCCAACCCCAGTGTGGATTCGGCCGCCGTCAGCCGGGCGGATTCTTCTACAACATCCTCCCCTACTTGGAGCAGCAGGCCCTGCACGACACGACGGACGCTGCGGTGCTGGCCGCAAAAGC
>JBDKUC010000014.1:0-5613 GCA_039679885.1 Thermoguttaceae bacterium | reverse complement strand
ATGCTGTCGTTGGCCATCCTCAGCCTGGGGATGGTTGCGGCGTTCGCTGCACCCGGCGACGCGCTGGCCCAACAAACGTCGCCGGCCAATGGGCAATCTTGGACCGACAAGCTGAGCAGCTTCGTCAAGCCCAAGCCTGCGGCGAAGACGCCGAGCACTTCCAAGGACGACCCGATCTCGCTCCAGAATAACGGCAAAGTCGGGCCGGAATTGCACGTCGCCGTCGCCCGCTACTACATGGAGCAGTCGCGACCGGCCGATGCCGAGGAGCACTTCAAGCTCGCCTTGACGCTGGACCCACGGAATCTGGCCGCACTGCTTGGCTACGCCCAGTTGCAAGATCAGGTCGGCCGGCCCCGCGAGGCCTTGCAGCTCTACCAGCAGGCCGCCAATCTGCATCCGCTTCAAGCGTCGGTCCACAACAACATGGGGCTCTTCTGCGCCAAACATGGGCAGCCGGACGAGGCCATCGCGGCCCTGAATCGGGCGATCCGCCTCGACCCGAAGAACCCACGCTACCGCAACAATATCGCCATGGTGCTGGTCGATCAGAACCGGCTCCGCGAGGCATTCAGCCAACTTCGCGACGTCTACAAGGACGCTGTGGCCTATTACAACCTGGCCTACATGCTCAATAAGAAGGGCGACACGCAGGGCGCGCTGCAGCATTTCGTCTTGGCCCTCCGTGCTGACCCGACGATGGCTCCGGCCGAGCGGTGGATCGAGTATCTGCACCGGACAACCGCGCAGGCGCGACTGCCCGAGCACCCGATGAACGTTGGCGTGCGGATTGCCGACGACCCGGCGCGACGCCGGCCGGTGAGTTACGGTCCGCGCAACCCGTCAGGCGACGATCCATCGTTCCCCGGGGAACCGCCCGTCCAGCCATCGCCGCATCGTCTTCCGCCGCCCGGCGCAAGCGATCCGGTCCCATCGTTGCCTGGCATCACTTATGGCCCGGCGTCGCCGCCGGCCGCGCCGATGCCGCCGCCGCTGAACCCGGCCATCCGCCCCTTGCCGCGAGTGGAGTAAGGTTCGTAGTTCCGCCTTCAGGCGGCGACTTCACGAACGACTCTGCAATCCTCCGCTCCCCCCCTCCGGTCACTCGACCGAAACGTTAGCCCCTTGACTCCCGCCGCGGATCTTTTTTCGCATTTTCCAGCCTAGGTTTCCCGCGCTCGGGAGATTGGTAGGATAGAAGGACACTGCACTGCGGGAACGTCCGTGCCTGATCTTCATTGCCACGAACGATTTGTCGAGTTGCTGACGCAGCACCGCGCGGCTCTGTTCGGCTATATCTACGCCTTGGTCCGTCGGTTGGAGGATGCGGAAGATCTCTACCAGGACACCGCTCTGGTCATGTGGAGCAAGTTCCGGGAGTACGAGCCCGGAACGAACTTCGTTGCCTGGGCGTGTACGATTGCCAGGTTCCGGGCGGCCAATTTCCTTAAGAGGGAACGCCGTCGCCGTTGCTTCAGCTTGGCCATTCAGGAAGAGCTTGCGGCCTTGCAGGCGACCATGGCGGAAGACACCAGCCTGCAGCACGATGCGTTGATCGACTGCATGAAGGGCCTCGGCAGAGGCGACCGCCAACTGATCGACCTTTGCTATGGAGCTGCGAAGACTTTTCGCGAGGCCGCCGAGCAGCTTGGGCGATCGCCGCAGTCGGTGTACGATTCGCTGAGCCGGATACGCCGCGCGCTGCTGCGGTGCGTCGATCGGACAATCGCTCGCCAACAGCATCCTCGCGACGTGGAGGAACCGCAATGACGCCTCCACAGTTATCGCCTGATGAGCTTCGCAGACTGTGTGACGCGGCATGCACCGACGCGCTGAGCGATGAGCAACATCAACGGCTTGAAGCTGTGTTGTCTGAAAGCGACGAGGCTCGGCGGCTTTATCTCCGCTATTGCACGCTCGAAGGAGATCTGCACTACCTGGCCGCTTTGGATCGCGTCGCTTATGGCAACGATGAGCGAGAAAGCAATCCGCTGACGGACGCGGTCGATCTCCCGTCGCGATTGGGCGAGGACGGCCCGCGAGTGCTCGTTGACGTCACTGGCCCGGTTCGATCACCCGCGTGCTTTGCGCCCGGCGGCTGGCTATTTGCCTACGCCGCCTCGGCGGCGATTCTGGCCCTCGGAATTCTGCTGGGCTGGGCATTGCATGTCTCGTATGACAACCACGTTGTTGTGACAAAGAAGGGCAGCGAATCAACGGACGCAGGAGGTTCCGACAACGGCCTCGCTCCGTCGCAGCCAACGAGCATCGGCCACATCAGCGGCACGGCGAATTGCCGGTCGATCGAGCACGACTCGCTGCTGCCTGGAGCGGCCGTGCCCTTGGGACGCAAGTTCACCCTGGCCTCCGGCTTTGTGGAGCTTGTCTACGACGATGGGGCGACCGTGCTTCTGGAAGGCCCCTGCGTCTACGAGGCCCAGTCGGCTCACAGCGGCTTTCTCACGCGGGGCAAGCTGACCGCGCGAGTTGAGAAGCGCGCGGCGGGCAGCAAGAGTGGTGCAGGCAAGAGTGACGCTCAGGTCTTCACGGTCCAGACGCCCACGGCGATTGTCACCGACCTGGGCACCGAGTTCGGCGTCGAGGTCGATGGAGACGGAGTGGCAGCGGCTCACGTGCTGCAGGGCAAGATCGAGGTCCGTCGGGTCGCGGACGCGAACCGTGATTCTCCACAGACCGCCGACATCATGCAACTCGTCGCCGGGGAGTCTGCCCGCGTGGTGAAAGGAGGCGTTGGCCAACAATCAACGCTAACCCGCGGTCACTTCAATCCTGCAAACGTTGCCGTTCACCCGGGGCATTTGGCCGAGTTCGTCGAGCAGCAGCGGCTGAAGCCTTTCCGACGTTGGCAGGCATATAGCCAAAGGCTCCGCACGGATCCCGCGTTGGTCGCCTACTACACGTTCGAGACGCGGGGCCGTGACTCGACACGCGACATGTCCATTCTGCCAAACGTGGCGGCCTCTGGCGACGCGTTGGACGGCCAGATCGTCGGCCCTCGCTGGAGCGAAGGCCGTTTCCCAGGCAAGTTGGCGCTGCGGTTCTTCGGGCCGGGATATCGGGACCATGTCGAGCTTCCCCAGCCAGACCGATTCCATTTCGACGGACCTTTTTCCGTGGCGGTCTGGTTCAAGAGCGAACGGTCTTCGGCGGAGTTCTTGACGCTCGTCGCGAAGGGAAACATCGACTGGCGGCTGCAGGGATACGAGAACAGCGGCCGGCGGATCGCCTTCGACACCGGCCGAGTCCTTTATGCCGACTTCCACAGCATGACGGCGAAATCACCAACTGGCGAAGCCCGTTGGCATCTCGCGGTTGGCGTGTTCGAGCCGGGCCGCGACGGCGCCTCGAAACGCCTTTACATTGATGGCCGGCTGGAGGCGGTGAGCCAGGGCGTGCCGCAGCCGAAGCCTGTCACGAGCTCGCCCGTCTGGTTGGGAGCCAACTGCCAGACGGCGAACAGCGAATATTCGGGATGGATTGATGAAGTCGCGGTCTTTTTCCGTGCCCTTGCGGCCAACGAGGTTCTCGAGATGTTCGTCGCCGGTGATCCTCCACGGCCTGACGCTCTCCAACCAACGAAGGAAGAAAAACGATGAATGGAGATCCAGCGCGCTCGCTCTGTTCATTCCGTTCATCGATTGGTGAAACCCGAGGTGATCGCATGAAAGCCGCACGATGCAGAAGGGCGTTCACGTTGGTCGAGTTGTTGGTGGTCATCACGATCATCGGCATCCTGATTGCGCTGCTGCTTCCGGCGGTGCAGGCCGCCCGCGAAGCGGCCCGTCAAGTGCAGTGCCGCAACAACCTCAAGCAGTTGGCTTTGGCGGCGTTGAATCACGAGCAGAGTCAAGGGCACTTGCCCGCAGGCGGTTGGGGGCCCGCTTGGGCCGGCGATCCCGACTGCGGTTTCGATTCCCGGACGCAGCCGGGCGGGTTCATCTTCAATTGCCTTCCGTTCATGGAGCAGCAGGCGCTGCACGACCTCGGATTGAACAACAATCGGGCGGGCCGGGCGCGCACCGCCGCGACGCCGTTGTCGGCGCTCAACTGTCCGAGTCGTCGGCCGGCCGTCCTCTACCCGTTCGCCAACATGTCGACTGTGAAGCCCATCAACTACGACATCCGAGCCGACAACAACTACAAGGTCGCTCGCGCCGACTATGCCGGCAACTGCGGCGACAACATGTTGCCCGTCGACTGGGGAACCAGCCCCAGCTCGCTTTCCATTGGCCAAGTCGGCCGCACAACCTCCTCGTGGACCGCCAGTTACTGGGCTGGCCTGGCCAACGGCGACAGATCGGCAACCGGCACGGTCTATCTTCACAGTTGGCTGACCATGGCGCAAATCAACGACGGCGCAAGCAACACCTACCTGGTCGGTGAAAGGTGCCTGAATCCCGACCACTACGCCGATGGGCTCAGCGGTTGCGACGATCAGGAATGGGACATGGGCATCGATTCCGACACCGTCCGGTGGACCTTTGATCGCAGCGGCGTCTACAATCTCGTGCCATTTCCGGACACCCCGGGCGCCGACAACTACTGGTACAACTTCGGCAGCGCCCACGCCAACGGCTGCATGATCGCCCTGTGCGATGGCTCCGTGCCGACGATTAGCTACATGGTCGACGCCACCGTGCATCGCTATCTCGGCAGCCGGAACGACGGCCGTGCGATCGACGGAAAGAAGTTCTAGTGTGTAGTGTCGCAAACAAGTGGTGACTTGGCTACTGCGCAAGTTACCGGTCGAAAATGGTTCACCACGGAGACAGGGAAGTCACGGAGAACTACGGAAACAAGCGGAAGACGCCGAAAAGCCGTTTGCCCCAGCCGACGACTGGCCGTGCGGCTGACGATTTCCCTTGCACGAAGGGGATTGTGTTTTCTTAACCTATCGTTCTGACTAATCTTTTCCTTCCGTGTTCTCTGTGTTCGCGTGGTGAATTTTGTGCAGTAGAGCTAAGCGAGCGCAGCGAGAGATCATGCATGCCGCTTCCCCATGCCCACGACAAGTGATGGGCATGTCACCCGGCGGATACACCGCTACGGCTTTGGAAAAAGCGTTCTAGAACCCCCGCGCGGCCTGGATGTCGGCGAAATCGCGGAGGTGATAGTCGATTCCGATAAAGTCGAGGACGCGGACGAGCGATCGCACGGCGACTCCCATGCCGTCGGGTCCGCTGAAGCCGCCGAATTGGCCGCCGCCCTTCAGGTGCGGCTCGAGATCCAGGAACACGCCGGGGATGCCGCGGCGGCGGAGCTTTCGCTCGACGGCCGGCAAGATGCGGCTGAAATCCCGCAGAATGACTTCGTGGCAACCCTGCCCGACATCGGCCGGGACGAAGTTCTTCATCGTTTCCTCGTCGACAGGGCCGGCGGGCTTTGCCTCGCCGCTCGAAAGGCCGTTTGGCCGGCAGTAGTCCTTGATGTGCATCCAACCCAATCCGGGCTTCATCGCCAAGTATTGCTGAACGACGTCGGCCGGCGAGAAACCTTGCACAAGCACGTTCGCCGCGTCAAAGATCAGCAACATGCCGGGATGATTCACCTGTTGGTAGATCTCGCCCAGAATGTGACCGGTGCGGCCGACGA
>JBDKUC010000315.1:0-3523 GCA_039679885.1 Thermoguttaceae bacterium | reverse complement strand
GGCTTTAGCCGGTCATTTGCCGCCTAAAGGCGGAACTACGAACGCCTCCAACGGACTTTGCAGTCCGCCTGTGCATGCCGCCCGGTGATTTCCTCGCTTGCGCGTGGTCGATTTTTTTCAGGCATTGGACTAAAGTCTTGCGTTGCGACGCATTAGCGACGAGTGCCTCACGGCGTCCTAACAAGTTATCCACGGTGGCGGGCTTCGCCCGACGAGAAATATCTCGCGGCCAAACTTGGCCGGCGTGGCGAGTGTTTGCGGGTTTTTCCTGCCGCAAAAACGCCGTGGGAAATTTCCTGCCGCCGGCCAACGCCGACCCGTTTGACAGCACTGCTAGCGTCGCTAGAATCAAGACTTCGCGGACGGACAACCGATGGAAGTCGTGCCAAGGATGAGCGGAATTGACCAAGGACGATAGGGAGATCGTGCCGGCCTTGCGCTCTTCGCTGGCTGGCAAGGTCGGGCAAGATCGATTTGATTTGTGGTTTGGCGCGTCGACGCGGCTCAGCCTCAGCGGCGACGCCTTGCGGATCGGCGTGCCGAGCCGATTCTTCTTGGAATGGATTCGGGCGAACTTCCGCCGGCAGATCGAGGACGCCTGCCGCGAAGTGCTCGGGCGCTGCCCGGCCCTGGAGTTCCACATGAATGCGGCCCCGGCCGAAGCGGACGGCAACGCCGGCGAAGCCAGCAGCGCACGTCTGGCCGTCGCCGAGAAGCCGCAAGCCCGTGGCGGCGCCGCCACGCTGTTGCTCAGGCCCTGCGTCAAGAGCGCGACTGACTCACGGCGATCTGATGCGGGGCATGCGTCCGCGCCCGCGACCGACGATCCCTTGCCGCGGCGACGCTTCGCAACGCTCGAGACGTTCGTCGCCGGTGAGACGAACCGTATCGCACTCGCTTCCGCGCAGATGGTTGTTCGCCGGCCGGGACAGGTGACGCCGCTGATGTTCCACGGGCCAACCAGCGTCGGCAAGACGCATCTGCTCGAGGGCATCTGGACGGCCGCGCGGAAGTCGCATCAGCGGATGACGACCGTCTACCTCTCGGCCGAGCAGTTCACCACGCAATTCCTTGAAGCGTTGCGCGGCAGCGGCCTGCCCAGCTTTCGCCGCAAGTATCGCGGCGTCGGTCTGCTGATCCTCGATGACCTGCAATTCTTCCTCGGCAAACGGGCCACGCAGGTCGAACTGCTCCATACGATCGACAGCTTCGTCCGCGAGGGGCGGCAACTGGTCTTCGCCGCCGATCGCTCGCCCGCCGAATTGGCCGAACTCGGTCCCGAGCTGACGACGCGGCTAACCGGCGGGCTGGTCTGTGGCATCGAGCCGCCTGACCATGCCGCCCGGGTGGCCATCGTCGCCCAGATGGCCCGGCGAATGAAGCTGCAGGTGCCGCCCGAGGTGCAGCAGCTTTTGGCGTCCCGGCTGACGACCCACTCGCGTCAACTTTCGGGCGCCCTGTGCCGGCTGCAAGCCACGAGCGAGGCCCTTAGCGAGCCGATCTCGATCAGCCTGGCCGAGGAGGCGTTGGCCGACCTGCTGCCGCGCGGCAGCAGGGTGGTGCGCCTGCCCGACATCGAGAAGGCCGTCTGCGAGGTGTTCGGCCTCGAACCGTCGAGCCTCCATTCCGAGGCGAAGGCGAAGGGCATCAGCCACCCCCGGATGCTGGCGATGTGGCTCGCCCGAAAGCACACCCGGGCCGCCTTGAGCGAGATTGGCCAATACTTCGGCCGCCGCAGCCATAGCACGGTCGTTTCGGCCCAGAAACGGGTCGATGGCTGGATGGCCGCCGGCCGCACGCTCGATCTGGCCGAGCACCGCTGGCCCACCGACGACGCCATCCGGCAGGTCGAACGCCGCCTGGCGGCCGGGTGAGCGTTGGTAGTTCCGGCTTTAGCCGGCCGTTTTCCGTCGTTCGTAGTTCCGGCTTTAGCCGGTCTTCCGCCTAAAGGCGGGACTACGAACGCCCCCGGCGGCTTTGCAGGCCTCGTTACGCCCAAGTTCGCCCCCGTTTGGCCTACCTTGCCAACCAGCGCCGAACGGAGTACCTTAATGGGCTTGGCACTTTGGGGCGACAGACAATGGCGGGCGAACGACCGGACAACGAGCGAATTGTGATGACAGGCGTGGGCTTGACCGCGCCGAACGGGAATTCCCTGCCTGAGTTCCGAAAAGCCTTGCTCGACGGCCGCAGCGGCGTGACGGCCTACGAGACCCGCTACTTTGGCCCCACGTTGGCCGGCGTTTGCCACTTTGACGAGCTCCGCTACCAGAAGCGGAAGGAAGTTCGCCGCGGCACGCGGGCGGGCAGCATCGGCATCTTCTGCTCGCACGAGGCCATCAACGACGCCGGCATCGACTGGGAGAACACCGACCGCTCGGCCGTAGGCATCTACGTCGGCGTCACCGAACACGGCAACGTCGAGACCGAGAACGAAATCTTCCTGCTCAAGGGCTTCGACTACGACACACAGTATTGGTCGCATCACCACAACCCGCGGACCGTGGCCAACAATCCGGCGGGCGAAATCTCGCTGAATCTCGGCATCACCGGGCCGCATTACACGCTCGGTGCCGCCTGCGCCGCCGGCAACGCGGGCATCATCCAGGGCGTTCAGATGCTTCGCCTCGGCGAATGCAACCTGGCGCTCTGCGGCGGCGTTTCCGAGAGCATTCACACGTTCGGCATCTTTGCGAGCTTCCACAGCCAAGGCGCGTTGGCCCGGCACGCCGAGCCCGCTAAGGCGTCGCGCCCGTTCGATCTCGATCGCAATGGCATCGTCGTGGCCGAAGGCGGCTGCATGTTCGTGCTCGAACGGCTGACCGACGCACGCCGCCGCGGCGCGAAGATCTATGGCGAGGTGGCCGGCTACGCGATGAACAGCGACGCCACGGACTTCGTTCTGCCCGATCCAGGCCGCCAATCCGAGTGTATTCGCTTGGCCTTGCGGCGTGCGCAGATGGAGCCGGAGGGCGTCGGGATCGTCAATACGCACGCGACGAGCACGGCGTCTGGCGACGCTCAGGAATGCGATGCGTTGCGGCGCGTCTGGGGCGGCAACGGCCACCACACGCTGTTCAACAACACCAAGAGTTTCATCGGCCACGCGATGGGCGCGGCCGGCGCGTTGGAACTGGCCGGCAACTTGCCCGCCTTCGACGACGGCGTTTGCCACGCCACGATCAACATTGACAATCTGGATCCGCTGTGCAACCTCCCCGGCCTGGTGATGAACCAGCCGCGTGAGACGAAGCGGATCGACACCATCCTGAACAATTCGTTCGGGATGCTCGGAATTAACTCGGTGGTAATTGTTCGACGCATTTAGGGGCCATCGCCTGACGCGCACGCAAGCCGCTGCTCTCGAGCTCCGACGCGGCAGTCAAGCACGCAGCCCCAAGACCTTGACTTCTGACCTTTGCTTTCACCATGACGGTTGACGAAATCCGCGTTGCCATTCTCGACATCCTTCACGACATCGCGCCCGATGAGGACTTGAGCGGGCTAAAGGACGATGTCCCCT
>JBDKUC010000366.1:0-10132 GCA_039679885.1 Thermoguttaceae bacterium | reverse complement strand
TCCTTCCGCTCGCAGTTCGCCAGAAAACCGCAGCCGGCCCGACGGATTGCCTCGACGCAACAAGCGAAGGAACTCGACGAAGTCCGCCCGTTGGTTGAGCGTTGGGTCGAGCAGCACAACCTCTTTCGCACCGTGAGCGTCCGCATAGGCCAAGTTGCTCAGCACCTGCTCCGCCGACAGGCATCGTTGGGTGCGGTCGCCCTTGGGGTAGTAGCAATAGCGGCAGCGGAACCGGCAGCCCCGGGCCGTTTCGAGCAGCATCCGTGAATCGGAAAGATCGAGGATCCCCTCGACATAAGGAGAGGAAATCGAATCGAGGTTGGGCAGCGTGGCCCGCGGCGGCGGCGAGGGCTGACGGGGTTGCCAAAGCCCGGCGATCTCTGGCCCGGCGGATGCGCCGAGCGCCGTCGCGCCTTTTCGTTCGGAAAGCGACTGGAGCAACTCGGCGAAGGTCTGCTCGCCTTCGCCGAAAATCGCGTAATCGACCGGCGTGCTATGGCGCAGGTGGTCAGAATGCCCGTGGAGCAGGTCAACCTGCTGATGGGGCAAGTTGTCAATCTGCCGCCGGCCGCCCATCGGCCGCAAGTCGCCTCCGAGCGCCAACGGATTGTCGGAGGTGATCTCAGGACCGCCGAGAACGATCAGCAGTTCCGGCCGCGACTCCTTCAGCTTTTGCGAGATCCAGAGCGATCTCTCGATGTTCCAGAGATAGCAACTGAAGCTGACCATCCACGGCTCGCGCGACAGGATCTCGCGGATCAAGCCCTGGTCGCCAAGTGTGTTGGCCAGCGAAGGCGGCAGCACGTCGATCTGGTAGGATGCGTCCAGCTCTTGCCGTAGGGCATAGAGCTTCAAATAGGCGGCCGCCAGCGGCTCGTTGCCCTCGAGGATGCCAGGCCCGGGCGGCGGAACCGGCAGTTGCACCAACAAGACGGACCGCGAGTCGTTCATGATGCTTTCGCCGACGGCAGGGCGCCGGCAGGCGGCAACTCGCGTATCCAGATATTGCGGAAGCGGACCGGATTCGAGTGGTATTGCAGCGACAGGGGCAGTTTGGCCGGGTGGGCCTTGTAGGTCGGCGGGTCGTACAGGACGGCGGTGCCGCCCTGGATCGGAAAGTGGTTCTGCACCAGCACGCCGTTTTGGAAGACGGTCACGAAGGCCGGCCGGAGGAGCTTGCCGTCGGCGGCGAACCGCGGGGCCTCGAACACGATATCATACGATTGCCACTGGCCCGGCCGGCGGCAGGCATTCACCAGCGGCGGGCGCTGCTTATACACGGCGGCGGCTTGGCCATCGAAGTACGTAGGGTTCTGAAAGCTGTCGAGAATCTGGATCTCGTACAGGCCCATCAGGAAGACGCCGCTATTGCCGCGTTCCTGGCCGTGGCCAACCGCTTTGTCAGGGGTTGCCCACTCGAGGTGCAACTGGCAATCGCCGAATGCCCGCTTCGTGCGGATTTCGTTGGCCGCCGCCGTGGCGTAGCCGTTCACGATGGGCCACTTCTCGCCGCCTTGCCACTGGCTGAGGTCTTTGCCATCAAAGAGCACGATGGCGTCGCTAGGCGGGCCGCCATTGTCGCCCGGCTCGACCGCCTTGGGTTCATTCCACTTGATTCCGCTCGACCAGGGCTTCTGATCGGCGCCGAGCAGCATGGCTGCGCCAACCAGCAGGAAGCCTCCGAGCGTGGCTCTGAGACCATGCCCCTGGACGAAATGAACAAGTCGCGAGAAAGTGGCGGACATGGCGGCTGCGCTCACAGAAGATTCCTGGGTCTGACGGGGACACCGGCGAGACCATGTCGGGCGCCGCGTCCGGGAACTCGAGATTCTACCGCCGCAACAGCAGCGAACGCAATGATCGCCGCCCCGGCGGCGGTCGTTCGTAGTTCCGCCTTTAGGCGGCGGTCGTTCGTAGTTCTGCGTTTAGGCGGTGGTTGTTCGTAGTTCCGCCTTTAGGCGGTGGTTGTTCGTAGTTCCGCCTTTAGGCGGTGGTCGTTCGTAGTTCCGCCTTTAGGCGGTGGTCGTTCGTAGTTCCGCCTTTAGGCGGCGATTTCACTCGAAATGCCGCCTAAAGGCGGAACTACGAACAACCCGACCCCTTCGCGTCGCGGGCGAAATGGCCTATAATTGCGATGTGTTGTAAATTACGCGACGGAGCTGAGTTCGTGCTGCAACTTCTGAAATATCCCCATCCTGCCTTACGCCACGTTTCCAAACCGCTCCGCCGCGTGGACAGCGAGTTCAAGAACGCAGTCCGCACGATGTTCGAGATCATGTACGACAAGCAGGGTGTCGGCTTGGCGGCCAATCAGGTCGGCCTGCCGTATCGGTTCTTCGTGATCAATCTCGAAGGCGATCCGCAGAAGGGCGTGGAACACGTCTTCATCAACCCGGTCATCAGTCGGCGGAGCGGCACAGTCGAGGCCGAAGAGGGGTGCCTGAGCTTTCCGGAAATCTTCGCCCCAGTGAAACGGTCCGAGAAGATCGTCATCTCTGCCTACAATTTGGCCGGCGAGGAAGTCAACTACCGGTTGGACGGGATGTTCGCCAGGGCGTTCCAGCATGAGTTCGATCATCTCGACGGCGTTTTGTTCGTCGACCGTCTCGCGCCTGCCGCTCTGCTGTCCATCAAGCAAGCACTGAGCGATTTGGAGCTCGAGTTCGAGGGAGACCGGCAGCGGGGAGTGATTCCGGCCGACGGTCAGATCGCCGCCCGGTTGGCCGAACTGGAAACGCAGAGAACGTAGCGAACCATGTTCACCGTCTCGCGCGAGATCGACTTCAGCTACGGGCACCGACTGGTCGGCTACGCCGGCAAGTGCTGCCATCTGCACGGCCACAATGGCCGGGCGGTCCTCACCTTCGACGCGCCCGAGCTCGATGGCTCGGGCATGGTGCTCGACTTTACAGAGATCAAGCGGGTCATTAGCGGCTGGATCGACGAGCACTTGGACCACCGCATGATCCTGGACAAGGCGGATCCGGCCGTCCCGGTGCTTCAACAGTTGGGCGAGCCGCTGTGTCTGATGGACGGGAGCCCCACGGCCGAGAACATCGCCAAGCTGATCTTCGATATCGCCCGCCGCAGCGGATTCCCGGTCAGCGAGGTCCGCCTATTCGAAACGCCGCGTTGCTCGGCCGCGTATCGGGGATGAGGCGGGCCGTAACGCAGACGTCTTGCCCCACTGGCTACCGCAACGCTGTCTCCGTTGGGCCGCCGGGCAGATAGCCGTAGAGCGTCTCGTCGCCGCGGAGAATGAAGAACTTGATCGGCGTCTGCGTGGAGAAGTCGGGCCGTTTGAGAATGTACGTCACGTTCTCGAGGCTGACCGTCTCCCAAAGATGAATTCCGACCAGGACGTCGCCCGCCGCGATGCCTTGATTGGCGGCCGGACTGTTGCGTCGAACGCGGGTCACGACCAGCCCGCCGCGATATTGGCTGCTCGGGTGGGCCTGGCGAAATTCGTCGGCCGAAATCGGCTTCAGCTCAAC
The DNA here is from genome assembly GCA_039679885.1 of Thermoguttaceae bacterium. Classification (GTDB taxonomy): domain Bacteria; phylum Planctomycetota; class Planctomycetia; order Pirellulales; family Thermoguttaceae; genus JAJFUI01. The sequence goes on along the minus strand of JBDKUC010000366.1, from coordinate 6,638 downwards.
GCCCAACGCCTCCCAGCCGGGCTGATCCGACGGGCCCTGTTCGGCCACGCCGCCGAGCGTCAAGCTCAGCTTGAGCGGACTGCCGGAGCGGCGGATGGCCAGCGATACCGTCTCACCTGGCTTCCTATCGAGCATCGCCCGCTGAAAATCCAACGGTCGGTGGATCTCGGACTCATCGACACGGACAACGACGTCGCCGGCATGGAGCCCGGCCTCGGCGGCGGGGCTTCGCGTCTCCACGGCGCCGACGACCATGCCATCGGTGGACGGGGTCGCGGAATTGGCCGACGCCATGCCGATCCTCGCCTTGCTGGCGTTGCACGAGGCCAGCAGCCCCACGGTGACGGCCATGGCCTTGTCGACGGGAATGGCAAAGCCGATGCCCTGCGCGCCGGCGCGGACGGCGACGTTGATGCCAATCATTTCGCCATCAATATTCAAGAGCGGCCCGCCCGAGTTGCCCGGGTTGATGCTCGCGTCGGTCTGAATGAGGTCGTCGTAGTATTGGGCGTCGCTCACCTGCACGGCCCGGTGCATGGCGCTGACGATGCCGCGGGTGACGGTATGTTCGTAGCCGTAGGCGTTGCCCACGGCGATGACGGTCTCGCCGGTCATCAGGTCCGAGGAAGTGCCGATGGGAATTACGGGCAGCGGCGATCGGGCTTCGATTCGGACAATCGCCAGGTCGGTCTCCGGGTCGCGGGCCACCAACTTGGCCACGTAGCGATGTCCGTCGGCCAGGGTGACGGCGATCTCGCGGACACCGTCGACGACGTGGTGGTTCGTAATGATGTAGCCGCGGGAGTCGATGATGACGCCGGTGCCCATTCCATTGACGCGGCGGCCGGTGTCGGGCGCGGACGTCGAACCCGTGGGGGCGGCCACCACCTTCTCGCCGCGGATGTTCACCACCGCGCCGCGTGCCCGCTGAACGGCCTTGACGATCGGCGTTTCGCGCAGCTCAGAGGCCGCGGCAAGCGCACAAGAGAAAGCACAGAGGATGAAACCGCAGGCGACGACGCGGGACCGTAGCCGACTCGATAGCGGTCGCCGCGTAGCACATGGTCGATCGTTCATGAGATTTACGCCGCAATATCTGGACGGACCGCCTCTCCCTACCCGAGCGACCAACATAGCGGTCTCATCCAAGTTGTAGTCGTGGTCTATTGTCTTGTGGCCGGCATTGGCGGCCCCCGCGGGTGCGCGGACGATTCCAGAGTCCGAGCATCGGTACTGTTGATAGATCGGCCCGGTAGCAAGGACGCCTTGATGACCTCCGATACGACCCGCAGAAGTTGCCCAGCTTGACGGCCGTCAGGATGGGCAGGCTAGATAACACGGCCGAATGGCGATTGGCTGCTTGGCGTCGGCGGCGGCGAAAATGCCCCATCGCGGGCGATTGAGAACGGCTGGAGCGGCCGCGAGTGCACTGTCTCACACAAATATGGGTGCCATGCTTGCTAAGCGAGCGCAGCGAGACAGCAAGCATGTTTGCTGTCCGACCATGCCCACGGCAAGCGTGGGACATGGCACCTAGATACACACCGTTATTTGTGAGACACTGCACGAGCAGGCCAAAGCCAGCGCAATGGCGAAACGGGAAGGGGCTTTTTCCCTCCAGCGGCGGCAGGGCGAGCTCCTTAGGAACACGAATCTCCGCGTTACGTTAATCGGTGAAAATCAGCGAAGATCGGTGGTGATTAGTGTTCCGTGCTCTGAGTATTCCCGTCATTGGGCTCCGCCGGAGGTGGCGGCAGTGGCGCCGCCGCGATCGCCAACTCGGTGTCGGCCGGCGCGCCGGCCTTACTGGCCGAATCGTTCGGTGATCCGTGGCCGAAGAGCCGGTTTGCAAGACGCCCCTTCAGACGGGTTCGCCAAGGCAACAACTCGGGGTCGAAGGCCCGTTTTGTCGCGGGAGCATCGGTCGGATCGGCGGCGGGGCACTGCGACTGATCCTTGTCAAACTTCAAGGCGAGCCTGGGACTCGTCACGCACTCGATCGACCAGTTGCTGCTCAGAAGGAAGCCATGTCCGGTGCGGTGCAATTGACAACCGGACGCGGCGGCCAACAGGCAGCCGCCGACGAGCGCGTACACAAGGCTTTTGGGTCGATCGATAGGCACGGCGCGGCCCCCACGCAACAGGTGGCATCGGCAGCCGTGGGCCGGAAAATTAGGAATAATCGGCAGAAACTGGCTAGGCGGTCATCGCGGAACAAGTTGCCCAGTTCCGCCGTAGGACGGACTTCCCAGTCCGTCCAATCTAGGGACGGATTGGGAAATCCGTCCTACGGTCCGCCGCTCAGCTCTTCGCCTGATCGATCGCGTCCTGAAGGCGTCTCTTGGGTTGAACGCCGACGAAGCGATCGGCGACCTCCCCGCCCTTGAAGATGATCAGCGTGGGAATGCTGCTGACGCCAAACTCCGCAGCCGTGTTGGGGCTCTCGTCGATGTTGATCTTCATCACTTTGAGCGAGCCTTGATTCTCCTGCGCGAGTTCCTCGACGACCGGGGCAATCATCCGGCAGGGACCACACCAAGGGGCCCAAAAGTCGACCAGCACGGGCTCGGGCGAACTGAGCACTTCGCTCTGGAAGTTCTGGTCGGTCAGCTCCTTGACGTTATCCATCTCCGGCTCTCCTTATGATCTTGATAATCGGCGTGGACCGCGGCGCGAAACAAAGCAGCCACCAGCGGCCGTGGTTCAAGGCAATTATAGGGGGCGCCGGGCCAGCGTCAACCGGCCAGACTCAGCATCTACTCGACCGGCCACGCGACGCTAGAATTACGTCGCAAGCAGGGGCCGTCTCATGGTTCCCGTAACGGACGCACCGAACGCCGAGCAGACCAGGCTCATCGAGGACGCCCGGCGCGAGCGGAACTGGAAGCGTTGGGGGCCCTATCTGGCCGAACGGCAGTGGGGCACCGTGCGCGAGGACTATTCCGCCGACGGAGACTGCTGGCGATACTTTCCACATGCCCAGGCCCGGAGCCGCGCCTACCGTTGGGGCGAGGATGGGCTGCTGGGCATCACCGACCGGGAATGCCGGCTCTGTTTCGCCGTGGCGCTGTGGAATGGACGAGACCCGATTCTCAAGGAGCGACTTTTCGGGCTCGGCAACCACGAAGGCAACCATGGCGAGGACGTCAAGGAATGCTACTTCTACTTGGATGCCACGCCGACGGCCTCGTATCTCAAGGCGCTCTATAAGTATCCGCAGGCCGAGTTCCCCTACTCGCGACTTGTCGAGGAGAATCGCCGTCGCAACCGCCAGGAACCGGAGTTTGAGCTGCTCGACACGGGCGTGTTCGACGACCAACGTTATTTCGACGTGTCGGCCCAGTACGCCAAGGCGTCGCCGAATGACATTCTCATCCGGATCACCGCGGCCAATCGCGGCCCGGAAGCCGCCACGCTCGACCTGCTGCCGACCCTGTGGTTCCGCAACACTTGGTCGTGGGGCTGCACGCACGAAGGCTGCGAGCCCAAACCGGCAATGCGGCAAGCCGAGCCCGGCGTGATCGCCTGCCGACATACGACGCTCGGCCAATTCTTTCTCCACATCGCACCTGACGCGGCTGGCCGACCGGCGCCGCTGCTGTTCACCGACAACGAAACCAACTTCGAGCGGCTACACTGGAGCCGCAATGAAGGGCCGTTCGTCAAGGACGCCTTCCACGATTATCTGATTGACCGGCGGCGCGACGCGGTCAACCCGGCGGCCGCGGGAACCAAGGCGGCGGCACACTACCAATTGAACGTCGCCGCGCACGCAGAGGCGACCGTCGACCTCCGCCTTTCGGCCGCGGACGAGGCCCCGAATGAGCCGTTCGGGCCTGACTTCGATCGCATCCTGGGCCAACGAATCGCCGAGGCGGACGAGTTCCATCGCCGGCGGCTGCCATCGGGGGCCTCGGACGAGGATCGGCAGATCTGCCGCCAGGCTTACGCCGGCCTAATCTGGTCGAGACAGTTCTACCACTATGTCGTCAACGAGTGGCTCGACGGCGATCCGGCCCAGCCGAAGCCGCCGGCGCGGCGTCAGCGCGGCCGCAACAGCGATTGGCGCCACCTGTTTAACCGCGACGTCATTTCCATGCCCGACAAGTGGGAGTACCCCTGGTACGCCGCATGGGACTCGGCCTTCCATATGATTGCGATGGCTGAGATCGACCCGCAATTCGCCAAGGAGCAGTTGATCCTGTTCTTGCGCGAATGGTACATGCACCCGAGCGGGCAGTTGCCGGCCTACGAGTTCGCCCTGAATGATGTGAACCCGCCGGTCCACGCCTGGGCTTGCTGGCGTGTCTACAAGATGACCGCGCGCCGTGGGGAGCGAGACCGGCTGTTCCTTGCACGCGTCTTTCAGAAACTGCTGATCAATTTCACTTGGTGGGTCAACCGAAAGGACGTCACCGGCAAGCATCTGTTCGCAGGCGGCTTTCTCGGGCTCGACAACGTAAGCCTGCTGGACCGCTCGAAGCAGTTGCCCGGCGGCGGGACGCTCGAACAGGCCGACGGCACCGCTTGGATGGCGTTCTACTGCGTGACGATGCTGGCCGTTGCGATGGAATTGGCCGGAGAAGACCCCGCCTACGAAGACGTGGCCTCGAAGTTCTTCGAGCATTTCGTCGCGATCGCTGACGCGATGAATCGGCTGGGCGGCACGGGGCTTTGGGACGAGTGCGACGGTTTCTACTACGATCAGCTTCAGGCCGATGGCCGCCGGGTTCGGCTGCGAATCCGTTCGCTGGTCGGACTCATTCCGTTGATCGCCGTCGAGATCCTCGACGACCGGACGATCGCCCGGCTGCCGGGTTTTCGCAAGCGGCTCCAATGGTTTCTCGACAACCGGCGGGACCTGGCCGCGTCGCTTTCCTATATGGAGCCGCAAGGGCATTGCAGCCAGGGCCGGCGGTTGCTGGCCATTCCATCCCGCCCGCGGCTGGAACGCGTGCTCCGCTACCTGCTTGACGAGAGCGAGTTCCTTTCGCCATTCGGCGTTCGGTCGCTGTCGCGCGTCCACAAGGACCATCCCTACGTCTGTTCGCCTGGCGGCGTTCCACAGCGGGTCGATTATGAGCCGGCCGAGGCGACGACCTCGCTCTATGGCGGCAATTCGAACTGGCGAGGTCCGGTCTGGCTGCCGGTGAATTACCTGCTGATTGAAGCGCTCGAACGCTATCACCATTTCTACGGCGATGCGTTGCAGGTGGAGTGCCCGACCGGCTCAGGGCGGCTGATGAACCTGCGCGACGTGGGCCGGGAGCTCGCGCTGAGGGTGACGCGTATCTTCCGCCCGGATGAGCACGGCCGCCGCGTTTGCAACGGCCCCGACGCCCGCTGGGCCAACGATCCGCACTGGCGGGACCTCGTCCTGTTCTACGAATACTTCAACGGCGACACGGGCCAAGGCCTGGGCGCCAGCCATCAGACGGGATGGACCGCGCTGATCGCCCGGCTGCTCCGGGATTGCTGCACGTCGTCAGGCCGACAAGCCGGCCGGCTCGGCGTCCGGGATCGTAGCGAATGCTAGCGTCAGAGAATGAACTTGCTCAGGTCCTCGTCTTCGGTCAGTTGGGCCAACTTCTCCTTGACGTACGCGGAGTTGATGGCGACGCGGCCGCGTTTCATGTCCGGCGCCTCGAAGCTCAGTTCTTCCAACAGCCGCTCCATGATCGTGTATAGCCGCCGGGCGCCGATGTTCTGCGTCGTCTGATTCACCTGGTAGGCGAACTCGGCCAGCGTCTCGACGGCATCGTCCTGGAAGGAGAGCTCGACGCCTTCCGTGGCCAGGAGGGCCTCGTACTGCTTCGTCAGCGCGCCCTTCGGCTCCTTCAAGATGCGGACAAAATCGTCCTTGCCGAGCGCTTGCAGTTCGACCCGGATCGGGAATCGCCCCTGCAACTCAGGCATCAAGTCGCTAGGCTTCGCGCGATGAAACGCGCCGGCGGCGATGAACAGGACGTGGTCCGTCCGCACGTAGCCGTAACGGGTCTGCACGGTCGTCCCCTCGACGATCGGCAGCAGGTCGCGCTGCACGCCTTGCCGCGACACGTCCGCACCGTGCGATTGCTCGCTGGCCACGATCTTGTCGAGCTCATCGACGAAAATGATGCCGACGTTCTCGGCCAATTCGATTGCGGCGGCGTTGACTTTCTCCTGGTTGATCAGCGCATCGCACTCCTGCTCGAACAGCACCTCGCGGGCCTCGGCCACCGTTAGCTCGCGGCGGCTCGTATGCTTCGGCAGGATTTTCTCGAACATGCCCTGCAGGTCCATGTCCATCTGCTCCATGCCGACCCCGGTCAACATCATCGGCGTCGCCCGCTGCTCGACGGTCAATTCGACCTTGCGTTGTTCGAGTTCGCCGGCGGCCAGCATCGCCCGCATCTTCTCGCGGGTCCGCTCATAGCGTTCCGGCGAGTCGGGGCTGTCGTGCATGGCGTCAAACGCGGGCGGCGCCGGCGCCAGAAGATCGACCAGCCGCTCGGTGACGCGACGCCGCGCCTCGACCTGCACGTTCTCACGCTCGCCGGCGCGGACCAAGCCGATCGCGTTTTCGACCAACTCGCGGATCATGCTTTCCACGTCGCGGCCGTAGTAGCCGACTTCCGTGTAGCGGGTGGCCTCGATCT
>JBDKUC010000200.1:0-2084 GCA_039679885.1 Thermoguttaceae bacterium | reverse complement strand
CTTTCGCGGCGGCAGAAGCCCGACGGCTCGTGGGTCAACACGGATCCTCAATGGATGGAGGGGGACCCCAACCTTGCGACAGCCTTCGCGCTGTTGGCGCTGTCCTATTGCCGGCCCGCCGGAAAATAGCGTCGGGCGGTCGCGCAGGAATAGAAAGCCGCGACCGATTCGCACGGGAATAGAAAGCCGCGACCGGTGGTCGCGCCCTCGCAATCGGGTTACCGCTTGCGATGGCGCGCTTCGAGCCGTCCGAGAAGCGTGCAGTTCGGGCCGTGGGGAGAAGTTGGCATTCGCCCTACGACTGGCGCGACCACCGGTCGTGGCTTTGCATAACGGATGCAGCACAATTGCTGTGCCAGGAGTTGACCAGTGAAACGCAAGGCCTTTACGCTTGTTGAGTTGCTGGTGGTCATCACGATCATCGGTATCCTCATCGCGATGTTGCTGCCAGCCGTCCAGGCGGCCCGCGAGGCGGCTCGTCGCGCCCAGTGCGGGAACAACCTGAAGCAAATCGGCCTGGCGATGCACAACTACGAAAGCGCGACCGGCTGCCTGCCTAACGCCGGTTGGCCTGCGCCGGCCGAGATTCCGTCGGGAATGAACCCCTATTTGTCCGACTATTCCCCGTTGGCCAAACTGCTTCCCTATTGCGAGCAGCAGAATCTTCAGGGGTTGATCGATTTTTCGATCTACATGGGCCATGTCGGCAAGGATGATCTTCCCGCGGCGCTTTGGCCTGCGGCCGCGACGGCGGTGTCGATGTTCCTTTGCCCCAGCGACAGCGAGAAGGCGATTCATAGTGTCAAGCTTCCTCACGGAACTTATATCTCTGAGGCAGGCAGCAACTACGCAATGAACGCCGGCGACGGCACGGACGCCTACAACGGCCAACTCGGCTTCATGGCCAATCCGAACAACGGCATCTGTTTCGTCAGCGCGAAGCTTGGATTCCGGGACATCAAAGATGGCACGAGCCAGACGTTGGCCTTTGCCGAATCGTTGCGCGGTCCCTGCGACACTGTTGACAAGACATCGACGCCGGACATCCAGGTCTACCGCGCGCAGGCCTCATGCACCGAGGCGGCGGCCAGCGCCGCGGAAGCTGGCGGACTGGCTGCGGTGAGCGTCAGTGGATGGCACGGCGCTCGCTTGAGCTTCTGGCTCCGCGGGGGCGCTCCGAGCGGACCCACTCTGAACGGCCGCTTCACGCCGAATAGCCCGATCCCTGATCTCACGGGTGGTTCTGCAAAGCTAAGCGCCGCGCGGAGCCGTCATAGCGGCGGTGTGAACGCCTGCTTCTGTGACGGAACCCTCCAGTTCATCGGAGATGGCATCAATCGGAGCGTTTGGCATGCGCTCTGGACCCGAGCCGGCCAGGAGGCCCTTTCCGGCAATTCGTATTAACGTACTCCTCACGCTCCGCGTGAGGATCGTTGGCGAACATGAATATGAAACGGTTGCCTCACGCGGAGCGTGAGGAGTACAGAAAAGACGAGATAGGAGTCCAAGGTGAGTGATACGAAAGCCAACAATGCTCCGCCGCTCCGTGTCGAGCGGCTGACGAAGCGGTTCCAACAAGGCGCCGCCACGGTCGAGGCCCTCCGGGGCGTCTCGCTGACGATCCAACGAGGCGAGTTCGTCGCCGTGATGGGTGCGAGCGGTTCTGGCAAGAGCACGCTCTTGCACGTGATGGCCGGCCTCACGCGGCCCGAGGCCGGTCGCGTCGAGGTCGATGGCCGCGACTTGGCGACGATGCCCGACCGCGAGTTGACGCTCTTCCGCCGCCGCCGGATCGGCTTGGTGTTCCAGGCCTTCAACCTGATTCCCACGCTCTCGGCCCGCGATAACGTCCTGCTGCCCGTCTTGGCCGATGGGCGGAGTGGAATGGTGGAAGATCGTCTGGACGGCCTTTTGGAAAGGCTGGGGCTCGATGGCCGCGCGATCCATCGGCCCGACGCCCTGAGCGGCGGCGAGCAACAGCGTGTGGCCATCGCTCGGGCGGTCATCGGCGACCCCTCGATCATCTTGGCCGACGAGCCGACCGGCAGCCTCGACTCGGTGACTGGTCAGAGCATCTGCCGCCT